>CAJPNZ010000057.1 GCA_905372155.1 Propionibacteriaceae bacterium
GCTGGATGGTGGTGGAATCGTAAACGAACCTCCCATGGATACCCGGGACGTCCGGCATCAGCGGGGAGGTTCCGGTGTTGACGACCACGGCCCCGGCGGTGATGTCGAGGGTCTCCTCCCCGGACCGGACCCGGATCCTGCGGGGGCCGGCGAACCGGGCCTCGCCGCGCACGAGGGTGACGGTCTCCAGGCCGGAGAGCAACGCCTTGTTGGCGGCCCGGAGTTTGTCGATCAGGGCATCCCGGGAAGCGATGGCCTGTTTCAGATACTCGTCCGGGTCCCGGTCGCCGCGTCGCTCCGCGAGATTGACCAAGGTCTTGGTCGGGACACAGGCCACGTTGATGCAGGTGCCGCCGATCATGGCGTCGTCGCGTTCCACCAGCACCACGCGCCTGCCGTGGGACGCGAGATCCCGGGCCAGGGTCTTGCCGGCCTTGCCCCAGCCGATCACCAGGAGGTCGGCCTCCAGATTCAGGGGTCTGGTTGAATCTTCCATGGGACCACTGTATGAGGTTCTCCCGAATCTCAGCCGGTGACGAGCCAGGCATCCGAGCGTTCCCGCCACCACAGGGTCGCGACCCGGGCCCCCATGAAACCAATGGTGAACGCCAGCCACAACCAGACCAGGCCCGGCACACCCCCGGGGGCGAACCGGGCCACGGCCAGCGCCAGCGGCGCGTACACGGCCAGCGTGATCAGGCTGGCGCGGGCCAGGTAGGGGCCGTCCCCGGCGCCGATCAGGACCCCGTCGAACAGGGTCACCCAGGACGCGATCACCAGCGTGCAACCGATCACCACCAGCACCGCCGCCACCGCGTCACGCACCCCCGGGTCCGGGGTGAACAGCGCGGCCAGGGGGTGCCTGACGAACAAGGTTACGCCCCCGAGCAGAAGGCCGGCACAGAGCGACCACCCGGCCATGCGGCGTGACAGCGCCCGGGCCTCACCGGGCCTGGAAGCCCCGAGGGCCTGCCCTATGAGGGTCTGCCCGGCGATCGCCAGGGCATCCAGCACGTACTGCAGGAAACTCCAGATCGTGAACCCGACCTGGTGCGCAGCCAGGGCCACGGCACCCGAACGGGCCGCCGTCCAGGTGGTCAGCAGCAGGGCGGCGCGCAGCGCCAGGGTGCGGATCAGCAACGGAACACCGACCAACAGGCTGGTCCGCATTCCCGCCAGCCGGGGACGCCACCCCGCCCCCACCCCGGCCGCGCCGCGGGCCACGATCCCGGCCGCAGTCAACCCCATGAGCGTTTCGGCGAACGCGGTGGCGGCCCCCGAACCCGCGATTCCCATGCCGAGACCGAAGACCAGGACGACGTCCCCGACCAGGTTCAGGACCGCGGCGCCGATCGCCAGGACCATGGGGGTGCGGCCGTCTGCCATTCCGCGTAGCGTCCCCGTCGCCGCCAGCACCAGGAACATTCCGGGCAGCCCCGGAAGCGACCAGTGGAGGTAGGCCACGGCCTGTTCGTGGACCGCTCCGCCGGCGCCGAGCCAAGCGGCCAGCTGCGGCGCGAATCCCCAGGAAACCAAACCGACCACCGCACCGAGGACCAGGGCCAGCCACATGGCCTGAACCCCGGATTCCGCCGCGTCCTTCTCCCGGTTCGCCCCCACCAGGCGCGCCACGGTGGCGGTAGAACCGTAGGCGAGGAACACGAACACCCCGACCAGCGCCAGGGTCAGCGTGGACCCCACCCCCAGCCCGGCCAGGGGATCCGTGCCCAGCTGTCCGACGATCGCGGTGTCGGCCATGACGAACAGGGGCTGGGCGACCAGCGCAGCGAAGGCGGGCAGGGCCAGCTCCAGGATCCGGCGATTCAGGGAATGCGGCACCCAGCGAGCTTAGGCCCTGTTGCGAAAGTCATGCCCGGCGCGTCCTCGCTCGGACAGCATTTTTTGCAACAGGACCCAGGCCCTGTTTGCCACCCGGCCGTCAGTCATCATGGTGCCCCTCGCAACGCCGTTCCCCGCCGTTGAGCGGCTCGCCGATAAGCTGAAGCGGCGCGCACCGTTGGTGCGAAACAGAACACGGTCATTCAAGGCAGCGGCGATGAAGTTCTTCTCCCGGTTCAGCCGCAGGCATCTTCCAGACAGGCCGGAGTTCTTCTCGGGCTACCGCAACGCACCCACGAAAGGGCACGACCCCGTACGTCTCGTCGAGGATCCGGTCCCCGCCGAGGCGCCCGTTCCCGGCGCCTGGAGGCGGCTGCCGGAGCTGCCCCAAGCCGAGCGCGTCCGCCTGATGATCTCCCTCATGCGCGGCTGCATCGGCGATGTGCTGCCAGAGTCCCTCGGGGTCATGGAGGCGTGCTGCGCCGATGCGCAGCTGGCGCTGTGGGGCGGACGGTACATCGTCGTCTACACCCTCGTCGATCGCCGCGGAGAGGTCGAGCACTTCTGCGGCGGGAATCCCTTCCAGCCGACGTGGCCCTCCCCGGACGACGAGCAACACCACTCGAAGAACATCCGCCCTGTCTGGAGCTTGGTCCCGGAGCCTCTCAAATCCTTCTACGAACAAATCCACAACGGTTTGTGCTCCGTCTCTTTCGGAGACGGCATCAAGGAGCTGAAGGACGTTGAACGATTCAATGACAGCGACCGCATGGATGGCGTTGAAAGCGGGATGCCCCTGTACGAACGTTCCCGAGGCCATTACATCTTCCACGAGGACCCGAGCTACGGTGTGCTCCTGCTCGACGTCAATGGCAGGGAACCGGGAAGGGCGGTCAAGTGCCACACGGTATCGGAGGTGGCATCCGTTCCGGACTTCTGGAACGCGCTCGACAAGGACTTGGTCTGGTCCTTCATGCCGGGCAGTGAGTGGTGACCCCGGCAGGGTCCCTGCGCTCATGGCCGTGAAACAACCAATTTCGGACAGAACTGTTGCGATCTCCGGGATGGCGGGGGCGGGCGCGTCATGAGCAAACCGCGCCGCCCGGAAGATGGCGAAGACGTTCGCAGGAGGCTGCTCCTGTTTCTGGCCGCAACCGACGGATTGTCGCCCAGGGAGATCGCCGACGCGCTTGGGAGAACCGCCGCAGGTGAGTACGGAACCGCGGTGGAGGCGATCTGTTCTGGGCTCCACGAGAACAACTCCAGGATCTCCGGTGGTGAATCGGAAAACCTCACGAACCTCGTGCTGGCCCTGGGACTGCCCGAGGCGTGCTCGAACCGGGTGATCGAGCAAACGGATGCGAAACTTCCGCCACCCCCTCGCGCCGGTTTCAACGAGCCCGGGAACGCCAGCGAAAACGTCGAGGACGTGGACTCCTTGGCGGCGAGTGTCCTCGAATCATCCGGGCGTCCCGTCGAAGACTCACGGGCTCTCGCCGGGGCGAGAAATCGCGAAACGGCCGCCCTGCGATACACGTGGTTGAGGCGCGGGTGGACGGCATCGACGCACAGGCCTTCGTCGATGAACACGACAGCGTGGTGGTGAGCGCGAACCACAGCGCCGGACGCGACAACTTCGAGGACAGGATCCTTCGCCGGCTTCTCATCAACGCCGCCCAGGTCCCGCAACCACCTCAATCCGACTTCGTCAATGTCATTCAACTGGTGGGGAGAAGGCAGTGGGCAGCTGCCCTCACCGTTTTGTGCACCCAGGTCCACGAACGAAGACTTCCACTTGACTGGCGGAGGACCAAGGCGGTCATCGAGGCGGGCGAGATTCTCGGCATCGATGTCCGGGAACTGCTCGCACCCGGGAAACGAGGAGGACCCGGAGGACCAAGGCGTTCCGCGGCAGCGCCGGATCCCCCGCCCCCGGGACCGCAACCCCACCAGCCATCAGGACGCGGCGATGGCGAGGCCCCCGCTGATCCTTCCCTGATGCCCTTCCGGGACGTTGGAGAACCACGGTTGGACCACCCGAACCGGATCGCGGTGGTGTGCGTGGAGCTCCTCCTGCTCGAATGCGAGCGCATTGAGCGCCCGGACCTGCGACCCGTTTTAACGGAAGCCCGGACGATGCTCATCGAGGACCGCTGGGATGTCGCCTCGGAGTGTGTCGAGGAGGTGGTACGGCAATCCGCGGCGCCCTCTTCGCGGGACGGCGGATTCACGCAGGCATGTGAGTCATTGGCGGACGCCCTCCACCCGGGGAATCAGAAAGAGCGCGAGCAGCGCCTGCGCGGACTGTGGTTCGAACTCACGCATTCGTGGCGCCAGGAGAAGGACTTCCTACCGAGGCACAGGGAGGAGCGGGGGAAGGTCACGTGGATCAACAAGTTCGCTGCATCCGCCTGCATCATCGGGGTACTGATGGCGTCCCTCATCGTTCCTGCGAGCCACTGCTGGATCCCCCTGCCGCTCTTCCTGATCGGCTGTGGATTCTCGTTGCTCCTCAGGAAACTCCGCGTCCATGTCCTCGTCATCCTGGGGGGCGTTTTTCTTCTCGCCATCCTGGCTTTCAAGGTGACCGAACCAATGCCTCGCATCGTGCAGGGCGCAAGCGTTTTCCCCTGGCTTCTGGGGGCGCTCGCGGCAACGGCCATGTCTCAGCGGGAGGGCGGCGTGAGCGATCGGGAACGGCATCATGGCAGCGAGGCCTTCACCTGCCTGTGGGCAAGGCACCGTGGCGACGACGTTTTCGAGATTTTCGTGGTCAACGGGAAGCAGAACCACTACGACCACCGGATCATCATGAACTGGAAGGAGGCGACGGAATCCTTCCTGTCGTCGGGTCTCAGTTCGTCGCTGCGCCGGGAAACCCGGGCGCGTTCGACGAGGAGCGGCGACCCGGCGCATCACTGGGTGCAGTGCTATGCCCGACTCGTCAACCCGCGGCGCATCGGGCAGGAAATCGTCACTCCCCGGAGCTGGGCTGAAGTGATCGCCACCACTCCCGGCATGAGAAGAGAAGTTGTCGACGAATTCTTTGAGTGGGGGCCATCGCCGACATCGCCTCCCGGCCATGACGGCTCGGACGGGGCGTCGCTTTCCATCAACGACGTGCCGTTCTACGGATCGTGACCCGGCATTTCCTGCAATCATTCGCGGACGATGAAGGCTTGTGCGGGTGATCCTCTGGCTCAGGAACAGCCGTTCATGAAGGGAACACCGGGCACCAGCCGGGCCCATTCCTGGCTGGTCAGGGGATCCCCCAGACGGGAGCACAGGTCGGCAGCCGCCGTGGCATTGCTCGGCCAGGCCACGACCGTGTTGTCGGAGAGGGCCAGCAACAGTTGGTCGTCGGAGAGGTCGGCTCCGGCGATCGAGACCGAGGGATGTTCGATGTGCAGGTCCAGGACGGGGTCTTTCTCCGCATGGTTCCAGACCCACAGATCTCCCGCGGCTCCGGTGGCCAGCAGGCGGTTTCCGTCGAGGCTGAATCGCAACCTTTCCAAGGGTTCGTGGGCCTCGGAGATCCGGGTCATGACGCGTGGAGCTGCGGGGGTGCTCAGGTCGATGATCGACATCTCGCCGTTCAATCCCCCCACGGCCAAGAGCCCCGAAGGGGAGAAACCGAAGGCGCTGGGGACCACACGGCCGGGTAACTCCGTCTCCACCAGAAGCTCCGGCCCGGAACCGGTGACCGCGGCCACGACGTAGCCTGTTCCGGTGGCGCTCGGGGCAGCCACGAGTGTGCCATCGGCGTTGAAGGCGATCCCACCCTGCCTTGCGCGGAGTCCTCCGGTGAGTTCCCAACCGGAATCCCTTCGTTCATAGAGGACATACCCGGCCTGACCTCGATGCCCGACGGCCAGGTGCCTGCCATCGGGGGAAAGCATCAGTTCCGCCGCGGTGGTTTCCTCGATGGTCTGTTCCAGCTCGTATCCGTTGCCGGAGAACCGGAGAAGAACAATCTTCCCGTTGCGGGACTGGGTTGCCAAGAGGTTGCCCGTGGCATCTGATGTGACAAGGGGCAGGTAGCCGCTGCCATCAGGGCTGGCCGGCACCGCCACATCCAATGGGGCCGGGACGGAAGAGTCCAGGACACGCGGTCCGGCCCCGGTCGTGACAACGGTTTTCCCGTCCAGATGTTTGACGTCATGGATCTCGAGGTCGGTCTCGTGCAGCAGGACGGAGTGCGACGGCCACGACGAATTCCCTGCGTGGTTCCGGTCAGGAGGCCGGCAGAGCCCGCGGAGATGCTCGTCACGACGCTTCGGAGGGGAAGCCGTCCGATGACCTCGCCCGCCCTGCTCACGATCACGACCCCACCCCGGGAGCTGCTAAGCGCCATCCGCTGCCCCATGTGTGTGACCGCGTGCGCACCCGATTCCAAGGGAAACTCGCGGATGGTTCGGAGCGTGGCGCCGGAAACCTCGAGCAACAGAGCCGTTGACGTGGTGCTTCCCATCAGGATCTCCGTGCCGTCCTCCGAGACGTCCAGGGACGACACCGGGCCGGGCGCCTGGAAATCCGGCAGGGCGACTCCTGCCGAATCGAACAGGACGAGCCGGTCACGGGGACCCCCGGCCACGACGAGATCAGCGGTCGCTGCCAACGCCGTCACCGCGTTCTTCTCCCTGATCGTGAGGGGACTGCGCACCTCGGGGCGATCCGGATTCGCGAGGTCGATGCGCTGCACCTCGCCGCGAAGATTCCCGATCAGGGCCACGGGTCCCTGCCAGGCGGCACTGTGGTAAGTAACCCCGGCAGTTGCCCACTCACCCAATTTGCGGGCGGACGAGGTCAGGTCCCAGACTGAAGCCGTTCTCTGCCCCGTGACGATCACGAGGTATCGTCCGGCGAGCAGCGCCGGACGTATCGCGGACAACTGTCCTCCGTCGGTCTGGACGAGCTCGGGCTTCGCCCCGAGATTCCCATCACGCCAGATGCCGAGTACACCCTGGCTGTCTCCTCGCACGACGACAGGGCTGTCCGCAGCGGTGGCCACCAAAGTGTTTCCCGCGGCTCCATTCACTCTTTGCGGCACGACCGTTCCTGCGGATTCGATGACTGCGGAACGGGTGCCGGAGTTTTCCTCCAGCCGATGAGCGGCGACGGCGAGTTGCGCGGCCTCGTTCGGGTCGGTGCCCCGGATCTGATTCGAGGCCAGGGCCATCTGCTGCGCCCGGGCGTCGCGAGCTGCCGTGCTGGCCTGGTTGGCCAGGCCCATGGATCGGATCCCCAGGAAAGCGGCCACGATCGCGAGGGCCACGGCGAGCGCGGCGAACCCGATCGCCTTGCGTTGTTGGCCGCGGGCACTCCTCAGGTGCGCATCCTGCTCCTTCTCGTGGGCGCGCCCCAACGCGAGCGAGGCATCGATGAACTCGTGCTCGGTCTTCGAGAGCACCGGGGCGTTCTCTGCTTTCGCCCAGGACTGCCACATCTCCGCCTCCGCCGGCATCAGGCCTTCCGGTGCCCGACCTCCTTCGTCCCAGAGTTTCGTTGCCAGATGGATGCGCCGCCCCACCAGCAGCGTCGTCTCCTCCTGCTCCACCCAGCTGCGCAGCCGGTGCCAGCGGGTCAGGAGAGCATCGTGGGTGATGGTGAGATGCTCGTCGTTGCGGGTCAGGAGGCGGGACGTGATGAAGGCCTCCGCCACCCGGGTCATCTGCGTTGACAACGCGCTGAAAGGAATCGAGCGCCGAAGCAGTCGATTCGCGTCCACGACGACCAGCGACAGCATCAGACGACTCACCATCGGGCGATCACCCGCGGGCAGGGCCTGCCAGACGGTCTCCGCCTCGTCGTTCAGCGAGCTCCACAGACCACCCGAGGTCAGGTAGTCGGAGGCCGTGAGGGTGTCCCCCGATGCGGCTATCCAGCAGCGTCGCAGAGTGTGTGACAGCAATGGCAGCACGATTCCCGGATCGGGGTAGCCGTACTGGTGCAGGTCGCGGATCAGCACCTGGGTCAGTTCCTGGGAGACCGCGCGGCCATGGTGACGGGCAGGGGCCTCGATGATCTGTTGATACTCGGCGGTGGTGAGGGGACCGACGAGAACAGGGGTGGTCAGGAACGGTGCGAGGCGCTCCTGGTGGAGCACGGCCCCCACCACGTTCGCGTTCAGCCCGATCACACAGGTCACGTGATCGGGCAGGTGGCACAAAGCAGTGACGAGTTTCTCGACCTCTGCCGTCTCGAATTGCTGCAGCTCCTCGAACTGATCGATGACCAGCAGGGTCGCGTCCTTGGGGGTTTTCCAACCGAGCACGTCACGTACCGTCAACTGGACGGGTGACAGATGTGACAGCGGACCGTCCGGTGCGGTGCCGCGTCCGATCAGCCCCGCGGCCAGGAGGGATGACTTTCCCGTTCCGGGTGCTCCGATGACCGTCACGATCCGTGGAGGGCGGGCTTGAGAGCATGCCTCCAGGAGCTCTTCCAAGGTGCGTCCCCGCCCGGCGAAGATGCTGGCCTCCGTGGCCGTGTAGGGGCGCAGCCCAACGTACGGGGGTTCCGCGACGATGCTGGAGCGGCGCATCCGGTTCAGGGCATCCACCCAGGCCGTTTCGTTCTGCACCGTGACGAGTTGGAGGGCGCGTAGCAGGGTGATGAACTGCGGCATCAACGATGGGGTCGGTAGGTGTCTGCCCTCGAGCCATCCCTGAGCGGTCGATGCGGGCACCCCGGCTATGGCCGCAGCGCGTCTGATGGACAGCCCAACCTTGCTTCGCGCAGCCGCCATCTGCTGGGTCAGGGCACCGCGGCTGAGTGGAGGGAGCATGTGGACTACCCTAAAGGGCGTCATCTAAAAGGAGGACCATCTGCACGGATCGCCATCCTCAACCGAATTGATTTACATCTGAACCGGAAAGGTAAATGGGTCTGACTAGGCATTATGTTTGGAGGAGCTAGTCTCGTACAGGTCCGTACACCCCGCGGTTTGGAGACGGACCCGGGTGAGCCTTTAATGTTCGACTCAGTCCGGGCATCTGCCGGAAGGTTAATGGATGGGGCTGCCAGGACCGATCACACGACCGGCGAGAACGTAGGGAGAAGAACGCATGGCTCTGGTCACGCGCAAGCGCGTTGAGACCGCACTGGTTGGTCTTGTCGCGCTCTCTCTCGGGATCCTCGCCCTGATCCATCGGGGGGTGCCCGCAGCTGATGTCGAGTTGAACGACGGTGGCGTCTGGGTGACCAATCAGACCAAGCGACTGGTGGGGCATCTCAATCATGAGTCCCAGACGATCGACGGTGCACTTCGCCCCCCCTCCAGTTCCTTCGACGTAACCCAGTCCGCAGGCAATGTCCTGGTGCGCAGCTCCGACACGGTGCACCCCGTGGACGTGGCTTCCCTCACCTTCCTCGGTGAGGCCGCTGTGGCCGGGGTGCTGATGGCCCATGGTGGCGACGAGGTGCTTTTCGCGGACCGGGGTGAGGGCCGGGTGTGGGCCACCGACACCCGGGGAGCAGCGGGCTTCAGTCTCACTTCCGAGCCGCTCCTGAAAGGGCTGGACACTCCGAGGATCGCGGTTGGCGCAGACGGGATCGGGTACGTGTTGACCGCGGACGGGCAGCTCTACACCGTCACGGGCGTGGGGGCCGAGGCCGTGGTCAAGGAGCAGGGGCGCAAACTCGAGGGAAGGCTCTCGGAATCGGCCCAGTTGACGGTGGTGGGGGACAAGGTCGTGGTGCTCGACGGTACCACCTTGACCGTTGACGGGCGTTCCGTGACGGAGGAAGGGTTCACGAGCGGGGTCCTGCAGCAGCCTTCGGGGCCCTCCGGAACGGTCGTCGTCGCCACGCCGTCGGAGCTGCTCAGGGTGGAGATCTCCTCTGGCAAGGTGACCCGGGAGAGCATCCCGAGTGGCAAACCGACCGCGCCCGTGCAGCTCGAGGGATGCACCTATGCGTTGTGGGCGGAATCTGGCTACTACGTCCGCGACTGCGGGGGTGATCAGTACGAACGGGCCCAGCATCCTGTACTGGCCGCTGCCAAGCAACCTGTTTTCCGCACCAACCGGAAGGTGATCGTCATCAATGACGAGGTCACCGGTGATGTCTTCCTGCCCTTGAAACAGATGGTGAAGGTGGACAACTGGGAGCAGGTCGAGTCCCAGCTGGTGGATGACAAGAGGGAGAAGGAGACCGAGGATACCGAGAAGTCCCAGAACCGCGAGTTCTCCGAGGAACAGCACCCGCCGCAGGCCGTGGACGACGAGCTGGGCGCCCGGCCGGGAACCGCGACGGTGCTTCCTGTCCTGAGCAACGACATCGACCTCGACGGTGACGTGCTGACCGCGATAGTCCAGAAAGTCCCCGAGGGAGTCAAGGTTTCGCAGGCCAAGGAGGGCCGTGCGCTTCGCATTGAGGTACCCGCGGATGCCAAGGGGCCGATCACGTTCACCTATCAGGCTTTCGACGGGGTGGATGTCTCGAACGTCGCCACCGTCACGGTCAGTCTTCGTGCGGAGAACGAGAACTCCGCACCCCACAAGATCCGCGACAGCCAGGTCAACCTGAGCGAGCGGGCATCTGCTGGGTATTCGGTGCTCGCTGACTGGGTGGATCCGGATGGCGATCCCATCTATCTTCAGCAGGCCGCTGCCGAGGATGACAGCCTCGAGATGACGTGGCGTCCTGATGGCTACGTCTCGGTGAAAGATCTCGGGAAGGGAGGACCGGGGCGGCGCTCGGTGAACCTGACGGTCTCCGACGGCAGGGACGCGGCCTCCGGGGAGCTGACCGCGCAAGTCTCGCCGGGGTCCACCAACTCGCCACCCGTGGCCAACAACGACCACTACGTCGCGACGGTCGGGCACGCCATCACACTCGATCCCCGAAGCAACGACACGGATCCTGATTCCGACGACCTGAAGCTCGTGGAGGTTTTCCCAGCACCTGATGGGGTGGAGGTGAAACCTGACTACCAGGCGGGAACCATTCGTTTCACGGCGTCGAAGGCGGGCAATTACACACTGACCTACGGGATCACCGATGGCCCCAACAACGCGAAGGGCCGTATTCGGGTCGACGTCATCGATCCGAACTCCTCAGGGCTTCAGCCTGTGCCCGAGAACGATCTGGGGCTGCTGCCTGCAAACGGTTCCCTGAGCATCAATGCGCTCGACAACGACTTCGACCCGGCGGGCGGGGTGCTGGCAATCCAGGCAGTGTCCCAAACCGATGCACCCGGGTTGAACATCGAGGTGGTCAGGCACTCGCTGCTCCGGATCACCGCCCCGGCCGGAATCGATTCGCCACAGAGTTTCACCTACACCGTCAGCAACGGGCACGCCTCGGCGACGGCGAAGGTACTGGTGATCCCGAAGGAAATCCCTTCCACGGTGCAGTCCCCGGTGGTCATGCCGGACAACTCGGTGGTGCGGGTCGGGGACCTGGTGACCGTGCCGGTGCTGAGCAACGATCACTCTCCTGCGGATCTCGACCTCTCGTTGTCGCCGGATCTCGACGTGCGCTCCGCCCCCGAACTGGGTGAGTTCTTCGTCTCCAACGGCGCGGTCCGGTTCCGGGCTGGTCGCCAGGCGGGTACCGCGGAGGCCATCTACACCGTCCGGGACTCGCAGGGAAACCCGGCATCGACGACGGTGACCATCAACATCCGGGCCAAGGACGAGCACAACGAACAACCGACCCCGAAACAGATCGACTCCCGGACTTTCGCAGGCTCCTCCGTGCGGATACCGGTGCCGTTGGACGGCATAGATCCTGATGGAGACTCGGTCACCCTGGGTGGACTCGGCAACCAGGTGCCGAAACTCGGCGCCGTCAAGATCGAGGGAAACTTCCTTGTCTATGACGCATCGAGGGGGAGTGCCGGCACCGATACGTTCACCTACCGCGTGATTGACCGTTTCGGAGCAGAGGGGGAGGGCGTGATCCGCGTCGGTGTCGTGCCCCCACCCGAAGCCAATCAGGCCCCTGTCGCGGTGGCCGATGAGGTTGCGGCCAGGCCGTCCACCAGGTTGGAGATACCAGCTCTCGCCAATGACATCGACCCCGATGGAGATCAGTTGCAGCTGGTGAAGGGTTCCGCCACCGCGACCGATGACAGCTGGGACCCGCAGGCGCAGACCCGCGGGCAGAGGATCCTGGTGGTGACCCCTGCCCAGGAAGGGACCTATCACCTGTACTACACGATCACGGACGGCGGTGGGGTCTCGGACAGGGGAGTCGTCACGGTTCGGGTCTCCGCGGATGTTCCACCGAAGCCGCCCGTCGCCAATGATGACGTGGTTCCCACCGCTGCGATCGTGGGTGTGGAACAGGTGGAGGTTCCCGTGCTGGAGAACGATTCCGACCCGGACGGAGTCGTCTCCGAGTTGAAGGTTACCGCCGAGTCCCCGGCTACGGTCGAAGGCGGGACGGTCACGGTCCCCCTCGCCGATGATCGGCAGATCGTGCTCTACACCGTCACCGACTCCGATGGGCTGTCGTCGAGGGCCGCCATTGTGGTACCCGGTCGCCAGACCATCCCACCAGCGATCAACACGGGTAGGGGTCAGGCCCGCGTCAAGGCCGGGGAGCCGCTGACGGTGCGGTTCGCCGACTGGGTGGTCACCAGGCCGGGACGCGCGGCACGCCTGACCAGTGTCGACTCGGTGGTGGCGGGACCGGGGGGGAGCCCCGAGGTGGGCAACAACGGCGTCCGGGTGATTGACGACCAGACCATCGAGTTCACCCCCGACAAGAAATTCTCGGGGCAGACCACGGTGTCCTTCGAGGTCACCGACGGTGAGTCCATGGACGATCCGACCGCGCTCAAGAGCAAACTCAGCCTCAGCGTCATCGTCGAGGGCGACGGGCAGCAACCTCCACAGCTGCGACCCACTCAGCTGAAGGTCGCCCCCGATGAGGCGCCTCAACAGATCTCACTGAGTGCCATGGTCTCGGACCCGAACCCGGGTGACAACGACACCATGGCCTACTCCTTGGTGAACACCGACGGACCGGTACGGGCCGATGTCTCCGGTCAGGAACTCAACGTCTCCGTGCCAAAGGGAACCCCGGTCGGTTCCACGGGCTCCGTGATCGTCCAGGTCCACGACGGCTCCACCGCACCGGTGAACATGACCATTCCAGTCACCGTGATCGCATCCACCAGGCCTCCCATGACGGTCACGGAGATCGTGGAGCGCGATGGGCGGGTCGGCAGCACGGCTTCCTTCGACCTGGCCAGATGGGTCACGAACCCCTTCGCGGATGCCGGGGGAGAGATCACCCTGGTCGGCAGCCCACAGGTCCGCGGGTCGGCAACGGTCACCCACGAGGGCAGCGTGATCAATGTGACCCCCACGGACTCCGGGACCGGGGCCGAAACCGTCGATGACGTTCTGGTCACCTTCCGGGTCGCGGATGCCACGAAGGATCCTTCTCGGGAACGCACAGGAGTGATCCGCATAGTCGTGAAGGATGTCCCCAAGGCCCCCACTGCGGTGACGGCCCAATACGCGGGTTCTCAGACGGCCCGGGTCTCATGGGTTCACAGGGGGTGGCGCGGCGCCACCCCGAAGGGGTTCACCGTCTTCTGGCAGGGGGGAAGCAAGAGTTGTGGTCTCCAGACCACGTGCGACATTCCCGGGCTGGCGAACAGCGGCCGCTACACCTTCACCGTCAAGGCGGAAGTGGCGGAAGGAGATCTGAATTCCCGCAGTCCGCACTCCGAACCGAGCAACGAGATCCTGGTGGATGCGCTGCCCTCGAAGCCCTCCGCTCCCACCGCGGCCTTCGGGGACCAACAGATCGCCCTGACCTGGGAACCTGCGACGGTTCCGGGGGGTGGATCACCTGTGACGCGGTACACCGTCACGATGTACCCGGGTGGTCAGAAGCAGGAGACCGCCGCAACCAACCTCACGTGGACGGGCCTGACGAACGGGCAGGCCTACACATTCACGGTGACGGCCCACAACCGGCTGACCGACGAGAACAACCAACTCAATGCACCGACCAGTGACGAGTCGCGGGCCGAGATCCCGGCCGGCGCACCCTCGAATCAGGGGCCACCCACGGTGACCATGGACAGCACGTCGAGTTCGGTGAGACCCCGGGCGAACATCAAGTGGTCACAGCCCGGCAATCCGAACGGGGACTCGAACTTCCGCTACGTGGTGACCGATGCGAACGGCAAGGAGGTGTGCCCGGAGAAGCAGGACACCAGCTGCACCACGCCGATGGATCCCTCCACCGAGACCATCACCTTCTCCGTACGTTCCACCAACAAGTCCGGCAAATGGTCGGCTGCTTCGCCGTCCTCGAACGCCGTGCGCGCCTTCAAGCCGCCGGGAGCGCCGACCGGATTCTCGTTGAAACCAACCGGAAAGGGGTCGGAGGTCGAGTTCAGCTTCGGGGCGGCCTCCAGTACCGGGATCAAGGCGGATGAGATCACTTACCGGTGGAGTGCCGGGGGGCATTCCGGAACGGTGAAACCCGGCACGACGGTGGTCAGCAGCCCGGCCTTCCAGCTGGGACAGGCCGTGACCGTGCGGCTTGTCGCCGTCGCGACCGTGCTGGGGCAGACCTCCGAAGGGGAGGCGACGACCGCAACCGTTACCGCCTACGGACCACCCCAGGCACCCGTGGTGAGCAGCGAGGCCGGGGTGGATCACGTGACCCTGCGCTGGCAGGTGCCCGGCACCAGCAACGGCGCACGGGTCAAACAGGTCGAGCTCACCAGCACGGTGAAGGCCGATGGAAAGAGCCCCGACACCAAGACGTGGACGACGACTGATCTCTCCGGTTCCGTGGACAAGGGAGATAACCGCAAGCAGAATGTCTGCGTGAAGGCAAGGACACAGAACGAGTACGGCGATTGGAGCGACTACTCCGCCGAGTCCTGCGCATCGACATGGGGTGACACGAAGGCGACCCTGACCAGGGGTGATGAGGCCGAGTGCCCGGACGAACACGGACGAGGATGCAGCGCCTTCAAGGTGACCCTGCAGAACTGGCAACCCGGGGAAAGAGTCAAGTGTGAGGTGCCCAACCCCGCCGATGAGGATGACGTGGCCAAGGTGAAGGTGGGGCCGGTGGACGCCAGCGGCAACGCGAGCAGACAGTCCACGGACTGGGTTTTCCCGCCGAACTACGACGTTCCCCAGAACGGATTTGACATCACTGCGCGGTGCAGGTGAATGTCCCGACCGAAAACAAAGGTGATTGACCCAAGATGACCATGAACCCGGAACAGGCCGCATTCTTCGCGGACACCTTCGCGCGGCTGACCGACAACGTCGGGCATGCGCTGCTCGGCAAGGCCCCGGTGATCCGCCTTGCGCTGACCTGCATGCTTGCAGAGGGACATCTGCTCCTCGAGGATGCACCGGGGACCGGGAAAACTGCTCTGGCAAGAGCGATCGCCGCTTCGGTTCACGGCAGCCACAACCGAATCCAGTTCACCCCGGACCTGCTGCCCTCCGACATCACGGGCATCACCATGTATGACCAGGCGACCTCGCGCTGGACCTTCCATCACGGACCCATCTTCAGTTCCATCGTGCTGGCCGACGAGATCAACCGCGCTTCCCCGAAAACCCAGTCGGCGCTGCTCGAGGTGATGGAGGAGTCGCAGGTCACGGTGGACGGGCAGCGCTACCCGACGGAGCGTCCGTTCATGGTCATCGCAACCCAGAACCCCGTCGAGCAGGCCGGCACCTACCGGTTGCCCGAGGCGCAGCTCGACCGGTTCCTGATGAAGACGTCGGTGGGATATCCCGACACGGAGGCGGCGATCCACGTGCTCGCAGGGTCCTCCCAACCCGACCGTTCCCGGCGACTCAACCCCGTGCTCGCCCAACAGGCGGTGGCGGAAATGATCGAGTCGGTCAAGGACAACTACGTGGACAACTCGGTGCTGCACTACGCCCAGCGACTGGTGGAGGCCACCCGGGATGACGAGAACACCTCGATGGGGGTCTCGACCCGTGGAGCGATCGCCATGGTCCGGGCGGCCCGGGTGTGGGCGGCCGCCCACGGGCGCAACTACGTCCTGCCCGATGACGTCAAGGAGCTGGCGGCACCGGTGTGGACGCATCGGTTGATCATGTCGCCCGAGGCGGAATTCTCCGGTGTGAGGCCGACCGACGTGATCGCCCGGGTGCTCGCATCCGTGGAAGCCCCCACGAACCGGATGAACGCCTGAACGCCGTGCCAGAACCCGCCGTCACAGCAGCCGTATCCGAGAAACCCGGTCTGACCCGGTTTCTGCGGCGCATCTCCCGTTTTCGCCTCGTCGCGTCCGTCACTGCGCTGGGGTGGTCCCTGCTCGCCGGGATCGTAGTGACCGGGATCCCGGGGTGGTGGCTCGGATGGTTGGAGTTCAGGGCCCTGTGCGTGATGTGTGTCGTGGTGATGTTCGTCGCCGTTCTGTCGGTGCTGGGAAAACGGGAACACGAGGTGTTGTTCGAGCTCCAGCGCCCCAGGGTGCAGGTGGGGGACGAGGCCAGGGGGAATGTGCGGGTCCGTTCGGCGCCGGGCAGGTCATCCGGCTCTGCCACCCTCGAGTTTCCGGTGAACGGGGAGGTCGCGTCCTTCCGGGTACCACCGCTCGGCCCCGGCCAGGTGCACGAGGAACCCTTCTCGATTCCGGCGCGACGCCGTGGGGTGATCTGGTTGGGTCCGGTGCGATCTGCCATGACGGATCCGCTCGCGGTGGTGAGCCGCAAGAAAACCCTGTCTGATGTGAGCGAGTTGTTCGTTCATCCGCGTGTGCTGTCGCTGGAGGCCGGGGCGATCGGTTTCCTGCGGGACATCGAGGGGATCGCGACTCAGAACCTCTCGTCCTCGGACGTCTCCTTCCACGCGCTGCGGGAGTACGTCCCGGGCGATGACCGCCGCTCCGTTCACTGGCGCACGACGGCCCGGACAGGCAAGCTGATGGTCCGACAGTTCGAGGAAACCATGCGGGCCCACCTGCTCATCCTGCTGTCCACCCTCGCCGACGACTACGCGTCCGCGGAGGATTTCGAGCTGGCCGTCTCCGTGGCGGGTTCTCTGGGGGTCTCCGCCCTGCGGGAGGAGAGACAGGTCACCGTCTGCACATCGACGGGGGAGATCCCCTTCCCGAACGCGATGGGACTGTTGGATCGGCTCTCCGGGGTGGAGCTGGGGGAGAAAGGCCACGGGCTGCGTGAGCTGGTGGTCAAGCACGGTTCCATGCCGGGAATATCAGTGGCTGCTTTCGTCACCGGAAATCCCAGTCCTGCGGCGTTGCGATCCGCACAGCTCGCTCTGCCCTTGGGGGTTTTCCCGTTCGCCATCAGATGTTTGGACGGCGAGGGCTTGGCCAGACGCAGGGTCGGGGACCTGGTGGTCATGGACATCGCGCAGCTGGACGAGTTGCGGCCGGCGGTCGGGAGCCTGGTATGAGAAGCGAGAATGCCTTCTCGCTGCCTCGGGTCGTGGGCGCATGGTTGTTGTTGCTGCCGGGAGCGGTGGCCTTCCAACCGATCTTCGGGGGAGTCGCCGGCTACCTTCCGGCGCTGGTCGGGATCACGGCTGGTGCCCTCATACCCTTGCTGGCAGCCCGGTTTCGCTGGAGCGCGGCGCTGTGGTTCGCCGCGATCCTCGTTTCCTACCTGCTCCTGGGAGGGCCACTTGCGCTACCGGAAACGACGATCAACGGTTTTGTTCCAAGCCTCACCACCATCGCCCGGTTGATGCAGCTCGCCTACCAGGGCTGGTACGACATCTTGACGGTGGCCACGCCTGCCGGGGACCTCTCGGGTCCTCAGGCAGCCCCCCTTCTGGGTGGGATCCTGTTCTCGGCCGCGCTGGTCGGGATCGTCAGGTTCACGCGAACGGTGGTGTGGCCGATGCCGTTGACGACGGCATGGTTGGCCCTGGGAATCGCGTTCGGTATCCGGCAGACGCCCACGGCACTGTGGCTGGGGGCAGCGCTGGGGGCCGGGCTGCTCATCTGGGCCACGGCCCACCGGATCAGCCGGATGGGGGCGGCGAACGCGGAGTTCCTCGTGCGCCAGCCCCGCGGGTTGTCCCGACGCACGTGGCAGGGACTTTCGGCGATGTTGGTGATAGCGCTCGCAGCCGGGACCGCACTCGGGGTGAATGCGCTGACATCCGCAGGCGCTCATCGTCAGGTGCTGCGTGACCACGTCGTCCCGCCCCTGAATCTTCAGGAATACCCGAGCCCGCTCACCAAGTACAGGCTGTATGAGCTCAATCAGAAGGATGAGGTGTTGTTCCAGGTTTCCGGAATGCCCGCGGGGGGAAGGCTCCGGCTCGCCGTGATGGATGAATGGAACGGGGTGGTGTTCAACGTCTCCCAGAACGCCGGGGAATATCTTCAGGTGGGGCGGGAGCTGCCCTGGCGGCCGGAGGTCGCCACCCAGGTCTCGGAGATAACCGCACGGGCGTATGACGACGTCTGGGTGCCGAGTTTCGGGGAACCGGCCCGCATCGAGTTCGAGGGAGAACAATCCGGCAAGCAGGCGCGCGGACTGCATTTCAACCGCAACACCAAACAGGCGCTCACCACGGCCCGGATCGGTGATGGCAGCATGCTCCGGGTCACAGACGTGGTCCTCCTCCCTCTCAGCGATTCCCAGCGGGAGGGAATCAGGGGAGCTCGCGGCGGTGCGGCGCCCCTGGCGCGGGTGGACAGGGTACCCGAGGTCCTCGTCAAGAACGCCACGGACTGGATCCAGGGAGCCACTGGTCACTACGAACAGCTGTCGATGATCGAGCAGAAGCTTCGGACGGAGGGTTTCTACTCGAACGGCTCCGACAACCGTTCCAGGGCCGGGCACACCGCGGAGCGGCTGGCCTACATGTTCAACCAGGAGCAGTGGGTCGGCGACGACGAGCAGTACGCCGCGGCCATGGCCCTGATGGCCACGCAACTTGGCATCCCGACCCGGGTGGTGATGGGGTTCTACCCCGCCAGCGACGCCGAGGTCGGAGATGGCTGGCAGGTACGCGGCACCGAGGCGCACGTGTGGGTCGAGGCTTTCCTGGAAGGTGCCGGTTGGGTGAACTTCGATCCCACCCCGGACCGGAACCGGCTGCCGAGCTCCGAGAATCCCCAGCC
>CAJPNZ010000058.1 GCA_905372155.1 Propionibacteriaceae bacterium
GATCCGCGAGCGCCAGCGAGCAGATCGAGTCGAAACCAAAACGACCACGACCGGGGACCTGTACCCCGATCCACCATTCGACTGCCCGGTGGTTTCGACACAGCCGCTCGCTCCGCTCACGAGCTGACTCAACCAACTTCACCCCTTCCAAGCTGGTTGAGCCGATCCGCGAGCGCCAGCGAGCAGATCGAGTCGAAACCAAAACGACCACGACCGGGGACCTGTACCCCGATCCACCATTCGACTGCCCGGTGGTTTCGACACAGCCGCTCGCTCCGCTCACGAGCTGACTCAACCAACTTCACCCCTTCCAAGCTGGTTGAGCCGATCCGCGAGCGCCAGCGAGCAGATCGAGTCGAAACCAAAACGACCACGGTCGGCGACCTGTGGTCCGATCCACCGTCCGGCTGCCCGGTGGTTTCGACACAGCCGCTCGCTTCGCTCACGAGCTGACTCAACCAACTTCGGGGTTGAAGACCCACACCCCGCTCAGCCACCTGATCGCGGGGAATCCGCGTCGCTTCTGGCCCTGACGGCGCGAAACCCGGGATAATGTCCGCACGATCAGGAAGGACGCACCATGAGCCATCACGACATGGACATGGTGGTCCTGATCGCCTGCGGGGTGCTGCTGGCGGGCGTCGCGGCGGTGCGGATCTCGTCGCGCAGTTCCATGCCCGGGTTGCTGCTGTACCTGGGCATCGGCCTGGGGATCGGCGAGGCGGGCCTCGGGATCCGGTTCGACGACGCCCAGCTGGCCTACAACATCTCCGCGCTGCTGGTGGGGCTGCTGCTGTTCGACGGCGGGTTCACCACCCGCTGGGCGGAGTTCAGACCGGTGGCTTCCCGGGCCGGGCTGCTCGGGACCGTCGGGGTGCTGGTGTCGGTGGCGGTGGCCTCGTCCATCGCGATGCTGGTGCTGGGTGTTGACCTGCGCACCGGAATCCTGATGGCGGCGATGGTCTCGTCGACGGATGCCGCCGCCGTGTTCGCGATTCTGCGTCGCCTGCCCCTGAGATCGAAGGTGCGCACCACCCTGGAGGGCGAATCCGGTTTCAACGACCCGCCCGCGATCATCATCGTCACCGTCGTGGTCTCCGATGCCTGGAACCAGATGTCGGTGACGGGAATGA
This sequence comes from Propionibacteriaceae bacterium, assembly GCA_905372155.1. Classification (GTDB taxonomy): domain Bacteria; phylum Actinomycetota; class Actinomycetes; order Propionibacteriales; family Propionibacteriaceae; genus Arachnia. The sequence continues at coordinate 1,134 of CAJPNZ010000058.1, forward strand.
TCGCGAACGGGCTTTTCCAGCTGACCGCGGGTGCCCTCATCGGGGCGGCGGTGGCGATGGTGGGGCAGGCCTTCCTGCACCGCATCTCCCTGCCGAGCGCAGGCCTGTACCCCCTGGCGACCCTCGCTATCGCCCTGATCGCCTACTCCGTCGCCGGGGTCGCGGGCGGTTCGGAGCTGCTGGCCGCCTACATCGCCGGGCTGTGGCTCGGCAACCAGGCCCTCCCCCACCACTCGACGACGGAGGGATTCACGGAGTCAGTGGGCTGGCTGGCGCAGATCGGTTTGTTCGTGATGCTGGGTCTGCTGGCCTCCCCCAGCCAGCTGCCGGATGCGATCATCCCGGCGCTGGTGATCGGGTCGGCGTTGACGTTCATCGCCCGCCCGATCTCCGTGTTCGCCTGCCTGACGCCGTTCCGGGAGAAACTCAAGACCCAGCTGTTCATCTCCTGGGCGGGGATGCGCGGCGCGCTGCCCATCATGCTGGCGACGATCCCGCTGACGCACCAGCTGCCGGGTGCCTCGCACATGTTCCACGTCATCTTCCTGCTGGTGGTGACGTTCACCCTCGTGCAGGGTCCGCTGCTGCCGAAACTGGCCCCGTGGGCCGGGGTGCTGGAACAGATCTCCCCGCGGGAGTTGCAGTTCGACTCCTCCCCGCTCGAGGGCATCAACGCCTCGCTGGTGCAGTTCCGCGTCCCGGACACGGGCCGCCTGGTGGGGATGTGGGTGCACGACCTGCGACTGCCCCGCGGAGCCGTGGTCTCCATGATCATCCGCGACAAGAAGATCCTCATCCCCGACCGAACGCTGCGTCTTCAGGGTCGCGACGAACTGCTGCTGGCAGTCGACTCCGGCCTGGTCGAACGCGTCCAGGGCCGATTGACGCTCATCAACGAGCACGGCCCGCTGGCGCGCTGGGTGGCGTCGGGCCGGAACCGTCGCCGGCTGCTCGACGGCGACTGAGAAACCCCCGATGCAGATGAGCCGGCACACGAGCGGCTGAGTCGAGACCCCCGAAAGCAGCGGCCCCCGCCTCTGCCGAGACGGGGGAACCGATCCGTGCGCGAGAGAGGAGTTGAACCTCCACGCCCTTGCGGGCACTGGCACCTGAAGCCAGCGCGTCTACCATTCCGCCACTCGCGCGTCCGGGGACGAACTTTAGCACGAGTGCACGGAGGATGTGCAACTCGCTTTGAGGGGACGTTCAGGGGCCCCGACCCGTGTGCGGAACATCCGCCCGCGGAACCTCCTACCATGTGAGGCGAGGAGGTAGGAATGAGCAACAACCAGTGGTTCGTACCCGGAGGACAACAGCAGCAGGGATATCCACAGCAGCCCCCCTCGCAGTCCGGGTATCCGCAGCGGCCTTCCTTCAAAGCACCCCAGCCCAGCCAGGGACAGCAGTCCGGCGCCCAGCAACCCGGGTATCCGCAGCGGCCCTCCTTCAAAGCACCCCAGCCCAGTCATCAACAACTTGGCTACGGACAGCAGGGTTTTCAGCCCGTCTACGGCCCCGCCGGTCAGGGCATGCCTCCACAGCCCCCACAGAATAGAGGCAACACGGGCCTGATCGTTGCGCTCGTCGTCGTCCTGGTCGCGATCATCGCGTTCGGGGCGTGGTGGATTTTCAGCAGAAACAACCAGCCGACCGCGAACCCCACCTCCAGCACACAGACCGCAGCACCACAGGAGACCCAACGCTCCGAGAATCCCCCCTCCGCCTCGACGAGGAAGAGCACCGACCCCACGCACTCCTCGACCACCCAGAACAAAGGTTCCGGCACCACATCGGAGATGCCCACGTCATTCGGCGACTTCATGCTCGACACGAACCAGGACGGAGCATCCACCTACAAGAACTCGAACGGGGATTTCTTCGTCGCCGCCCACGGGCCGGGAGAAACCGTCGAAGCGAACGCCGTCCACCTCACGGACATCGAGAAGATCGGGAAATGGACCTGCGGCAAGGACTCCGATGACATGTCCATGTGCCTGACCGAGGCCCATTCCGGCACCGTGGCCACGCTCATGCCCGACAAGCCGTTCTCCACGCTTACGGAAATCTCCGACAGTTTCCTCGACGCCTGGCAGTAGCCACGTGCGCCCCGGGAGACGCTGACCGGCCACGCCCCGATCCACGGTCCGGCCACACCAAACGCCCACGGCACTCCCCTGCAACCACCCCCGAAGAGCAGCATCGTTGTGATCGTCGCATTCGCCGCGGCCCCGGCGGTCGCAAAGCCTGGTGGTTCCCGGGAAGCAATGACCAGCTAGGGTGATGACACCTCTTTGCCCGAACTCGCGAAACCGGCAGGGCGCTCCGCGAAACCCGGAATCATCCGCGTGGAAAACCACCAGGGACGTTCGGGGATCGGTACCGCTCCGGCTCGATTCAGCCAGTCCGAACAGGACACGATCCCGCGAAGCTCCCGGGCAGGACCGGCGACCCCGGAGCACGTCAACCCCCACACCCCTTACCATGAAATGCAGGAGGCACGAATGAGCAACAACCAGTGGCCCGGCTACGGACAGCAGCAACCCCAATCCGGCTACAACGGGCAGCAGCAGCCCCAACCCGGCTACACCGGGCAGCAGCAACCCCAGCCCGGCTACACCGGACAGCAGCAACCCCAACCCGTCTACACCGGACAGCAGCCCTACACACAGCCGGGATATGGCGGGCAACCCCAGTACGGTTACGGCGGCCAACCGCCCTACGGCGGGCAGCCACCCTACGGCGCACCCCAACAACCACCGAAGAAAAACCACACCGGCCTGATAGTCGCACTCGTCGGGGTCCTGGTCATCGCCCTGGCCTTCGGAGCCTGGTGGTTCCTCGGCAGGAACAACCAGCAAACCGCCGATCCGTCCGCGACCGCCACCACGGCGCAGGCGTCTTCGCAGGCTCCCGGCAGCACCGACCCGACCCACGACAAGACGTCGAAATCAACCCCCCCGGCCTCGGAAACGGGGATCCCCAGCTCGACGAAAACCTCCGACGACGATTCAGGTAGCTCAGGCATGCCCCCCGAGATGCCCCAGTCGTTCAATGGTTTCAAGGCCCTGAGCCCGGGCAAGGTCATCACCATCTACCGCAAGGGGTCGGATATGTTCTCGGCCTTCTACCTCAGGGGCAGAACGATGGCCGAGAACATGGCCCACACCTTGGAGAACTCCGAGACCTTCGGCGACTGGACCTGCGGAACGGCCCCCCGGACCAGCAATTCGTCGGCTTCGGCGAGCGGCATATCGTGCGTCGCCGCCGCTCATGGAGGAGCCGTCATCACATCCATGGGGCCCAGCGGGAAAGCCTCGGAAATCGCCGAGAACGGCAAGGCTTTCCTCGAGGCCTGGAAGTGATTTCCCTCCGATAAGGGGCTCCTCCTCATCGGTTTTCGCCAACGACGACGTTCCCCGCAGTAGCATCGCTGCGGGGAACGTCGTTCCCGGAAGAGCCGGAGGAAACCATCATGAGCCATCAGCCTTCCCTGCCGGGGGCCGGACTTCGTGTCGCCTTCGTCACCATGCACACCTCCCCCCTGGAACGCGCCGGAACCGCGGACGCGGGAGGCATGAACGTGCTCATCGCCGCGCTGGCCCGGGCGCTGGGAAGGCTCGGCGTGCGGGTGGATTTCCTGACCCGCCGCACCGACCCCGACCAGCCGGAACGGGAGGACGTGGCCCCGTCGGTGACGCTGCGGCGTCTCCCCGCGGGCCCGCCAACCCCGCTGCCGAAAAGCGAGATCGACCAGCACGTCGACGAGTTCCGGGAGGCCATGGAGGCCCTGGAACCCCACGACCTGATCCATTCCCACCACTGGATGTCGGGGGTGGCGGCGCTGCCCGTCGCCCGCGCCTGGGGGGTACCGCACGTGATGACCTTCCACTCGGTGGCGGCCCACCCGAACTCGCCGCTGCGCGACGGGGAACCGCCCGAGTCGCCCGCCCGGGTCGACGGCGAGGTGGTGTGCGCGGAGCAGTCCGATCTGGTGCTGTGCGTCTCCCGACACGAGGCGGCCGTGGTCATCGGCCGTTGCGGGGCCGATCCGGAGCGGGTGCGGATCGTGCGCCCCGGCGTCAACGTCGACCTGTTCCATCCCGCCACCCATCCCTGGGCACCACCCGGGATCCGCCCCGGCTACGTCGTGTTCGCCGCGCGGCTGCAACCCCTCAAGGCCCCCGACGTCGCCATCCGCACCATGGCCTGCCTGCCCGATGCCATCCGCCCGGATCTGGCGGTGGTCGGCGAGACCTCGGCGGACTTCGCGGACTACGAGGCCGAGCTGCACACCCTCGTCGGCGACCTCGGGTTGCGCGGGCAGGTGCACTTCCTGCCCGGCCAGAACCGCGAGTCGCTGGCCCGCATCGTGCGGCACGCCTCCGTGATGCTGGTGCCGTCGCACTCCGAGACCTTCGGGTTGATCGCCTTGGAGGCCTCGGCCTCGGGGGTTCCCGTCCTGGCCGCCGCGTCGGGGGGCCTGACCGAAGCCATCTGCAACACCCACACCGGCCTGCTGATCCCCACCCACGACCCCCGCATGTGGGCCGAGGCCCTCGAGGCGCTGCTCGCCAACGAGCCGCGCCGCAAGTTGCTGGGCGCCACCGGGAGGCAGCGGGCGCTGGCGATGACCTGGGAGCGCGCCGCGGAAAATACCCTGCAGCAATACCGGAGGATCCTGTGAAAATCGCCTTCATCCACGCCCACCCCGACGACGAAACCCTCGCCACGGGCGCGCTGATCGCCTGGCTGGTGACCTCCGGACACGAGGTGAGCCTACTGACCGCCACCCGCGGGGAACGCGGCGAGGTGGTGCCGGGGCCGCTGTCGCACCTGGCCGGAACCCCCGCCCTGGAAACCCACCGGGAGGGCGAGCTGGCCGGGGCCCTGAAGGTGCTGGGGGTGTCCCGGCACGCCTTCCTGGGGGATCCGCCCGCCGGTTCGGGGCGCCGCTACCGCGACTCGGGGATGCGCTGGATCCGCGAAGGCCTCGCAGGGCCCGCGGAGGACGCGGAACCGGATTCGCTGTGCGCGGCAGACCTCGACGACGTCGTGGCGGATATCGCCTCCTGGATCCGGACGGTGGACGCCGACCTGGTGGTCTCCTACCACACCGACGGCGGCTACGGGCACCCCGACCACGTCCGCATCCACCACGCATCCCTGGCCGCCGCGCAGCGCACCGGGAAGGGTTTCGCGGCCGTCGTCCACGACCCGGGCGACGGGGTCCGCTGGTTCGACCTGCGTGACCTGCAACCCACTGTGGAAGACGCCCTGCGACACCACGCCTCCCAGCTCACCGCCCACGGCGACGGCACCCTCACCCACTCCGGCGGCCAGTCGGAGGCGGTGACGACCTCCGTCGGGCTGCTTCCCGCCCCCGAAACCCCGCCGGCCGCTGGGCTGGTGGACTCGCTCGCCGGAACCGGTTGAGTGGTTCCGCCGGGAAATCGCGGTTGCGCAGCACTCAACCCGATTTTCACCCCTCCGGGAGCGATTTTCGCGGTTGGGTGCTGCACAACCGGGTTCTTCCTCCCGGTTGGCGAGAATCCGCCACCCGCCGTCCTCAGCCCAGTCGGATCCACGCGAGGGCCAGCAGCAGGGCGGCGGGCAGCAGGTATTTGCGGGGGTGACGCCAGGCGTCGCGTCGGGTGCGGAGCCCCCGGAGCGGGGCGTGACGCTCCAGCGCGGGAACGGCGAGGGCCTCCAGCGCCGTGACGACGACCACCAGCCCGGCGATCAGCGGCAGGTCGCGGGCACCCAGCAGCCAGTACACCACGCCGGCCCCGGCGTTGAACGTTCCCAGGAACGCGGCGACGGCCACCGCGTAATGCCACCAGGCCAGCGCGGGCCGCCCCAGCATTGTCAGCTGCCTCGCCAGGTCGGGGTCGCCGGAGATCATGGTGACCAGGGGACTGTTGACGGCGATCAGCGCCAGCGCCAGCGGGAACCGGAGGCCCTGCTCCCAGGCGGTCACGGTGAACACCGTCGCCACGGCGAACAGCCCCACCGCGTTGATCCACACGACGCGGTCCGCCAGCGAGGCGCGCAGGAAGTAGTTGGTCCCCGCCCGTCCGCGCATCGCGGCGGAACCGCGGGTGGGCAGCAGGCCTGTGGTGGGGAGGGCGACCAGCCCGGCCGCCAACGCGACCGACAGCGCCGCGGCCACCAGCCACGGCGGCACCACCGTGCAGGCCCACACCGCCAGCCCGTCGAGGGCCAGCACCAGCAGCGGCCCGGCCCATCGCGGCCGGGCACCGGCCGACGCCAGCACGGCCGTCACCGACAGGGGACCGCAGGCCGCCACCACGAGCATCGCGCAGACGTCTGGCACGGCGAGTTGCCCCAGCCGCAGGCCGAACAGGGCGGCGGGCACCACGATCTCGGCCACGAGAAGTATCCACGCGGCCGACGCGAATGCCAGGTTCAACCGGGCCGGGTGGAGCGGCAGCTGGGCGTAATCCTGCATGGCGTCCACCCGGAAGGTCGCGTTCGCCAGCAGACCCGACGACACCAGCGACGCGGCGGCCACGCCCACCACGTACGTCGTCGGCGGGATCCGGAGCTCCACCACAGGGGCCAGTAACCAGGCCAGGCCCCAGATCAGCACATCCACGACGACGCGGCGACGCGTGGTGAGGGCGCGCAGCAGGACCAGGGTCATCGGTGCCGTTCCTTGAGCAGGGCGCGGATGTCGGTTGCGGGATCCAGCGGGTAGGGGCGGCTGAGGTCACCCCCGTCGAGCACGTACAGGTGGTCGCAGCACCGGGTGAAGCTCTCTGCGACGTGGGAGCTCATCAACACCGATCCGGTGTCGCGGTAGGCGTTGAGGCTGTCGTAGAGAAACTCGGTGCCCTCGAAATCCAGTCCGTCCACGGGTTCGTCCAGGATGAGCAGGGGCACCCCCAGGCTCAGCCCCGCGATGAGGAAGGCCTTCTTCCTGTTTCCCGTCGACAGGCTTCCGATGGTCTTGCGGCGGAACGGCTCGAATCCGAACCCCGCCACCAGGTCGTCCACGCGCGACGGGGTCGGCGAGCGACCGAAGACGCGGGACGTGAAACGCAGGTAGGGATCCAGCGACCAGTACGCGAAACCGCTGCTCTCGGTGAACACGGCGTAGCGTCCGAGCTGGAATCCCTTGTCGCGCGGCTGCGTGGCGCGGGAACGCCAGGTCATGTGCTGGAGGCTGGCGTGCTCGTGAACCCCCACGAGCGTGTTGATCAGGGTGGTCTTGCCGGCGCCGTTGGTTCCCAGCAACCCGACCACGGAGTGCTGGCCGATGTCGAGTTCCCGGATGTTCAGCACCGGGGAGCCCGCCTTGTACCACGCGGTCAGTCCCCGCACGGTGAGCAGGGGTTCCGCTGCATGCCGTGGCCGGTCAGTCATCTTTTTCCCGCGACGAACCTCGCACGGCGAGCACCGTGCGGACGATGAAGGCGAGACCACCCAGCCCGAACACGACGGCCATCAGGGTTTCACCCCGAGTGAGCGACAGGACGGCCCCGGCCACGAACACCAACGCCGCCAGGGCGCCGATCACGATGTGACGGTTCACGACATCACTGCTCCCCGCACCCGGGAGCCCGGGGGAAATAACAGATCTCGTCTCGCGTCACCCGTCGCGGATGTGGCATGAGCGCCGCCAGGACGCAGGAAGCGCAGGCCGGCGGGACGGTAGCGATGGACAACACCGGTTTCCATCAGATTCCTCTTCTCGGCGAGTTCGGCTGCCGCTTCATTGCCTTCATGGCACGGTCCCAGTTTAACCGTCTCCCTGCCGGCAGGAGCGTCACGGATCCGTTCAGCCGGCCACCCATTCGAGCCGGCCCGCGACCCTTCTCACCGACCCTCCCGGCACCGCGACCGGGCCCTGGCCCCGCCAGGCCAGCACGAGGTCGTCGACGGCGGCGACGTGGACCCGGGTCGCCTCGCTGCCGTGGTTCCGCAGCCAGCCGAGCAACACCCGGCCCCGGAGAGCGTCCGGCTGCCCGGCGAGGGTGGCGACATCGAGGGCGTCGTCCCGGGCGGCCCGGGCGAGGGCGAGTTCCGCCAGCTCGTCGAGGAGGTCGGCGTCGCCGCGGGCCAGGTCGGCGGTGCGGGCCAGGCCGACGGCGACGTCGCGACCGAGCTCCGACGCCAGCAGCGCCAGCGCCGACCGGGCGCGCACCCGCGCGAATCGCGGGTCGGTGTTCATCGGGTCGTCCCACCACTCGACCCCCCATTCGCGGCAGGCCGCCTCGGTCTCGGCGCGCCGGATCCCCAGCAGCGGCCGCAGGAAGGGGCCGCGCCGAACCGACATGCCGGCCAGCGACCGGATGCCGGAGCCGCGCAGCAACCCCAGCAGCACCGTCTCGGACTGGTCGTCGAGGGTGTGTCCCAGCAGCACGGGATGCCCGTCACCTGACAGGGCCTCCAGGCGGGCGTGCCGGGCCGCCGCCTCGATCCCGCCGTCGCGTCCCACCTCGACGCGCCGCACCTCGACGGCGATGCCGCGCGACGCCAGCGCCCCGGCCGCCCGCGCCGCCACCTCGGCGGAACCCGCCTGCAGGCCGTGGTCGACGATGACGCACCCCACCTCGGAGCGCGTGCGGGGCGCGGCCCACGCGGCCCCCAGCGCGAGCGCCATGGAGTCGGCGCCACCGGAGACGCCGACGACGACGGGGCCTGCGGGCAGCAGCTCCGCCACCGCCCGCCCGACCCTCAACGCGACGGGTCCGAGTTCACGCCTGGCCACGTTCCTTGCGCCTCCTCAGCCGTGGATCCGCCGCAGCCAGGCGTCGGGGTCGGCGATCTCCGCCACGGTGGGGAGGTTCGCGGGCACCGCGAAGGCGGCGGTCAGCGCCCCCATCCCGGCCCGGAGGCCCACGTGCTGGCAGAAGGCCAGGCCGTCGCGGTACTGGAGGCCCTTGTCGAGTCCGGGTATCAGGCGTCGCCAGCCGGTGCCTGCGGCCGGACGGGCGAAGGTCGCGCGCAGCCGGCGCACCGAGGGCACGTGAACCGCCCCTGCGGCGTCCGCTACCAGGTCGGCGTGGCCCTCCAGGAGGGTCATGGTGGCGGTGAGGGCGTCGAGGTGCCGCTGCCCCTCGGCGGTGACCAGCAGCGACGCCACCCCCCGGCCCGCGCGGATCCCCTCCGTCATCTCCGCCGGGGAGGGGTCGTCGACGCTGAGCGAGGCGATCAGCTCCTCGACGTGACCGAGCAGCCAGGGCGCGGAGTTGAACTGCACCGCGTGGGTCTGTTCGTGGAGACTCACCCACAGCCGCAGGTCGTCGGCATCGAGGCCGCGTCCGCGCCGCACCTCGACGATGCTCGGGGCCACCAGCATCAGCCGCCCCGACCAGGGGTCGTACTGGCCCAGCAGACCCCGCCCCATCGCCGCGAAGGAGATCCCCGCGCCCAGCCCGTAGCCGATCCCCATCAGGCTGCGTCGCGGACCGGCGGGCTGCTCCTCGAGCGGCAAGCGGCCCAGCAGGTCGTCGGCCATCGCCGCGGCCCGCCTGGACCATCCCGGACGATCCACCACCGCGACCTCCGCGGCGGCCGGGCCGCCCAACCGCGAGTGCTCGACGGCCAGTTCGCCGGCCCTGCGGGCCGCGGCCCTGAGCGCGGCGACCTCGCGCACCGCCTCCGGTCGCGGAACACCGGGCCCCGGATCGGCGAGGAGCCGCTCGACGGCCCGCGCCAGCGGCCAGGAGACGTGGGGTCGGCGCTGCATCAGCAACCGCACCCCGTGATCAGGGCCGCCCCCCGGTCGCTCCACACCTGAGCGGCCCAGCCGTCGGTGGAGCCGTTGGTCATGAACGCAAAAGCCACCTCGCGGCCGTCGGCGGTGACGGTGGTCCCGGCGAGGGTGGACACCAGCGACAGGGTGCCGGTCTTGGCCCGCACGATGCCGCGGCCGGCGGTGGAGATCTCGTCGTCGAAACGTCTGGCAAGCGACCCCGAGACCCCGGCGACGGGGAAACCCTCCTGCACGACGGATGCCCGGGGGGTGGTCATCACGTACCGGACCACCCCGGCCAACATCGACGCGGTGACGTGGTTCTCACGGGTCAGGCCAGAGCCGTCGTGCAGCACCGCCCCCTCGTGCCACAACCCCAGGCGGGTGAGTTCCTGCTGCACGGCGGCGGCCGTGCCGGCGAACGTGGTGGGCTGGCCCAGTTTACGGGCCAGCTGCATGCCGAGCACCTCGGTGTAGGAGTTGTTGGAGGTTTCCATCGCGGCCGCGGCGAGGGCGTGAACCCCGGGCGAGCTGACCCTCGCGATCTCCTCCCCGGAGCCCTTGGCCGTCGCGGGGCCGCCCTCGACGGTGATGCCCTGGGCGGCCAGCTGGGTGGCGAAGACTCGGGCGGCATCGGCCGCGGGGTCGGTGGAGCGCACCTGATTGGCGTCGCGGCCCTCGTCGGCCCAGAGCGCGGAGATCGGGGTCACCTGGTCGCGGTAGCTGGAGGGCCAGGTGGTGGCCCACGATTCCTGGAACAGGGAGGCGTCGTAACCGAGGCTCACCGTGCTCAGGCCCTGCGACTTCAACTTCTCCGCGGTCCTCGCGGCCAGTTCCTCCAGCGAGGCGCGCTTCGGGTTGCCGCCGGAGGCGGCGGAGGCGAGCAGCGGATCACCGCCCCCGACCAGCACCAGCTGCCCGGGAGCCGGGGAGACGACGGTGGTGTCGAAGGTTTCGGTGCCGTCGAAGACAGACAACAAGGCGGTGACGGTCAGCAGTTTCGTGTTCGACGCGGGAACCAGGAGCTGGTCGGCGTTCGAGGCGGCGAGCACATCCCCGGTCTCGACGTCGAGGACCTGGTAGGCAAGGCTCAGCGACGACCCCTCCGGCACACCCTTGTTCAGGGCGGCGACGTCCTGGGAGTTGAGGCGCTGTTCCAGCGCGGCGCGGTCCGGAAGCTTGCCGGGAGCGGCCTCCGGCGCTGCGGAGACGGGGCCGGCCGGTTGCTGCTGCGGGAACGGCGCAGGCGAGGACGAAGAGGCGGCGACGGAGGCCGGCGCCCCGGCTTCGGACGAGGCCGCGCCATGAAGGACCGCGGTGATGAAAACGGCCGTCAACAGCGCCCCGACCACCCCCCCGATGATCACGGGACGCCACGGGATGTTCTGGGGGGACAAATCGACGCTCCTCGTCCGGTAGAGTGCTTGAACACTGGCCGCCAGCGGGCGGCGGCGCATCAATCATAGGAGCGACAGTGAGCGACGACGTCATCGAGAGCATCGAGATCTTCAACCCCGAGAGCCGAGTGCTGTTCGACGTCACGGTCGAGATCCCGAAGGGCACCAAGAACAAGTACGAGATGGACCACCTGACGGGTCGCATCCGCCTGGACCGCACCTTGTTCACATCCACCCAGTACCCCTACGATTACGGTTTCATCGAGGGCACCCTCGGGCTCGACGGCGACCCCCTCGACGCCATGGTGATCGGCGCCGAACCCACCTTCCCCGGCTGCCTGATCCAGTGCTACGCGGTCGCGATGTTCCGCATGACCGACGAGATGGGTGGCGACGACAAGGTGCTGTGCGTGCCAACCGCGGACACCCGCCGCAGGCACCTGAAGGACCTCGATTCCGTGGCCGAGCACATCCTTCTGGAGATCGAGCACTTCTTCAGCGTCTACAAGGACCTGGAACCGGGCAAGTCCGTCGAGGGCGCCACCTGGGCCGACCGCAAGGAGGCGGAGGAGGAGATCATCGCCTCCATCGAACGCGCGAAGGGCACCTCCTTCGAGCACCACCACGTCAACCTCGCGTGAAACCGACGAGGCATCGAAGAACCGTAGCGGTGGGCATCACGTACGTCCTGAACGGAACGACGGGGAGGATCAGCTCGCCACCACACCGGCAAGGATCCTCCCCGCACCCGCCAACAGGAGACACCCGGTCGCGGTGACGACCGCATACGCTGCCGCCCGCCAGCCCCGGAGGAGCCGCACGGTTTGCAGGCAGGCCGTCGAGAACGTGGTGAACCCGCCGCAGAAACCGGCCCCGGCGACGGCCACGACCGCCGCATCCGCGGTCGAGACGAGCCCCATCAGCAGCGAACCCGCGAGGTTGATACCCAACGTCGCCGCCCATGCGGGCCCGTGCCGCACCACGGCCAGATCCACCAGATGACGGGCCACGGCACCCGCTCCCCCAGCCAGTGCGACGAGCAACGGCATCACGTCCGGGTCCGCCCAAGCCGAACCAGCCGCGTTCCCAGACGGCGTCCCAGCCACGCCGCACCCACCCCGGCCGGCACCTCGAACACCAGGATCGTCAAACCCGTCACGGAGAGCCCCTGTACAGCCAGTGACGACCATGAGGTGAAGGCCCCGACCCCGCCGACGACCAAGAAACACCGCAGCCGTGGCCGTCGCGACCCGAGGATCGCATCCAGTATCCCGAGCAGCGCGCACCCCAGCAGGTTGGCCACCGCCAGACCGGCGGCGGGCCCCAGCAGGAGCACGACCTGACGTGCGGCGGTGCCGACGAACCCCCCGGCGAGGACGGCGAGGAGATCAGCGGGACGCGAGGTGAACACACGGCGACGATACCCCCGGATCATGTTCCCAGCCGCGGGGATGAGGGGATGTCACACACCATGCGGTTCTTCTGTCCACCGCCTGCGGGATCACGAGGGGCTCACGCTAGGCTACGGCCGTCCCGGGCCCCGTCGAACGCCCGAGACGGAAGGAAAACCCGGTGAAAACCATCAAGTTTCGCGTCCGCAACCCGATCAAGTGGTTGTCCCCCCTGATCTGCGTGGTGTACCTGATCGGTGTCGGTGTCCTCGTCGTCCAGAACTACAGCGACATCTACGTCCTGACCAACGGTTCCGGGGCCCTGCTCGTACTGCTGCTGTCCCCGGCATTCGTACCGCTGTTCCTGCTCCTGTGGCTGCTCGACCCGGTCCGCCAGGTCCGCATGGGTGAGGGCCGGTTCGTCCTCACCCAGGGCAACGACGTGCTGGGGCAGATCACCTACCCGGAGATCGCACACATGCGTCTCACCGGACGAAATCACCACCTCGACGTGTTCGACCATGCGGGCGTCAACAGGATCCACATCGAACCCGCGGTGTTCTGGCGCAACGGCAGGGGCGAGACCGTCACGGTCGCCATCGTCGATTTCATGCGCACCCAGCTTCCCCACGTGGAGAAGTACGTCGAGCAGGGGAAGGGCCAGAAAGCCTACGTGGAGCGCTACATCGACTGCTTCCCGCCCACAACCCAGGGACCGCAGCAGCCCGCATGGCAGCAGTCCCCGGCCCAACCCGAGCTGCAGCAGTCCCCGGCCCAACCCTGGCAGCAACCCACCTACCAGCAACCCCAGGGGCAGTCCGGCTTGCGGTGATACCTGCCGGGCACGGATTCTGCAGGGCGACGGCGTAGGGTTTTGCCCCGTGAGTGATCCGGTGATCCTGGCCCAGGAGCTGCGCAAGTCGTATGGCACCTTCGAGGCGGTGCGCGGCATCGACTTCGAGGTCGAGCCCGGGACGTCCTTCGGGCTGCTCGGCCCCAACGGGGCGGGCAAGTCCACCACCATGCGCATGATCGCCGGGGTCTCGCACCGCTCCGGCGGCCGGCTGCGCATCCTCGGGATGGATCCCGACGAGCAGGGGCCGCGGATCCGCGCCCACCTCGGGGTCGTGCCGCAGAACGACAACCTCGACGCCCAGCTCACGGTCCGCGAGAACCTCATCTTCTACGGCCGCTACTTCGGCCTGCCGAAACGCTGGCTGGCCGCCAAGGCGGAGGAACTGATCGAGTTCGCGCAGCTCACCGAAAAACGCGACTCCCGGGTCGACGACCTCTCGGGCGGCATGAAACGCCGCCTCACGATCTCCCGGGCACTGGTCTCCGACCCGCGCATCATGCTGCTCGACGAACCCACCACGGGCCTGGACCCGCAGGCCCGCAACGTGCTGTGGGACCGGCTGTTCCAGCTGAAGGAGAAGGGCACCACGCTGGTGCTGACCACCCACCACATGGACGAGGCCGAGCAGCTCTGCGACCGGCTGATCGTCATCGACCACGGCGTGATCGTCGCCGAGGGCAGCCCACCGGAGCTGGTACGGGAACACGCCGGCCGCGAGGTGGTGGAGCTGCGTTTCGGTTCCACCCGCAACGCCGGGGCCGCCGAGCGCATCGCAGGCATCGGGAACCGCATGGAAACCCTCCCCGACCGGATCCTGGTCTACTCCGACGACGGCGAGGCCGCGCTGCGCGCCATCATGGAACGCGGCCTGGAGCCGAACTCGTCGCTGGTGCGGCGATGCTCACTGGAGGACGTGTTCCTGAGGTTGACTGGGAGGTCTTTGATTGACTGAAACCCTCACCCCCGTCGATCACGACGCCCGGGCCGCGCAGGTCGCGCGCTGGGGCGCCTTCCACCACGCCCGCAACGTCGTCATGCAGCTGCGCTCCTGGTGGGTGAGCCTGTTCGCCATCGGCGCCCTGGATCCACTGCTGACTGTGCTGGCGCTGGGGGTGGGCCTGGGAGTGGTGGTGGATGCCGCCAGCCCGGGGGCGCTCGGGGTGCCCTTCCTGCAGTTCGTGGCGCCCGCGATGCTGCTCTCCACAGCCGTGCACGCAGCCCAGATCGAGAACACCCTCGGGGTGTTCTCCAGTTTCAAGTGGCACGAGCTGTACCAGGCTGCCGCCTCCACCCCCACCACCCCGTCGCAGCTGGCGGAGGGACACTGGCTGGGCGCAACGGTGCGCTACCTCATCAACTGCGCCACCGTCATCGCGGTGCTGCTGGTCTTCGGGGCCATCACCCCCGCGAGCGTGCTGGTCCTGCTTCCCGTCGCAGTGTTGACGGCGTGGTCGTTCGGCAACCCGGTGATGGCCTGGACGGCCCTCCAACACGACGAGAACGGCCAGTTCTCCATCTTCTCGCGGCTGGTGGTGCTGCCGTTGACGCTGTTCTCCGGCACCTATTTTCCCCTCGACGTGCTGCCCGGCTGGCTGCACCCGCTCGGCTGGATCTCGCCGCTGTGGCACGGGGTGAACCTGGCCCGCATCCTGACCCTCGGGCAGGCCGCGCCGGCGTGGCTGCCGTTCGTGCACGTCGCCTACCTGACCGCGCTGACCGTCGCCGGGTTGTTGCTCGCCCGGCGGATCTTCCACCTGCGGCTGACCGGGGCCCTGCCCCACCCCCGCCAGAAACGAACCAGGAAGAGGGTCTCGTCGGAACCGGTGGCTGCGGCTCCGGGCGGGCTGCCAGATGGCCAGTCGATGCTGCCCAGGACAAGCCACTCGGCCTCGTTCAGCGGCAGATTCCCCGTCGTCGCGGCCCGGGGCCTGAAGGCGAACTGGGGTGCCAGCAGCATGCTCATGGCCTCGGGGGCGGTCGAACCGGTGCTGTACCTGCTGGCGATGGGGATCGGGCTGGGTGCCTTCATCGGTCAGGTGCAGTCGGGGACCAGTTACGCCGCCTGGATCGCGCCCGCGCTGCTGGCCACCTCCGCGTTGAACGGGGCGGTCATGGACGCCACCTGGAACGTGTTCATGAAACTGAAATTCGACAAGCTCTACGAGACGATGCTCAGCACCTCGCTGGGGCCGCTGGACGTGGCGCTGGGTGAGATCACCGTCGCCCTGGTGCGCGGCGGCATCTACGCCACCAGCTTCGTCGCCGTCATGGCGCTGCTGGGTCTCGTCGGGTCGTGGTGGGTGCTGCTGGCCATACCGGCGTGCCTACTGATCGCCTTCGGGATCGCGGCCCTGGGGATGGCGGCCACGTCGTTCTGCCGCACCTTCCAGCAGATGGACTGGATCACGCTGGTGCTGATGCCGATGTTCATGTTCTCCGGCACCTTCTACCCCGTCGACGTCTACCCGGCCCCGATCGCGGCAGCGGTGAAGTGCCTGCCGCTGTGGCACGGCATCGAGATGCTCCGCGACCTCAACGCGGGTGCGGTCAGCTGGCTGACCGCGGGTCACGCCCTCTACTTCGTCGTCCTGGCCGTACTCGGAGTGTGGGTGGCGTCACTGCGCCTCAAGGCCCTGTTCCTGCGGTGAACCCATCCCAGGATTTTCGTCATACAATATTTCCATGGTGACCGAAGAACAGATCCAACGTTGGGCCGACGAAGCCGAGGCCGGATATGACGTCGAGGAACTCACACGACGTGGGCGCGGACGCCCCGGGCGCGGGGCCGAACCGATGCAGGTGGTCGCGGTCCGGCTGACAACCGACGAACTCAATGCGCTCGACGCAATCGCTTCCCAAGAAAACCTCTCCAGGTCGGAGGCTATCCGGCGTGCGCTGGCCCAGTTCGCCGCATGAGAGTTCATCCAGCCGCATTGAAACACGGCGTCTCCGAAACGGAAGCCTCCCTTGTCGCAGCGTGGCCTCACTGGATCCCGGGTCCTGTTGCGGAAGTCATGCCCGGCTGTGGCGCACTGGATCGGGCGATCCGGCGCCCCACCATCGTGACCGGTACGTCCAGTACAGGAACACGATGGCGGGTCACCGCCTCATCCCGCCCAGCACGTCCTCGCCCGGACAGCACTCCCACAACAGGACCTCACATCTTGAAGACGATGACTGGCCGCACCGGGAACTGCGCTTGGGTTTTGATTCCGCAGGTCGTCTTCTTGAAGTGGTTGTCCTGACTTTCAAGAACGATGACGAACTGGTCATCCATGCGATGCCCGCACGCAAACAGTACCGGCGCCTTCTTCCTTGGCGGTGAACCCCTGCGACGTTGCGACGTGAAAGACTTGCCCCCATGTCGTCGTACCTGTTGTTGCGCAATCCGTCCGCGAATCGCGTCTACGCGGGCGAGGCGGCCGCGCTGACCGCCGCCGAACTGGAGATCACCGCCCCCTTCGTCTCGGGGATCGCGCAGGCCGAGGTGGCGGGCGTCGACTACCTGGCCTTCGATGCCGAGCGCATGGGGCGCGACGAGCTGGCGGGCATCGCGCGGCAGTCGTCGGCGTTCGCGCTGTTCCAGCGCGACGGCGACCTGCTGCGGCCCGTCGCATTGCCGCGGACCGATGTCCTCGACGACGACCTCGTGACCATCCCCAAATACCAGGGAAAGACCAACGAACAGTTCACCCGGCTGCTGCTGAACGTCACCGTCGCGGCGGCCAGGCGCAACGCCCCCCACCGGGTGCTGGACCCGATGGCGGGGCGCGGCACCACCATCTCGACGGCACTCATCGCAGGTCACGACGCCTTCGGCGTGGAGGCCGACGACAAGGCCTTCGACGCGATGGCGGCGTTCTACAAAACCTGGCTGCGCCGCAAACGCATCAAACACACGGCCGCCGTCACCCCGGTGCGCCGCAACGGTACGCGCATCGGTCGTCGCTTCGACGCACGCATCACCGTCGACAGACGGGAGCTGGTGGCGACGGTGTTCACCGGGGACGCCCGCTCGTCGGGGTCGCTGTACGGGAAGAAACGTTTCGACGCCATCGTCACCGACGCCCCCTACGGGGTGGTGCACGGATCGACGTCGGGCGGACGCAGGTCGCGCACCCCGGCGCAGCTGCTGGCGGAGACGATCCCGGTGTGGGCGGGGCAGCTGCACCCGGGAGGGTCGCTGGGGATCAGCTGGAACACCCTCGGCATGCCCCGCGAGGACCTGGCGGCGCTGCTGATCGACACCGGTCTGGAGGTCCTCACCGGCGGGGCGTGGGACCGG
>CAJPNZ010000059.1 GCA_905372155.1 Propionibacteriaceae bacterium
CGCGGGGGCAGTCGGGGACCGGGGCGATGGTGGTCAGCAGTTCCGCGATACCGGGGTCATCCGCGACGACCAGGCGCTGCCCGTCCCAGCGGGCCGCGTCCGCTGCAAGCGTGATGACGATGGCCGCCGAGGTGTCCTCGACCACCATCCGCTGCCGCTCGTCCGGGTAGCGCCGGTCGATCGGTTGCCACACGGCCCCCAGCAGGCTCACCCCGAGGAATGCCGCCACCTGGTCCACTCCGCGCGGAAGCGCGCACGCGACCACGTCCTGGATCGCCACGCCCCTGCTGCGCAGCAGGGCGGCCCAGCGGCGGGCACGTTCGTCGAGCTCTACCCGCGTCCACCGCTCCTGCCCCGCGATCAGCGCGACGGCCTGCGGATCGTTCTCCACCTGCGCGTTCCACAGGGACGCGATCGTGGCGCCGCCGACGGATGCCGGACCCACCATGTCGGCCGCCTCTCCGGGCAGCAGGAAATCGGTCCCGGCCAGCGGCGCATCGGGGCGGGTGGCGACCTGTCGCAGCACGGATTCCAGCCGACGGACCAGCCGTTCGGCGTTCTCGGCACCCACCTCCGCCGCGTACTCGAGGGCCCCTGCGATTCCGTCCGGGTTACCGGCCCTGAAGCGTTCGGTGAGGGCCCACACCAGCTGGAAACGAGCGGCGGGCGCAGGGGTCGGCTGTTGCCGGACCCCGGGCAGGTGTGGAAGTTCCAGGGTGGCCCCGGATGCGCCGTGCGAGGCGTAGTCGGGAACGAATCCGCGCTCTCCGGCACCCATGCTGATCAGGACGTCGATCCAGGGGGTGCGCCCGGGTTCGCGGCTCGGGTTCAGGGCCTCGACGACGCAATCGAATCCGAGACCGGAGTTCCGCATCGCCGTCAGATCGCTCTCACGCAGCTGCGTGACCAGTTCCGTGAACGTCGCACCGGGATCGACGTCACTGACGAGAACGATCGTGTTCACGAGTGGTCCCACCATGTCCGCCAGCCCGGCTTCGTCGCGCGCGCCGACGGCGGCGCCCATGCTGAAACGTCGCCCCGCACCGAGACCGGCCAACACCACCGCCATCGCCGCGTGCAGGACGACGAACGGTGTCGTCCGAAGTCGTTGCGCCAGGGTCAGCACCGCCTGGTGAACACGTGTGTCGATGTCGAACGCGACGTACCCCGCTCGTCCGTGGCCGTCCTCGACGGCGGGTATCTGCGGGCACCCGGCGGTGACGTCGCGCAGACGATCCCGCCAGAAGGCGATCTGCTCGGTGGTGGCCACCGGATCGGCAGCCCGAAGCACCTGCTGGGCCGCCACATCGGCGAACTGCAGCGACAGCGGCCGCCACGGGGGCGCGGAGCCGCGGGAACGGGCCGCGTAGGCGGCATCGAGGTCGCGGTCCAGCAGCATCATCGACCATCCGTCGCAGGCGATGTGGTGCACGACGAGCACGAACACGTGGTCGCTCGGTGTCCGCAGCAGGATCGGCCGGACGACCTCCTCTGCCAGGTCGAACCGGTCGTGCACGGCGCTGGCCACGGCCTCCTCGACCTCGCCCGGACCGATCTCGCGAACCCTGAGGCCGTCGCGGACGGGATCCGGCGCATCCACGCGCTGCCAGACCCGTTCGCCGTCGCTGCCGTACCGGGTACGCAGGATCTCGTGGCGTTCCACCACGTCCAGCCAGGCCCGTTCCAGGGCTGCGACGTCGAGGCCGCGTCCCAGACGCACGGCGGCGGGCACGACGTACCCGGAGGACCCGTCGGCGGATTCCTCGGCCAGCCACATCCGTTCCTGCGAGGGGGAACACGCCATGCGCCCGGCCCGTGGCACGGGCACAGGTGCCGCGCTGGTCGGCCCGACGTCATCAAGCAGGGCCGCGACGTCACCGATGCGCGGCGACGCGAGAACATCCGCGATTGCCGGGCAGAGCCCGGTGCGTGACCGCAGCTCGGCGACGATCCGGGCCACGTCGAGCGAATGACACCCCAGATCGACCAGCGAGTCCTCGACCGTGAGGTCGCCGATTCCGGTGACCTGTTCCACCGCCTCCGCCACGATGCGTTCCGCGGTCGTGCGCGGCGGCTCCCCCGCGGCCCGCAGCCACACCGGTTCCGGGAGCGCGGAACGATCCACCTTCCCGCTCACGGTGAGGGGCAGGGCGGGCAGGACGGTCACCGAGGCGGGCACCATGTGATCGGGAAGTTCCCGGGCCAGTGCGGACCGCAGAGCGCGAGGATCCACGGTGGCACCGGGCAGGGGTGTGACGTGGAGGAGCAGCTTGTCGGACTGCGGACCGCCTCCCACGGTGACGACCGCCCCTTTGACCCCGGGAAGCCCCAGGGCCGTGGCCTCGATCTCGCCGGGTTCGACGCGGAAACCGCGTATCTTGATCTGGTCATCGGTGCGTCCGAGGTAATGGATCTCACCCGTCTCGTCGATGCTCACCCGATCACCGGTGCGGTACATCCTCTCGCCGGGAACCAGCGGATCGGCGACGAAACGGCAGGCCGTGAGCCCGTGCTGCCCGGCGTAGCCACGCGCGAGACCGGCCCCGGCCACGTAGAGTTCGCCGTCCGTGGCCGGGGTCAGGGTCTCGTCGAGGACGTAGGCGCGCATCCCCTCGATCGGATGGCCTATGGGAACGCGGTCACGGGTCGGGTCGAGGTCGTGGGAGTGCAGGCATGTGACCGTGGCCTCCGTCGGGCCGTAGGTGTTGACCATGCGCCGCCCGTTGCGTGCCCATTCCCTCACCAGGGCCGGTGGACACGCCTCGGCCCCGACGAAAAGGCATTCGAGACTGTCGGCACCCGACGCGCTGGCACCGGTGAGAACCGGCGGCGGAACCAGCGCATGCGTGATGCCCCAATTCGCCATTTGATCGGCCAGGGCCTGCCCACTCAATCGATTCGGACCGGGCAACACGAGCGTCGCCGCCGCCCACCACGTGCCGATGATCTCCTTCACACTCGCGTCAAATGAAAGGGACGCGGTCTGCAGAACTCGGCTCCGGGTCGTCAAGCGCCAGGACTCGGCCTGCGAACGTGCGAGCGCTTCCAGTCCGGAATGAGAAACCACCGTTGCCTTGGGCCGGCCTGTCGTGCCTGATGTGTAGATGATGTAAGCGGCTGCGGACGACGGGACCCGCGACCGCGCGGATGCTCCGGGGGCAGCAATCACATCGCCCATGTCCACCAAGTTCTGCCCGGCGGGAAAACGTCCCGCCGTCTCGTCGGTGACGACGATTGCCTGTGGCCGGGAATCCTCCAACAGGTAACGCAACCGCGGCCGGGGATGGGCGACGTCGAGAGGAAGATAAGCGGCTCCCGTGCGCACGATCGCCACCAATGCGACGATCATGGCGGCGGAACGTGGAACACAGATGCCGACGACGCGTTCCGCTCCCCCGATTCCCCTCGCCACAAGCAGCTGCGCGAGTGCTTCCGCACGGGCATCGAGTTCGCGGTAGGTCAGCCGGGCGTCGTGGGCATCCACCGCGACGCCTTCGGGGTTGAGCCCGAGAGCCCGGTCAAAAATGGCGGAATACGTCAGCATCAGGAATCCTTTGCACAGGGCCGGGCGATCCGGGCAGCGGACGCCACGCCGAGCGAGCATTCGGAAAGGGACGGGTCTCTAGGTCAGACCGAGGAACGGGAATCCATCGCTTTGATCAAGGAAGCGGGCCGCATGTCGGTCCAATGGGCGTCAACCCATTCCATTGCTGCTTTCTGTTTCATCGGCCCGGCAATCTTGACCCACCCCGAGGGAATATCAGCAAAAACAGGCCACAGCGAGTGCTGGTTTTCCGCATTGACCAGAACCAGGAAATCGGCGTCTTGATCATCGAAAGGATTCATGAAAAACTCCAGATATATGATTGAACCACGACTGAATTCGCACGGGAATCACCGCTCCCTCACGAAAGAACTACCACTTGACCACAACCAGGATTTACGCCCGAAAAACCCTACTCGGCAACCACTCGGAGGCGGAAACCATGAATTTTGAGACATCGCATGAATGAGATTTTGCGCGCATCGAAAAATCTCGCTCGAGGACCTGACACAATTCCACGATCCCCGACCCGCGAAAAGCTCGAAATCCAGCGAGAGATTCGGAATTCGCCCCGAGGCCCGGAAGACCCGGAGCCGCGGACGCGGCCTCAGGCGGCAGAAGCCCTCGCGCGGGATCCCAGCACTGTCCGCGGGACGACACGGGGCGAACGAACACGGCGGAAACATCCACGACTCACCTCACTCTGCCCTGCACACCGGGGCCAGCCACGCAGGGCCGCCATCCGAGCATGGGCAGGACGGAAACGATTCAGGCAACGTGTTGGACGATCCGAAATCCCTCGACGCCCACGAGAGCAGTGGATACCGGAGCAACCGCGATCGACACGGATTCGATTACGGCCGTTCCAACACGTCGAGTGACGGCATCGACCCCCCGCAAGCACACCACCAGGAAGAACAACATTGGCCATCCATCGGTCACGACCGAACGCAAAACCCACAACGGGGATCCGGGGTGCACCGCAGGCCCCCAGCGATGCGAGCATCGCGACATCCAGGATTCGCCACATGGCCCCCTATGGTAATTACCAATACGATACGGCGCAACCCCATTCGACAAACCAAACCGGATACCACCTATCCGAAGGTTGTTGAAATATTTTCTTCCCGCCCCCGCAAGGACTTTCCTGAACATTCGCTTTCGTGAACCAGCCTCCGGGCAGGCGACGCGATTATCATCGACTCGCCCCGCGTCACCGCCAATGAAAACGCCTCGAGAACCGCCTGGCTAAAAGTTAGATATCCAAAGATGAGTGCCTCCCGGACCTTTCGTGAAGTCGGCGCGAACTCGATATACAATTACGTTAACAAAATCTCGACAAGAATCGCGAAGAAACCTCGCGATTCACACTGGACTTGCCCCTTTCGGGCGACGGCGACCTCGGGTGCCCCGCCCCCGCGCGGTTGGGTCCCGACGCACCGAAGCCGCGGAATCGGCTCGACAGCGATTCGATGACACCTCGGAGTTCGATCTGACACTACACTGCTCAACATGACCGACCTGACGCCACGGCGGGAGGCCACTGTTGGCCGCTTGGTCAAAGCTGCCATCGCCCAGTTCGCCGCCCGAGGCATAGACGCCACCAGCGTGGAAAACCTGTGCGAAGCCGCAGGATTCAGCCGAGGCGCGTTCTACTCTAACTTCACATCCAAGGACGGCCTGTGCGTCGCGGTGGCCGAACGCTACCGCGACGACGTGCAGGCCAGCCTGCCCGAAGCCGTCGCGAGCCTACCCTCCGGAGAGGACATTGCCATGGTGGCCGACGCCGCCCTGGAGCGTTTCCTCAAGATCCTGTCCCCCAGCCGGGAGATGACGATCACCCTGCTGGAAATCCGCATGCGGGCGCTGCGAAACCCCAAGCTGGCCGCCCACCTGGAACGGATCAACACCGAGACCCGCCCGACGCTGGTCAACTTCGTGGACGACCTGGCGAAGCACCTCGGCATCTCCTTCGTGCTGCCGACGGAGTACATTCTCGACCTCTTCGAGGCGCTCTACTACTTCGAGTTCAACCGCTACGGAAAGTACAGCATCCGCCCGCTCCTGACCCCTCTGACGCTCTTCCTCATCCGTTCGGAAGCGGACTGACAACCGGTCACCTCGACTGCGGGTGGGCATCGGCAGCCGCGACCGCCAGGCCGCGCGTCCGGGCACGTCAAGCCGTTGACGCCCCCGCGGGGAAACCGTCCGGCAATGCCCCTGTCTCGATCCGGCCCACTCAGAGGGTCAGTCCCCGTAGCCTGGTGTAGTCCTCCTCCGAGGGATGGGCGACGATCACGCGTGGCGGGTGCGTACCCGGGTGGGGTGTGACGAGGTGGGGCAGCTGCGTGACGACCTCGGTGTATGGAACGTCCAGGACCGAATACCCGTGCTCGAAGGCGATCACGTCCACCAGCGGAATGCTGGCGCCGGGCACCCTTTCGGGAACGAAGGCCATCGAGAAGAGCTCGTCGTCATGAGCGTAGAGATCCTCGTAGTCGGCCACGTGGTGGGCGTATTCCTGCTGGACGGATTCCTTGAGAGCGTTGTAGACACGCCCCTCCGCGCGCTGCCTGAGCCGTTGCAGTCGCCTCCCGAGCTGGGAGGTCTTCGGCGGCAGGCTCAACCGCCACCGCCGGTTGGCCACGACATGGGGCAACGGATGAATGCCGTCGCGGGCGAGGACGGCCTCCTCCAGGTCGTCGAGGAGGTCATCCCAGCGGTCCGTCGCGACGTTGACCAGGAAGACGTCGTTACGACGGGCGGGGATAACCGCCCAGGCCGTGCCCGTGCGCTCGCCGAGCCTGCCCAGGAGCTCCTCCATGGCCGCGGCATCCGCGAACCAGGCCGCCTCGTTCCCGGGCGGAGCGGTCAGGGTCAGCACATCGGGCCCGAGCCCCATCTCGGAGAAGGCCATGGCCTCCTCCATGGTGCGCAGGTTTCCGATGGCCCTGCCCTGGAGCTCGATGTCGTACTCCGCGATCCGGTCGCCCGGCAGGTCCGTCTCGGGGACGACACGCAGGGTCGTGGGTTCGTCGATGGCCAGCCCGAAACCGATGAAGTCGGTGAGCCACCCCACCGCCGCCGGGGCCAGCTGCCCCTGCGCAACGAAGTAGTCGGCGCTGCGGACCAGCGGGACGACGGCCTCGAGGTCCATTCCGCCCGCCTCCCCGGAAGCGCTCACGACGTCCACGGCACGGTGCACCCGGGCGACGCGGGCGGCCTCGGGCTCGCCGGCGTGAACCGGCTCGGCGAGACGGGGATCGATCCCGATCACCTGCTCGTCCTCCAGGCGCAGCATCAGCATCTCCGAATCCGGTTCCCCCGGCTGCGGGGCGTCCAGCACCTCGACCACCCCGGGATGCGTCGCGAGGATCCTGATCGCTTCTTCTCGACTCATGAGGCCGACCATACGTGCGGTGGACACGCCATCGGATGATTGACATCAAAACTGGCCACCTGACCGACATGACCCAGACAAATACTTGTTGTTTCGGAAACTACTTGCTAATCTAGCTGTCAGTTGTTGACCGCCACCCCAGGAGGATGACATGACCGAGCACCCGAACCCCACATCCGAGGAGGCCGCAAACCTGTTGCGGCAGGCCGAGACCGCCCTCACCCACGCCCGGGGAAACGCGGGATGGCCGACGATAACCGCCCAGATGAGTCTGGGCGCCGCCACCTCCGTGTACCTGCTGGCCAATCGCGACATCAATTTCGACGCCGTCTCCTTCATCGGCATGATGGTCTGGCTCCTGGCACCCATGATCCTCGTGGTCGCGTTCGCGAAGGTCGCCAAGAACGGTTTCGGGATTCGCTGGGGCCTCTACATGGCGGTCTGGGCCCTGTGCTGGAGCATCTCCATGTTCTTCCCCACCGCCGCGGTCCGGGTGCCGCTCGCGGTGGTGATCGCGGTCGCGTCCTTCGTCGGTGCCCTCGTGGAGGCACGCCGATGAGCACCGAGCATCCCCGCCACAAGCTGGTCGACGAGTTCACCAACCCGGTTCGTTTCTCGCTGGTGGCAGGGCTGGCCGGGGTCGAGCAGATCGACTTCGCCACCCTGCGCAACCACCTCCAGGTCTCCGACTCCGTGCTCTCCCGCCAGGCCAGCCAGCTCGAGGGCCTCGGGATCGTCGCCGTCCGCAAGGGTTACATCGGGAAACGCCCCCGCACCTGGTTCAGCCTCACCCCGAAGGGCCGCAAGCTGTGGAAGTCCCACCTGGCTGCACTGCGGGCCATCGCCGAGGACTCCGTCCTCGCTGCCTCGGGGGACGGTTCCTGAAAGGCCCGGCCCGATTTCCCGCGGCGATTCGGGCAGGCGGGCAGACTGGGTGGCATGAACATCGAGAAACTGATCACGGAGGCCCCCGGGCAACCGGACTTCACCAACAACGCCTGGATCGTCGGCGATGACCGGGAAGTGATCGTCATCGATCCGGCCCACCAGCCCGACCGCATCGCGCTCGCCGTCGGCGACCGGAAGGTGAGGGCGGTGCTGCTGACCCACGGGCACTGGGACCACGTGACGGCGGCCCCGGCCTTCGCGGCCCTGATGGGCGACCCGCCCGTCCACCTGAACCCCGCGGACGAGTTCCTGTGGCGGGAAACCCACCCGCACGAGGCGTTCCGGCCCGTCGCCGACGGCGACGAGTTCACGGTCGCCGGGGTCACGCTGCGAGCGGTCGCAACCCCGGGGCACACCCCGGGCGCGACGTGTTTCGTCACCGACGGGGTGGTCTTCACCGGCGACACCCTCTTCGAGGGCGGCCCTGGGGCCACCCGCTGGGACTACTCGGACTTCGACCGGATCATCGCCTCGATCCGGGAGCACCTGCTCACCCTGCCCGACGGCACCGTCGTCAACACGGGCCACGGCCCCTCCACAACCATCGGGAAGGAACGCCCACACCTGGACGAGTGGATCGCCCGGGGATGGTGAAACCACCCGCTTGGCCGCGCCCGATCCCGGAGGGGCACTCCTGGCGGGCGCTGGTCGGGGAGGGCTGGCCCGCCCACGTGCGGGTGCTGCACCCCGCGTCACGACGGGTCGACGGCGTGGAGCACCCGGTGCGGTGGCGGGAGATCGCTCCGGAAGGAGTGTCAATCGCGACCGCTGGCTGGTCCGAGGTCTCCGGGATCGGGCTGCACGAGGGCACCGCCGGTCCGGGATGGGACCACGAACCGGACGTCGGCCCGAGTCCCCTGATCCTGCCGGTGCTGCTCCGGCAGATGCTGCCCGGCGTCCCGGAAGGCCGCGTCTGGATTGGCGAATGGGACGGGTGGGGTGGCCGGAAACGCCCTGCGGGTTCCCGGCCACTGACGGTTCCGGGACGGAGATACCACGTGACCGCGACGTCACCGCGGAGGCTGCTGGCGGGCCTGGATCCCGACCGTCTCCCGGACGTCGTCTGGGATGAGGCCGGAACCTTCATCATCCTGGCTGACATCGACCTGCCCAGCACCGTCGTCGGCTGCCAGAAGGGAATCGCCGAAGGGCTCCTCCGGAGCCCCGGCCTGGAAGCCGTGCGGGTTGACGGCGGGGCGCCCGTCGTCGCCTGATCCCGTCCCTGCGAATGGTCGCGTTCTCAATTCGCGCCGGAGCGCGCGATCTGTCCCCGCGCCGGACAGAGGTCGATGGAATGAACCGGGCCGTGAATCCGCCGGCGGGTCTTTCACAGCTGGATGGCCGCCAGGCGGGCGCGGTCCTCCGGGCCCGGGCGGCCGATGATGAACCGAGGCGGGTAGGACTGCGGATGGGGCCGCACCAGGTGGGGCAGTTCCGCGACCAGATGCTCGAACCACACCCGGTGGACGGTGGCCTCGCCGTCCAAGAAGTCCACCAGGTCCACCCGGGGGATGCTGGTGGCTCCCAGGTCCAGGGGGACCTCCGAGAAGGTCACCACATCGTCGCCGGCGAACGTTCCCAGGAAGTCGCTCATGAGGTCCACCCGCGTCTCGCCGTGACGCTGCAGCGCGTCCCGGCACGCGCGGTGGACGACGTTCTCGGCGTTGAACTTGAGGGTTTGCAGGCGGCGCCGCGTGGCGGGTTCCAGCCGCGGAACGTACTCCCGCCACCTGCCGTCGACGACGACGTGCGGAACCGGGTGGACGCTCTCCCGGGCGTCGATCTTGGGTTCCAGCAGGTCCATGAGCTCTCCCCAGTGCCGGGTCGTGGAGTTGACCAGCCACAGGTCCTTGCGGAAGGCGGGGATGGCGACCCACGGGGTGCCCGTTTTCCAGGAGTAGTACGCCAGGGCCTTGGCGACGTAGGCGGCCTGGGCGAACCACGACACCTCGTAGGCGGGGGGATTCTTCACCGCGATGACATCGGAGTCGTATCCCACGTCCTGGACCAGGATGTCGTGGGCCAGGGCCCCGAAGTTCTCGAAGGCCCTGCTCAAGAACTGGAGGTCCTCGACGTCCGTCCGGGGCTGGGGCAGTTCGTCCTCGGTGATGACCCGCATGCTGGAGGGCTCGTCGATGACGAGCCCGATGCCGATGAAGTCGGTGAGTTTCCCCACCAGCGCCGCCCGCGCCCCGCCCCGGTCCATGAAATAGGAGGCGTCGCGCACGATGGGAACCACGTTCGCCAGGTCGAGCGGGGGGCGGTTGATGCTCTGCTGCCACGCCTCCTCCAGGTGCTGGTGCACCTGGTCGACGAGTTCCTGCTCCGGAGCCCCGGTTCCGCAGGCCGGGAAGACGTCCGGGTTGATCCCCAGGCCCCTGCCGTCGTTCATCCGGAAGTAGACCACCCCGAGTTCCACGAACCTCTCGGGCTGCGGCTGCGGCACCTCCGCGACCGCAGGGTGGAGGGAGACGATCCTGATGAGTTCTTCCGGCGTCATTCTCCGAGCTTAAGGGCCCCCGGGCTCATCCCGGCTGCGCAGCATTCAAACCGGAAAAAAGCCCGTTTGGGCCCCGATTTCGGTTTGAGTGCTGCGCAACCGGGAAACCTGCCAGATCCCTCATCCGCGCGGGGCGAACATGATCACCCCCGCCCCGATCAGGCAGATGCCGGCACCGATGAGATCCCAGTGGTCGGGACGGTAGCCGTCGACGACCATCCCCCACGCGAGGGCCCCGGCTATGAACAGCCCCCCGTAGGCGGCCATGATCCGCCCGAACGACGATTCGCCCTGGAAGGTAACGATCAGCCCGTAGAGGGCCAGCACCAGGAATCCGCCGCCGGCCCAGAGCCAGCTGCGGTTGCCCCTGATCCCCTGCCACACCAGCCAGGTGCCGCCCAGCTCTGCGGCGGCGGCCAGGACGAACAGCACCACGGTACGAACGACACCCACGCCAGCACCCTACGCGCCACCGCCCCGCCAAGACGCAACGCTTCTGCACGCCGTCACCACCCACCAGGGTTCCAATCCCTAGACTGGCCCCAACCGAACCAGGAGACTGCGACATGAAGGTACTCATCACTGGCGGTGCCGGCTACATAGGCAGCACCGTCGCCTCGGCCTGCGAGGACGCGGGCCACGACGTCGTCATCCTCGACGACTTTTCCACCGGGCGCCGCGAGTTCGTGGGCGACCGCCCCCTCTACGAGGGAGACATCGCCGACGACTCCCTGCTGGACAGGCTCCTCGGGGAGCAGCGGATCGATGCCGTCGTGCACTGCGCCGCGAAGATCATCGTGCCGGAGTCCGTTTCCGAGCCGCTGGCCTACTACGAGAACAACGTCGCCAAGACCGTCGCCCTCCTGGCCGCCCTGCAGCGCAACGGCGTCGAACGGTTCCTGTTCAGCTCCTCCGCTTCCATCTACGCCCCCGACGAGAACTTCGTCGTCACGGAAACCTCGCCGCTGCAGCCCGGCTCCCCCTATGCGCGCACCAAGTTCATGGTGGAACTGATCCTCGAGGACTTCACCCGGGCCAGCGACGTGCGGGTCGCGTCGCTGCGCTACTTCAACCCCATCGGCACCGACCCGAAGCTGCGCAGCGGTCAGCAACTGGAGAACCCCTCGCACGTGCTGGCGAAGCTCCTGGAGGCTTGGGTGAACAAGGAAACCTTCACCGTCACCGGCGTCGACTGGCCCACCCGCGACGGTTCCGGTATCCGTGACTTCATCCACGTCTGGGATCTCGCCCGGGCGCACGTCGCCGCCCTGGAGCACTTCGACGAGGCCACCGCGGCCGATCCCTACCAGGTGTTCAACATCGGCACGGGCAACGGCGTCACCGTCAAGGAGCTGGCGGCCTCCTTCGAGAAGATCACCGGCGACCCGTTGAAGGTTCGTTTCGGCGATCCCCGCCCCGGCGACGTCGCGGGTGTGTACACCGTCTCCACCAAGGCGAAGGACGTGCTCGGCTGGGAGGCGGAACTCACCGAGACCGACGCCGTGCGTGACGCCATCGCCTGGTTGCCCGTGCGCAAGGAGAAGCTGGGCTATTGAGCGGTGTCAGGAGGGGTCGGTGGCCTCGGCCCAGAGTTGACGGCGCTGCTCGGCGCGGCGCCGGTCCAGCAGACTCGTGGCCACGCAGACGCCCGCCAGCAGGAGAATGGTCCAGAAAAGTTTGCGGATCATGGCGCCAAACCTACCTTCCCGAAAGTAATTTCGGATGGGATTCAAGACCGGGGTGGGGTTGGTTCGGGGTGATCCGCGACCACGGTCCGACGTCGCTCCTGCGCACCCCTGAATAGGCTTGCCGACCATGATGGCCGATCTCTCCGAAGCGCATCGCCGCCTGCTCGTGGATGCAGCGACGGCGCTGGGGGCGTTCCTGTTCCTGGTGCTTCCCATGGTTGTGCTGGGGCTTCCGGAGGGGGTCGCCGTGTTCGGCTGGTCGACTCTGATGGTCGCCTCGTTGGCGTTTCGGCGCGTCAGCCCGCTGCTGGCCGTGGTCGTGTGCGCGGTGGCGGGAACCGGAATGGTGCTGCAGGTCACCGCCCTCGTTCCCGCGATGCTGGTGGTGCTGGTGGTCGTCTTTTCTGCGGCCAGGCACCTGAGCCTCACCGCCGGGCTGGTGGTGATTCCCCTCGGGATCGCGGCCTCCATCATCGGTCCCCTGTCGTGGCTGGGCCGGATCCCGGAGGGTCAGCGGTTCCTGGCGGGCGGGTTGCTGAGCCTGCTGTGCCTGTCAGCGATGACCAACGCCTACCTGCTCGGCAGGCGGGTGGCGGTCCAGAACCACGTGACCAAGCTCGACGAGGCCCTCGCGGAGGAACGTTTCCTCGCCGGGGAGCGCAGCACCCAGGATGCGACGGAACTGGCCGACGGCAGGGCCCGCACCGAGGTGGCCCGGGAATTGCACGACGTGGTGGCGCACTCGTTGTCGGTGATCGTGGTGCAGGCCGAGGGGGCGAAGGCCCTGGCCACCAAGAAACCCGAGGCGGCCGTCGAGGCGTTGGACGTGATCGCCCGCACGGGTCGCAGCTCGATCGGGGAGATGCGCCGGATCGTCTCCCTGCTCCGGGGCGAGTCCGATGCTGCTTTCGGGCCGTCGCCGTCACTGCCGCAGATCCCGGAGATGGTGGCCAAGGCCGGACCCCGGATCACCCTCGAGATGCCGGAGGAGTTGCCGCCCGTCCCGGAGTCCCTGGGGTTGACTGCTTTCCGCGTGGTGCAGGAGTCGGTGACGAACTTCCTCAAACACGCGGGCCCGACCGCCCAGGCCATTGCGACGATCACCTGCGAACCGGAGGCCATCGACATCCGCGTCACCGACGACGGGGTCGGGGTTCAGGCATCGACCGAGGGCCGGGGAGCCGGGGTGCGGGGGATGCGCGAGCGCGTCGCGGCGATGGGCGGTACCTTCAAGGCAGGACCACGCACCGGCGGCGGCTACGAGGTCAGGGCGCGGCTGCCCCTGCCCTCCCAGCTGGGACGGGGCTGGCTGAAGTGAGGAGGAATGGATGATCAGGGTTCTGCTGGCCGACGACCAGTCGTTGGTGCGCAGCGGATTCCGCATGCTGATCGACTCCGCCGACGACATGGAAACCGTCGGCGAGGTCTCGAACGGGGCGGACGCGGTGATGGTGGTCAAGTCGCAACCGGTTGACGTGGTGTTGATGGACATCCGCATGCCGATCATGGACGGAACCGAGGCCACCCGCCAGATCACGGAGCTCGGTGGGGAGACGAAGGTGCTGGTGCTGACCACCTTCGACCTCGACGAGTACGTTTTCGCGGCCCTGCGCAACGGGGCCTCCGGGTTCCTGCTGAAGGATGCCCTGCCCGACGACCTCCTGGGCGCGATCCGGACCGTCGCCGGCGGTGGGGCGGTGGTGGCTCCTACGGCCACGCGGCGCCTGCTGGATCACGTCGCACCGAAGCTGCCGGCCGGCAAACCCCGCGACGATTCCCGGCTCGACGGGCTGACCGAGCGGGAACGCGAGGTGCTGATGGAGGTGGCGCGGGGCGCCAACAACGCCGAGATCGGTTCCCGCCTCTACATGGCCGAGGGCACCGTCAAGACCCACATCGGCCGGTTGCTGGCCAAGCTCCAGGCCCGTGATCGCGTCGGGCTGGTGCTGATCGCCCACGAGTGCGGGCTGCTGGACTGAGACCGGCTGGGGCCGGTTGAGCCGGCACGTGAACGTTCTTTTCGTCTGAATCCGGTTGAGCCGGGTCACGAGCACTCTTCCTTGAAGCTGGTTGAGCCGGGTCGCGAGGAATGAGCGAGCAGGCCGACTCAACCAACTTGATACGAAATGGTTTCGAGCCGGCCTGCTTCAGGAGGGCACCGGTTCAGTCGGTGTGCGACCTCTCAGCCGACGATGTCCTCCGCGGCCATGCGGGCGGCCGAGGCGGCGGCGTCGGTGGGCTGCTCCTCGGCGGCCAGTTCGGCGGCGATCCGCTCCCGGTAGTTCGACTTCTCCTGCTCCAGGCGGGCCTCGTCCCAACCGAGGACTGCGGCTGCGATCTCGGCCACCTCGTCGACGGCGGCGCCGCCGCGGTCGCGGGCCTCGGAGTTGAGGCGTACCCGGGAAACGAGGATGTCCTCCAGGTGCAGGGCGCCCTCGACCGCGCAGGCGCGGTGGACCTCGGCGCGCAGGAACTGCGGGGCCGCCTCGAGGGGTTTGCCGAGGCTCGGGTCCTCGTCGATCGCGGCGAACAGGTCGGGCAGTTCGGAGCCGTAACGGCGCACCAGGTGGTGCAGCCGGTCGGCGTCGAAACCGTATTTCACGCCCAGGCGGCGCGCCTGGTTCTCCACCGCGTCGAAACCTTCGGCGCCCAGCAGCGGCAGCTGCGCCGTCACCGAGGGCCGCGCCTTCGCGAGGGACTTCCCCAGGGCGAAGTTGACGGCGTCCTCGGCCATCACCCGGTAGGTGGTGAGCTTGCCGCCGGCAATGGCCACCATGCCCGGGATCACCTCGGTGACGGTGTGTTCGCGCGAGACCTTCGTCGACTTCGACTCGTCGAGCACCTTCGGCTGGAGCAGCGGCCGCAGCCCGGCGTAGGTGCCGATGATGTCGTCGCGGGTCAGCGGCGGATCGAGGACCTCGTTGGCGTGATCCAGCACGTAGTCGATGTCCTCGGAGGTCGGCACGGGGTGTTTGAGCTGTTCGTGCCAGGCGGTGTCGGTGGTGCCGATCACCCAGTAGTGCTGCCACGGGATGATGAACAGCACCGACTTCTCGGTGCGCAGGAACAAGCCAGTGGTGGCCTTGAGGCGTTCGCGCGGGATGACGATGTGGATTCCCTTGCTGGTGAGCACCTTCAGCCCCCCGGTGCCGCCCGCGAGGTCCTGGGTCTGTTCGGTCCACACGCCGGTGGCGTTGATGATCCGGTCGGCCTCGATGGTGAACTCGTTGCCGTTCTCCAGGTCGACGGCCTTGACCCCGCAGGCCCGGCCGCGCCCATCCTTGAGGACCTCGGTGACCTTGACGCGGCTGGCGGCGGCGGCCCCGTACTTGACGGCGGTGCGGATCAGCGTGATCACGAGGCGGGCGTCGTCGACGCGGGCGTCGTAGAACTCGATGGCGCCGACGAGGGCGTTGCGTTTGATCTCGGGGAAGCGCCGCATGGCCCCGGCCTTGCTGAGGTGGCGCTGGATCGGCACGGTCTTGCGGCCCTTGGAGCCGATGCGCGCGAGGGCGTCGTACATGCCGACGCCGACCGCGGAGTAGGCGCGCTCGATGACGGGGGTTTTCAGGGGCCACAGGAAGGGCTGCGCCTCGACGAGGTGCGGGGCGATCGTGGTCAGCAGCCGACCGCGTTCCCTGAGGGCCTCGGCCACCAGCTTGAAATCGAGGTTGTAGAGGTAGCGGAGCCCGCCGTGCACCAGCCGGGAGGACCGCGACGACGTGCCGGCGGCCCAGTCCTGGGCGTCCACGACGGCGGTGCTCAGGCCGCGCGCCGCGGCGTCGAGAGCGATCCCCGCCCCGGTGACACCGCCGCCGATGACGAGGACATCGAATTTCTGGGAGGTCATGGCCTCAAGGGAGGTGGCACGCTGTTCCTGGGACAGGACTGTCATGTGAGGACTCCTTCGCTCGATGACCCCAGCCTCCCTCCTTGCACGAACGTTCACAACCCGGTTGCACATTCGTGCACACCCGTTGGTTTCCGACACGGCGCGCGTGCAAGGACGCCGAATTCATCCCGGATGCCCCGCGACCACTCGGCCGTCGCGCAGCTCAAGGACCTCGTCGGCGCGCGAGATCAGCAGCGGGTCGTGGGTGGCCACCACGGTCGCGGTGCCGCGGATCCGGGTCACCTCGAGGATCAGGTCCATGATCCGCTCCGCGGTCTCGGAGTCGAGCTGCCCGGTCGGTTCGTCGGCGATGAGCACCTCGGGGCGCGCCACCAGGGCCCGCGCCACCCCGACCCGCTGCTGCTGCCCGCCGGACAGCTCCCCCGGCCGCTGCCCGGCGTGACGGGTCAGACCCACCAGTTCGAGGACCTCCGCCACCCGTTCGTCGCGTTGCCCGCGTTCCATGCGGCGCAGCCGGAGCGGCACCTCGACGTTCTCGGCCGCGGACAGCACGGGGATCAGCCCGAAGTTCTGGAAGACGTAGCCGATGCGGTCGCGCCTGGCGGCGGCCAGTTCGGCCTCGGACAGTTCCGACAGGACGTCGTCGCCGAGCAGCACCCGCCCGCTGGTGGGGCGGTCCAGGCCCCCGAGGAGGTTCAGCAGCGTCGTCTTGCCGGAACCCGACGGGCCCCGCACCACGGTGAGACGCCCGGCCCTCACCTCGACGTCCACGCCGGCCAGGGCCTCCACCGCGGTCTGCCCTGAACCGTATCTGCGTCCCAGCCCGACGCCCCTGAGCACGCTCATCGGTCCTCTCCTCGCCGCACTGTGATGTGGTCCTCCTCGCCGAGGATCCGCACCCGGTCCCTCAACCCGAGGCGGATCACGTGTTCCTGCGGGATCTGGATGCGCCCCGCCCGGTCGATCACGGTGTACTCCTCGGCTAGGGTGCTCTCCCGGCCGTCCGGGCCGGTGATCCTGCGGCGGATCACCTCGGTGGAGGTGCGGCCGTCGCGGATGGCGACGGTGCGGCGCACGTGGGAGCTGACGCCCCGGTCGTGGGTGACGATCAGCACCGTGGTGCCGAGGTTCTCCGCGGCCCGGCGCATCGCCTCGAGGACCTGCGCGGAGTTCTCCTGGTCCAGTTCCCCGGTCGGTTCGTCGGCGAGCAGCACCCGGGGGTCGTTGGCCAGCGCCGCGGCGATGGCGACCCGTTGCTGCTGCCCGCCGGACAGCTGCGCGGGACGCCGGTCGGCGCATCCCGAAACGCCCAGCAGCCCCAGGAGTTCCCGCACCCGCCCGTCCCGCTCCCGGCGGCCCGCGATGACCATGGGCAGGGCGACGTTCTCGGCGGCGCTCAGGTAGGGCAGCAGGTTGCTGGAGGTCCGTTGCCGGACGAACCCGGTCACGTGCCGCTGGTAGTCGACCCGCTGGGCGCGGTTCATGGTGGTCAGCTCCACCCCGGCGACACGCGCCCGCCCTCCGGTGGGCCGGTCGTTGCCGGACAGGATTCCCAGCAGCGTCGACTTGCCCGACCCGGAGGCCCCCACCAGCGCCACCACGTCGCCCTCGTCGATGCTCAGGTTGAGGCCCTGCAGCGCCTGCACCTCGATCCCGTCGATCGAGTAGATGCGCACCAGGTCCTCGCACCAGATCTGTGGAACGTTCATTCTTCCTCCCCGATTCGCAGCACCCTGCTCAAACTGGCCCGCCCGGCCGCCCGGGCGCTCATCACGACCGCCGCCGCTGCGCCGCACACCAGCGCCGCCACCACCGCTGCCAGGGCGACGAGGTCCGGGTGCCAGGCGGGCCGGTGGTTTCCCGTGGTCAATCCGCTGAGGTCGAGGCAGGACACCAGCAGCCATCCGGTCCCGAGTCCCAGGCCGACCCCGAGGCTCAGCGCCACCCCGACCAGCGGCCCCAGTTCCCAGACAGTGACGCCCCGGGCCTGTTCACCGGTGGCGCCCATGGTGCGGAGCACCGCCAGCAGCCGCAGCCGGTCGGGACCGCCCATCACCTGGACCAGCAGCACCGCCGCGACCGCTAAGACACCGGCCAGCGCACCGGAGACGGCGAAGATGCGTTGCAGCAGCGACAGGGCCGGGTGAGCCGCCACCGCGGCCAGGCCGTCGGCCGCGGTCAGCACCTGGGCGTAGGGTTCCAGCTCCTGCAGCTGGGCCGCGATGACCGCGGGATCGGCCCCGGGCCCGGTGGCCACCAGCAGGATCGTCGGGGAGCCCGGGCTGCCCCGCCACTGGTCGGTCCTGGCCAGCGCCCAGTCGCCGGTCTCGCCGGCCCCGGGCAGCGCGGGCAGCGATCCGACCAGCCGCGCCCTGCCCAGCTCCGCCAGGGTCGCGGTGCCCCTCCCGATGCCCTCGCTGGTCAGCATCTTCGGTTCGCCGTCCTCCCAGAACTCCCTGGGCGGTTGCGTGTCGATGCCCTGGGCCCAGACCCGCGCGAGTTCGGGTTCGGCCAGCCACAGCCTCACGTCGTGGCCCTTGAGGTCGCGCTGGTTCCCCGTGAAGAACAGCCTCCCGGCGGCCACCACCCCGTCGATGGCCCGCACCTTCGCCAGCAGGTCGTCGGTGATGCGCGGCCCCGACAGTTTCACGGCCGCCCCGACGTCCTGCCAGACCGCAGCCCGGGCGCCGTGGGAGACGGTGCCGAACAGGCCGACGCCGGCCACCGCGACGGCGGCTCCGAGCACCACCGCCATGGCGGGAACCCCACCAGCCGCGGGGGCGCGCAGCGCGCGGGTCGCCCCCAGGAACCCCGTCAGCCCCGGGC
>CAJPNZ010000060.1 GCA_905372155.1 Propionibacteriaceae bacterium
ATCGACAAGGACCTCTACGAGCTGCCCCCCGAGGAGCACGCCGAGGTCTCCACCGTGCCCGCCAGCCTGAGCGCGGTGCTGGATGCCCTGGAGGCGGATCACGAATTCCTGCTGGCGGGAGACGTCTTCACCCCCGACCTGATCGCAACCTGGGTGGGGCTCAAGCGCGCGGAGATCCAGGCCATTGCCATTCGGCCGCATCCGCACGAATTCGAGCTCTACTACGCCCTTTGATCCCCCGAGAGCCGTAGGCCCATCGCCCATGAGAACCCGAACGGCTCGTCTCCTCACCCCAATCGCCCTGATTCTGTGCTGGCTGCTGGCAGGTGGGATCGGCGGGCCGTTCTTCGGGAAGGTCAGCGAGGTCGCGCGCAACGACCAGGCGAGTTTCCTTCCGACCAGCGCGGAGGCAACCGTCGTCGGGCAGCGGTATCGCGATTTCGTGGGCAACGATCAGATCCCCGCCATCGCCGTGTTCACCGGGGAGAATCCTCTGACGGAGACCCAGAAACAGGCCGTGGCAACCCTCGGGCAGGACCTGGGATCCATGGAGGGCGTGGCCGCGGTTTCGCCGCCGATCACATCCGAGGACTCCATGGCAGTCCAAGTTTTCGTAGGGGTGGACGCGACGGCGAACGTCTCCAGGACCGTCAACTCCGTCCGGGATGTGATCGCGGCACACGACCTCGCGGGACTGGACTTCCACGTCACGGGTCCGGCGGGCTTCACCAGCGACCTCTCGCGGGCCTTCAGCGGGATCGACGGCCTGCTGCTACTCGTGGCCCTCGGCCTGGTGCTGGTGATCCTGGTGGTCGTGTACCGCGCAGCACTCCTTCCGCTGGTGGTGTTGTTGACAAGCGTGTTCGCCCTCGCCGTCGCGCTCCTGACCAACTGGTGGCTGGCGAAATGGGGGATACTGACCATCACGGGACAGACCCAGGGAATCCTCTTCATCCTGGTGATAGGCGCAGCCACGGACTACTCCCTGCTGTACACCGCACGCTACCTCGAGGAGCTGCGGCGCCACGAATCGAGGATGGAGGCCACCCGGGCCGCGCTGCGCGGTGTCCTGGAGCCGATCCTCGCCTCCGGCGGCACCGTGATCGCCGGGCTGCTGTGCCTGCTGTTCAGCGATCTGGGTTCCAATCGTTCCCTGGGGCCGGTGACCGCCATAGGCGTGGCCTTCGCGGTGCTCGCCTCCCTGACCCTGCTCCCGAGCCTCACCTACCTGCTGGGCCGGGCCTCCTACTGGCCCCGGGTGCCGCGTTTCGATCCCGACCGCACGGATGAGGAACAGACCCACACCGGCGTGTACGCGAGAACCGGCCGGTTCGTCTCGAAACGTCCCCGTGCGGTGTGGATCGCCTGCGTCATCCTGTTGGGCATCGGCGCCGCCTTCGTTCCCACCCTCAAGGCGGATGGAGTTCCCGTCAGCAGCTTCGTGCTGGGGGCCTCCGACTCCCGGACCGGCCAGGAGGCGTTGTCGCGCCACTTCCCGGGTGGGGCCGGTTCGCCCGTCTATGTCCTGGCGACCGAGAACAACCTGCAATCGGTGGCGAACCAGCTGCTGGGCAACGACGGTGTGGCCTCCGTCAGCGTCGTCTCGAAGGCCTCACCTTCGGGCTCCGCGCCCGTCACGACGGCGGGAATCCAGCCCGTCGGACGACCGGGAACGCCGCCCCCGGCTCCCACTGTGGACGACGGCGAGGTCATGCTGCTGGCCACTCTGACCGCCGCCGCCGACAGCGACGAGGCAATCGAGACCGTGCGCGAGCTGCGGGCGGATCTGTCCGGGACCGCGCGCATCGGAGGTACCACCGCCACCGATCTGGACACCCGGACCACCACACAACACGACAGGGCCCTGATCATTCCGCTGGTGCTCGCGGTGATCCTGATCATCCTCGTCCTGCTGTTGCGCAGCCTGCTGGCCCCCGTGCTGCTGGTGGCGACCACGGCCCTCAGCTTCGAGACCGCAATGGGGGTGGCTGCCGTCGTGTTCAACCATGTCCTGAACCTTCCGGGAGCCGATCCGTCGGTACCGCTGTACGGGTTCGTCTTCCTGGTGGCCCTGGGTATCGACTACAACATCTTCCTCATGACCCGGGTGCGTGAGGAAGCGCTGGAGCACGGAACACGCGAGGGTATGTTGCGTGGGCTGGCGGTCACGGGCGGGGTCATCACCTCGGCCGGCCTGGTGCTGGCGGCGACCTTCGCCGCTCTGGCCGTCCTCCCGATCCTGTTCCTGTTGCAGATCGCCTTCATCGTCTCCTTCGGGGTACTGCTGGACACCTTCGTCGTGCGTACCCTGCTGGTCCCCGCCCTGATCCAGGACATCGGCCCCATGGTGTGGTGGCCGTCCCGGGTGCTCAGGAACCGGCCCTGACCAGCCCCTTCACAGAATCTGCCCGTTTCAGTCCGATACGATCCACAGATCATTTCTGTTTCCACCCGTTTACAGCTTGACTCTTCCCGTTTCTGCCCGTATTCTTCCGATATCGGCTTTGAAACCCACTCGAAGCCACACATTCAGACATCGGAGTCAGAAAGGGTGATTCGCATGTCCCTACCGGATGCGCGTGTCAACAAGAACCTCGAAGGCAGTGGCTTCCGTGCCCGCATCCAACGCTTCGGAGGCCACCTGGCGGGGATGATCATGCCCAACATCGGTGCATTCATAGCCTGGGGTCTGCTCACCGCCCTCTTCATACCGAAGGGGTGGGCACCCAACGAGACCTTGGCCACCATGGTGACCCCGATCATCACCTACCTGCTTCCCATCCTCATCGGCTACACGGGCGGCCGGATGGTCCACGGGCAACGCGGCGCGGTCATCGGGGCCTTGGCGACGATGGGCGTGATCGTCGGCAGCGACACCCCCATGTTCCTGGGCGCCATGGTCATGGGGCCGCTCGCCGCTTGGGTCCTCAAGCAGTTCGACCGGGCGGTCCACGGCCGGGTGGCGAGCGGGTTCGAGATGCTCGTGGACAACTTCTCCCTCGGCATCATCGGCATGATCATGGCCATTCTGGCCCGCCTCGGGATCGGTCCCGTCGTCGGTTTCCTGGTCAACCTGCTCGGTCAGGGGGTCCAGATCCTGGTGGACAACGGCCTGCTGCCGCTGGCCTCCATCGTCGTGGAACCCGCGAAAGTGCTGTTCCTGAACAACGCCATCAACCACGGTGTCCTGTCCCCGCTGGGTGCGGCGCAGGCGCAGGAAGTGGGACAGTCCATCCTGTTCATGGTGGAATCGAACCCTGGACCCGGCCTGGGAGTCCTGCTGGCGGTGTGGTTCTTCGGCCAGAAAGCGTTGCGCAGCACCGCTCCCGGCGCCGTCATCATCCACTTCTTCGGTGGCATCCACGAGATCTACTTCCCCTACGTCCTCGCCAAGCCGGTTCTCATCGTCGCCTCGATCGCGGGTGGTGTGAGCGGGCTGCTCGTCGGCAGCATCGCGGGCGCCGGTCTCGTCGGCCCGGCCTCTCCCGGCAGCATCATCGCCTACCTGGCGGTCACGCCCCGCGGCGGATACGTTGCGGTGCTGTCCGCGGTGATCGCCGCCACGGTGGTCAGTTTCCTGGTCGCTTCCCTGCTGCTCGGTTTCGGGCGGGGCAGGAAGGCCGAGGCGCCCGGGACCTCGGCCGATGCCGGGGAATCCGCGCCAGAGCATGCGGCCGAACCCCGGATCCCGTCCGATGCCACAAGATCCCCTGCCGAGGAAACCGGGGCTCCGGACACCGGCACCCGCGTGCTCAACGGCCGCGACGTGAAAAAGCTGGTCATCGCCTGTGACGCAGGGATGGGCTCCAGCGTCATGGTGGCCAGTTCCATGAAGAAACGCCTGGCACCCCACGGCGTCGAGGTGTCCCACTCCCCCGTCAACGAGGTCAGCCCGGATACCGAGTTGATCATGTGCCAGTCGGGCCTGGCCGATCGGGCCCGCAACATCGCCCCCAACGCCGTCATCATCACCTTCGAACAGTTCCTCGGCGACCCGGCCTTCGCCCGCGTCGAGAACGCCATCAAATCAGGAGAGAACCTTGTCTGAAATCCTGTCCCGCGAAACCATCCGCCTCGGATTGACCGCCACCGACAAAACCGATGCCATCACGCAGTGCGGTTCCCTGCTTGTCGCCGTCGGCGCCGTGACCCAGCCTTACGCCGATGCCATGTTCGAACGCGAACACCAGGTGCCCACCTACCTCGGGGAGGGGGTCGCGATCCCCCACGGCACCAACGAATCACGGGAGCACATCCAGCGCACCTGCCTCGGTTTCCTGCAATTCCCGGGTGGGGTGGACTGGGACGGCGAACGGGTGTTCGTCTGCATCCCGATCGCGAGCCGCGGTGAGGAACACGTCGAGATCCTCGGCGAACTCGCCGAGGTGCTGATGGATCCCGACGCCGCCGCCCAGCTGCGCACCACCACCGACCCTGACGACGTCCTGCGCCTGCTCGGCGCCTTCGGAAAGGAGAACTGAATGCTCGCCCTGCGTTTCTACGCCCCTGAGGACCTGCGCCTGGAGAACGTGCCGGAACCCACCTGCGGAACCGATGAGGTGAAGATCCGGGTGAAGAACTGCTCGACCTGTGGAACCGACGTGAAGATCCGCAAGAACGGGCACCAGAACCTGGCCCCGCCCCGCATCATCGGGCACGAGATCGCGGGTGAGGTGGTGGAGGTCGGTTCCGGTGTCGCCGGCGACTGGAAACCCGGCGACCGGGTCCAGGTCATAGCCGCGGTTCCCTGCGGGAAGTGCCATGAGTGCCGGAAGGGATGGATGGCCGTCTGCCAGAACCAGACCTCCGTTGGCTACCAGTACGACGGAGGTTTCGCCGAGTACATGATCGTTCCCCGCGAGGTGTTGGCGGTCGACGGCATGAACCGCATCCCCGACGGGGTCGGTTTCGCAGAGGCTTCCGCGGCCGAGCCCTTCGCCTGCGCCATCAACGCCCAGGAGCAGCTCGGAATCGAACCGGGCGATGACGTGGTGATCTTCGGTGCCGGCCCCATCGGCTGCCTGCACGTGCGCATCGCCCGCGGAGTGCACAGGGCCGGGCGCATCATCCTGGTCGACATCAATTCCGAACGGTTGAAGATGTCGGCCGATGCGGTGAAGCCGGATGTCGTGATCAACGCATCCGAGGTGAACATCGTCGAGGAAATCCTGAAACTCACCGGCGGACGGGGCGCGGACGTGATCATCACCGCCACCCCCGCGAACATCACCCAGGAGCAGGCGGTCTCGATGGCGGCCCGCAACGGGAGGATCAGTTTCTTCGGCGGGCTTCCCAAGACGAACCCGACCATCACGCTGGACTCCAACCTCGTCCACTACCGGCAGCTGCACATTCACGGCGCCAACGGTTCGGCGCCTGAGCACAACCGCCGGGCCTTGGATTACATTGCCAGTGGTGAGGTGCCCGTGGCCGACCTCATCACCCGCCGCATCAGGCTCCGTGACGTGATGGACGCATTCGGGATCGTCGAGCGCGGTGAGGCCATCAAGGTCACCGTGGAACCCTGACAGGAGATCTGATGAACGCCACCGTCCCGACCTCCCGGATCCGGTACGCCGCCGAAAGGCAGGAGGCCATCGTCGACGCAGCCCATACCCAGGGGCGCGTGGACGTCACGGAGATCTCGGAGCGGCTCGGCGTCACCCCCGAAACCGTGAGGCGTGATCTCACCGTTCTCGAACAGCGGGGGCTGGTGAGGCGCGTCCACGGCGGGGCCCTGCCCGTGGCCCAGACCGACCGCGAGCCAAGCATCCTGCAGCGCCTCGGGGTCGGGGCGGGTGAAAAGCAGCGCATCGCCGAACGGGCGTTGGCGGAGCTGCCCGGCCAGGGCACCATCCTGCTGGATTCCGGCACCACCACCCTGGCGCTGGCCCGGCTGCTGACAAACGACCTGGGGTTGGCGGTGGTGACCAACTCGGTGGCCATAGCGGCCGTGCTCTCGGACCACCCCGATCTCCAGTTGCACCTGCTGGGGGGGCAGGTCAGAACCCGCACCGGGGCCGCGGTGGGGTCCTGGGTGGAACGGGCTCTGAGCGGGACGTACATAGACGTCGCTTTTCTGGGCACCAACGGTTTCAGCCTGGACCGGGGCATGACCACCCCGGACCTGGCGGAGGCCGATGCGAAGCGGGCCATGGTCGCGGCCTCCCGGCGCCGAATCGTGCTGGCGGACGCCAGCAAGGCCGGTCTGAGCCATTTCCAGCGCTTCGCCGACGTCGAGGAGGTCTCGCTCCTCATCACCGATTCCCGCCTCGACGACGAAACCACCGAGGCATTCGACAACGCAGGCATGGAGGTGGCCCGCGCATGATCGTTACCCTGACATCGAACCCGAGCATCGACCGCACCGTGCTTGTGGAGAACCTGCTGCCGGGCGAGGTGAACCGAGCCGTCAGCAGCCGCATTGACCCGGGGGGCAAGGGGGTGAACGTGGCCCACGCCTTGATCCGCAACGGCCATCCCGCCCGTGCCGTGCTGCCGTTGGGCGGCCCAGACGGTGAACTGCTGGCCCGCCTGCTACAGAACGCCGGGGTTCCCTTCGACGCCGTCCCCATCGCGGGGACCACACGGACGAACATAGCCATCGTCGATCCCGCGGGGGTCACCACCAAGGTGAACGAACCCGGGCCCGAGTTGTCCCCCGACGAGGTGGAACGGCTCGGGAAAGCCGTGGACGGGGCAACCGGCCCCGTGGTTCTGTGCGGCAGCCTGCCGCCGGGCACGGACGAGGCGTTCCTCGCGGGGATGATCGCCCGGCACCCCGGCAGGGTCGCCGTCGACACGTCGGGGGCCCCGCTGGCCGCCGCCGTGGCGGCCAAACCCTGGCTGATCAAACCCAACCGGGAGGAGCTTTCCGAACTGACCGGCCGAGAACTTCCCACCCTGCGGGCCGTGGTCGATTCCGCCCGCGAACTGATAGCGGGCGGAATCGGAGTGGTCGTGGTGAGCCTGGGCGCCGACGGTGCCCTGTGGGTGGACTCCGATGTCATCCACCACGCCAGGGCCACCGTCACCGAGCCGCGTTCCACGGTGGGTGCCGGTGACTGCCTGCTGGCCGGGGTTCTCAGCGCCCTCACCGCGGGGGGCGACCCGGCGACCGCCCTGAACCGGGGAGTCGCGTGGGGGGCGGCCGCGGTGGCCCTGCCCGGCAGCGCCGTGCCGGGCCCCGAGGACATCGCGGCCGTGGCGGTCACGAGCACTCCCGAACCAGACCTGAACACCGTGCTCACCGGCTGAGCACGGGCAACCCGAACACAGACAAGGAAAAACCATGACCACCCGCACCGCAATCATCGCCTCCTCCGTCGGCCTTCACGCCCGCCCGGCGAGCCTGTTCGTCCAGAAGGTCACCCGCTCCGGGTTGCCCGTGACCATCGCCCGCCCCGGCGGGAAACCCGTCAACGCGGCATCGATGCTGGCGGTGATGTCCCTGGGCGTCAAGTGCGGGGAGGAGGTCGAACTCTCCTGCGACGCGGAGAACGGCGACGCCTTCCTCGACGAGCTCGTGGCCTTCCTCGCCGTCGACCACGACGCGAAGGGATGATCAGCACCATGCGCACCCTGACCGGAATCGGAGTCTCCCCCGGCAGCGCCATCGGCCCGGTGGCCGTCGTCCGGCCGCCCCAGCCCCTGCCCGCGACCGAACCCTGCTCGGCGGATCCACAACAGGACCTGGCAAAGGTTGCGGATAGCCTGTCCGTCGTCGCGGATGATCTCGACGCCAAGGCGGCAAAACTGGAGGGCGACGCCGCGGAAATGGTTGCCGCCGCCGCCATGATCGCCCGCGACCCTGGACTGATCGAGGCCGTCGAACAGAACCTCGACGGCCACACCGGCCCCGCTCATGCGCTGCAGGCCGCGGTCGCCGGCTATGCGGAGCAGTTCGAGGCCCTCGGCGGATATTTCGCCGAGCGGGTCGCTGACCTGCGCGACGTCGGGATGCGGGCGGAGGCCGTTCTCCTGGGCCGCCCGGTTCCGGGGGTTCCCGAGCTCACGGAACCGAGCATCGTGGTGGCCGAGGACCTGGCTCCCGCGGAAACCGCCATGCTTTCCCCGGACCTGGTGCTGGGCATCATCACTTCTGGGGGAGGCAGGACGAGTCACACCGCGATCCTCGCGGCGCAGCGCGGCCTGCCTGCCGCCGTCCAAGTGGCCGGG
Organism: Propionibacteriaceae bacterium; assembly: GCA_905372155.1. Lineage (GTDB taxonomy): Bacteria > Actinomycetota > Actinomycetes > Propionibacteriales > Propionibacteriaceae > Arachnia. Next base: position 8,179 of record CAJPNZ010000060.1, read on the forward strand.
GCGCTCGAGATCCCCGATGGAACCACCGTTGCCCTCGACGGCGAGTCCGGGGCCGTGGTGCTGGATCCCGACGAGACCGTGAAGACGAAACTACGGGCCCGGAGCGAACGCCTGGCGCAGCTCAACGAACTGACCTCGCCGGGCAGCACCTCCGACGGGCACCCGGTGGCGCTGCTGGCAAACATAGGGGACGTCAACGACGCCCGTGCCGCCGCGCTCACGGCCGCCGAAGGGGTTGGCCTGTTCCGCACCGAGTTCGTGTTCCTGGACGCCCAGAACGCGCCCGGCGTGGCGGAGCAGGCGGACCTGTACGAGGCGGTACTGGCGCCTTTCGGGACCCGGCCCGTCACGGTACGCACCCTCGATGCCGGGGCCGACAAACCACTTGCGTTCGCGGATCTGGGACCGGAACCCAACCCAGCTTTGGGCCGCCGGGGCTACCGTCTGATGGAGGAACGCCCCGACCTGTTGCGGGACCAGCTCGCCGCCCTGGCGGAGGCGCAGCGCCGCACCGGGGCGAGCGTGAAAGTGATGGCCCCCATGATCGCCACGGCGGATCAGGCACAGGCCTTCGCGGAAACCGCCCACGAAGCGGGGCTGCCCGTGGCGGGCATCATGATCGAGGTGCCGTCCGCCGCGCTGCGTTCCCGTCACCTCCTTGCTGGCTGTGATTTCGCGAGCATCGGCACCAATGACCTGTCGCAGTACACCATGGCCGCTGACCGGATGGTCGGGGAACTCGCGGACCTCCTGGACCCGTTCCAGCCCGCGGTGATCGACCTGGTGGCGGCGGCCTGCGAGGGCGGCCGGATCAATGAGCGGCCCGTGGGGGTCTGCGGCGAGTCGGCGGGTGACCCGCTGATGGCCCTGGTGCTGACCGGCCTGGGAATCTCCTCGCTTTCCATGTCACCAGGACGGATGCCCTTGGTCCGGTTCGCCCTCGGCCTGCACGAGCTGGCCACCTGCCGCGCCATGGCGGAGGCCGCCAGGGCCTGCGTGAACGCCGCCGAGGCGCGGGCGGGCGTCGCCGGCCTGGCCCACCCGGAGCTGCGCGAGCTGCTCGGCGTCTGAGGGGCCACGTCAGCGGAGCCGTCCCGGTACCGCGAAACCCCACGGACCTCGCACACGAGTCGCCGTGAAACCTGGTTTCACGGCGACTCGTGTGCGGCACCGATCCGGCTGATTTCGTCGTTCCTTCTCCCGGGAGCCCCTCAACCCACTTCCAGGACCGTGTTCTCGGGGGCGGCCTCGATGATCCCGACTCGGGCGAGGAACTCCCCCATCCGGGTGAAATCATCCCGCTCGACCTTCACCGAGGCCTTTCCGTCCGTCCCCAACCAGAATTTGCTGGTGGCCTCGAGGACCGCTTCCGCCTGTTTCCGCTGGGCTTCCTCCGCGAGGGCGGGGACCTGCGCCTCGGTGGCCCTGAGCGCCAGTTCGGGGTTGTTCAGGATCCGGTTCTCCGCCTCGAGAACGGCCTGCGCGATCAGTTTGAGCTGCTCGACGGGAAGGACACCCTCCCGGGTGACCAGCCCGGGACCGACCAGGTTCGGTTTGTCCTTGTCGACCACGTCAAGCTGGTTGTAGGGGAACCCCGCGGCCTTCAACTGAACGGCCTCATTGTTGCTGAACCCCACGACGGCATCCGTCTTGCCGGTGGTCAGTGCTGCTACCTGTGTCCACCCGATCTCGGTGATGCCCACCTGGTCCTCTCCGAGACCTGCGCGGTCCAGCGCGGCGAGGGTTGTGTACCAACCTGCTCCGTACCGCCCCTGCACCCCCAGGGTTTTCCCGGCGAGACTGGAAAGATCCGCGATGTCACCGGCGCCGAGGATCACCCCCGGGTACTGCCGGTAGCAGGTGGCGAAGGTGCGCAGTTCAGGCATTCCCCCTGCGGCCGAGACCACAGCTTCGTCGCTGGATGCGAACACCACCTGCTCTTCTCCCGCCGCCAGCGCGGTGAACAGGCCCTCCTGGGTTCCGTGGTGCCTGAGGGTCAGGCTGATTCCGGCGTCCTTGAAGAGTCCCTCGGATTCGGCTACGTAGAAGGGGCTGAACTGGATGTTCGGAATGTAGGTGAGCCCCACGGTGATGGTCGTCCCGTTCGTGGTGGTGTTCTGTTGCCCCGCCTGCCCGCCACAGGCGGCCAGGGTCGTCCCGCCGAGGGCAGCGACACCGAGGAGGAATGAGCGACGGTTCGGTTTCATAGGTGTTCTCCTTGCAGGTTTCGGTTGGCGACGCGTTCGACGAGGCCCATCAGGGACACGAGAACGGCTGCGATGATCGCCAGTAGGGCCAGGACCGTGAAAACCCCGACGGTGTCCACTGCCTGCTGGGACTGGGTGAGCAGGACTCCGAGCCCCTGTCCGCCCATGACGAATTCACCGACGATCGCGCCGGTCATGGACAGCACCACTCCCCCACGCACCCCGGCCAGGACGGCGGGAGCGGCCATCGGAGCCTCGACGTGGACGAGGCGCCGCCAACCTCCCGCCCCGTCGAGCCAAGCGGTCTCGATCACGCGCATGTCCAGGCCACGCAATCCCACGACGGTGGTGGTGACCATGGGGAAGAACGCGATCACCGAGCAGAGGACTGCGACGGGAATGGTGCCGTACCCGATCCACAGCACCAGCAGCGGTGCGACGGCCACGAGCGGAACCGTCTGGGAAAAGGCTATGAAGGGTTCGGCGACGGCCGCGAGCAGCCGTGAGTGGGCGATCGTGAATCCCAGCGGCAGGGCGACGGCAATGGACAGGGCGGATCCGAGAAGCGCCGCCACCAAGGTTGGTTCGACGTAGCGCCATGCGATTCCGGAACCCACCCAGCGGGCGGCACGAGAGACCACGGCCACCGGGTCCGGGAGCAATACCGCAGGGGTGACCCGGGTGAGCAGCCACCAGGTGAGCAGCGCCACCAGCACGGCCACGAGGGGGGGTAGGACACGCGCTCCGAGGGAAACCGGCCGGGTGCGGGCGGGATAGGCGGACCACAGCCCGGCCCGGGCGACGAGCCGGCCACGTCGCGTTTGCTGCTCGGTCAAGAAAACCCCGGTCCTTCCTCGGCCCGGGGTGCACGCACAGCGTCCACACCCCTGCCGGTGTGGACCGTCGACGCGCTCCTCCCATCCAGACTTTCACTGTCGGTCCCGGAGTTTCACCGGATCAACCTGTTGACCCGTTCAAACCGGGCCGCGAGGGTCGCGGACTGTCACCGCCGGTTCGGACTTTCACCGACCCCGGATGCGTCGGCAACACCTTATCCCATCCCGGACGGGGCCGCGAGCTCACTCCTCGGGCATCTCGTCCCAGAACACCCGGTTGACCACCTTGGACGCGCGTCGCATGACCCGGATCGTGTCGTCGACGAGCCTGGAGCGCTGACCCGGGCCGTATCCGGCCAGTTCGGCGACGGCCGACTGCTCCCGGTAGTCGACGGGCAGGGCATCGCCGGGCCGGCCACGCACCAGCATGATGGCGTTGCGAACCCGGCTGACGTGCAGCCATCCCTCTCTCAGGTCGGCGGCCTGTTCGGCGGTCAGCAGCTCGAGTCCCTCCGCCGCGTCAATGGCCTGGAGCGTGGAGGGCGTGCGCAACGCGGACCGGGTGCCGGCGTGCTGCAGCTGGAGCAGCTGCACAGCCCACTCCACATCCGACAGCCCGCCTGATCCGAGCTTGAGGTGACGCTCCTTGTCCATGCCCCGGGGAATGCGTTCGTTTTCCATCCGCGACTTCAACCGACGAATCTCGGCCACCTGCGCGGTGGTGAGACCCCCGTCCGGGTACCGCAGCCCTCCCAGTTCCCCGAGTACGGCGGATGCCAGTTCCTGCTCGCCGGCCGCGGGACGGGCCCGCAGCAGTGCCTGCGCCTCCCAGACGGAGGACCACTTCGCGTAGTAGGTGAGGTAGGAAGACACGGTTCGTACGAGCGGCCCGCCCTTCCCCTCGGGACGCAGACCGGCGTCCACCACCATCGCCGGCTCGGGTCCGGGTTTTCCGACGAGATCGCAGGCCAGGCGGACGAGCCGGGTCGCTGCCGCCTGCTCCTCGGGCCCAGAACCGTCGGGAATGACAAACATCGCGTCCGTGTCAGAGGCGTAGCCGAGTTCGCAGCCGCTCCAGCGGCCCATGCCGATCACCCCGACGGGTGGCGCCTCCACCTCTCGTCGGGCAAGTTCCAGCGCTGCGTCCAGCGTGGCTCCCGCCAGGTCGCTGAGTGCCAGACCCACCGTGGTGACGTCCGCGGCTCCCAGCACGTCGGCCAACGCTATCCGGCACAGTTCGGACCGGCGCAGCGCCCGGACCGACGCCACCGCTGCGGCCCTGTCCGAGGCCCGCTCGATGTCCCGGCTCATGGACCTGGAGAGCAAATCGCGTGGCCGGAGCTCCAGATTCTCGCTGTGGGCAAGCATCTGCACCATCTCGGGAGCCCGCATCAGCAGATTGACCACGTAACGGCTGGAGGATGCGATGTGGGCCAGCCGCTGAGCCATCCATCCCTCGTCACGCAGCGCCCGCAGATACCAGGAGCTAGTGCCCAACGCTTCGGAAAGTTGTCTGAAGGCAAGCAGGCCGTAATCGGGGTTCGGCCCCTCGGCGAACCAACCCAGCATGGCGGGCATGAGTTGCCGCTGGATCTCAACCGCCCTCGTGGAACCGTTCGTAAGTGCCTGGATGTGCCCCAGGGCCGACCGGGCATCCTCGAAACCGAGTACTCGCAGGCGCTCCTGGGCCGCATCCGTGGAGAGCCGCAGTTCTGCCGTGGGAATGGCGGAGACTGCGTCGAGCAAGGGGGAGAAGAAGATGCGTTGCTGGAGTTTCTCCACCGCGCGGGTGCTGGCGCGCCACATGTTCTTGACCTCATCGGGGGTTTTCCCGATGGCACGGGCGAGATGGGTCCACCCCGGTTCGTCATCCGGCACAAGGTGGGTGCGACGCATTCTACGGAGCTGAACCCGGTGTTCCAGAACTCTCTGGAACCGGTAGGCCCGGGCCATGTCAGCACCGTCATCGCGCCCGATGTAACCGAAGGCGACCAAAGCACGCAGCGCATCGAAGGTGCCACGGGCACGCACCCGTTCGTCCCCCCGACCGTGGACGAGCTGCAGGAGTTGCACGGTGAACTCGGTGTCCCTCAGCCCCCCGACACCGAGTTTGATTTCCCGATCGGCCTCCTTGGCAGGGATCAGGGAGATGACCCGGTTCCTCATGGCTCGCACGTCCGGCAGGAATCCCGGGCGCTGCGCCGCCTCCCACACCAACGGGGACACCATATCGCAGAATGCCTGCCCCAACTCCCGGTCCCCCGCTGCGGGGCGCGCCTTCAGAAGGGCCTGGAACTCCCAGTTCTTCGCCCACTTGCCGTAGTAGATGGCGCAGGAAGCGAGGCTGCGCACCAAGGGACCGGCGTTGCCCTCGGGACGCAGGGCGGCGTCAATCGGCCAGATGGTGCCCTCAGATGTGTGTGCCGAACAGATCCGGGCCATGGCAGCGCACACTTTCGTCCCCACCCTCATGGCCTCGTCGTGATCACCGCCATCGGTGGGTTCCGCGACGTAGATCACGTCGACGTCCGAGATGTAGTTGAGTTCCTCGGCCCCGGCCTTTCCCATAGCGACCACCGCTATCCGCACCGAGGAGGATCCGGGCACCTCGGCCCGCGCACATTCAAGAGCACATTCAAGAACCGCATCCGTGACGTGACTCAGTTCAGCCGCGATGTCATCCACCAGTGACAGAGGATCCTCGCTGGCCAGATCCCTGGACGCGACCTGCACCAAGGCGGCATGATTCGCCCGGCGGAGCAGATCCGCGTCGACCTGGCCGGATTCGTCCGTGGCCCGCGACCGGATGTATTTCTTCCAGCCGTCTCTCCGCGGCCCGCGAGCGGTTGCGAGTGCTTCGAGCTCCCCGGGATTCTTAACCAGAAAACGCGCGAGCACGGAGGATCCTCCGAGCACGAGCAGCACCCGGTCCAGCCACTCCGGGGTGACCGCGATTCGCGCGAGCACAGCGGGTTCCCGCTCACCGATACCGACCATGCATTCCAGGGCCTGGTCCCTGTCAGCGGCCCGACTGAACGCGTGAAGGGGCACCGGGGGTTCGGATTCCAGCCGGGCGCGCCAGTCCTGCCACGTCCTCGCAGCATTCCCGGGATGTTCGAAGCCACGTCTCGCGAACTCCCCCACCGTGGTACTGACCCTGTTCACATTTCCACCCTAACGGCCCTCGCCACACAGATCCTGTCTAGGATTACCGCATGTTCAGCGCCGACGAGAAGACCATCGCAGAGTTGCGGGATCTCCGCGAGTGCTTGGCTGCGGTTGACCCCACCGAAGCCACCGCCCTGGACCTGTCCCTTGACGGCGAATTGAATCGACGCACCCCAGATCTGACAGGGGTGTTGTTGAGGGCAGCAGATTCCGCGGGCAGACATGGCCTGGCTCTGGGACGCACCTTGATGGCGGCCTGCTGTCGTGCTTTCTGCGCGAGGCTGGGCGAACTTCATCCAGGAGCCTCGATCGAGGTTCGGGTTCCACCCTGGGCCGCAGTCCAGGTTGGTTTCGGGGATGGCCCGAAACACACCCGGGGAACACCTCCGAACGTGGTGGAGATGGAACCTTCAACCCTCCTGGGCCTGGCGACGGGGCGGCTCTGCTGGGCAGAGGCCGAGGTGAAGATCTCCGGCTCCCAGGCGGAGCGAGTGGCCGCGATATTCCCGATCACAGCACCTTGATGTGCCTCTCCACCTCCCACGGGGTGACCTGCCTCCGGTAGGATTCAAATTCCGCACGTTTGTTCCGCATGAAGTAGTCGAAAACGTGCTCCCCCAGCGTCTCCGCCACCAACTCTGAGCCCTCCATCAGCCGCAATGCCTCGTCAAGGCTGCGTGGTAGGGAACTCACCCCCAGCGACCGGCGTTCCTTCTCGGTCAACCGCCACACGGCGTCCTCGGTTTCCTCCGGCAGCGGGTACTCGTTCTCGATACCTGCGATACCGGCGTTCAGCATGAGGGCGAAGGCCAGGTAAGGGTTGCAGGCCGGATCCGGAGCACGGTACTCGATACGAGCCGAGCTGGCCTTGCCCGGCGAGAATTGGGGAATCCGGATCAGTGCAGATCGGTTGGCCCGCCCCCAGCAGACGCAGGTGGGAGCTTCGGAACCACCCATCAGGCGTTTGTAGGAGTTGACCCATTGATTTGTCACCGCAGTGATTTCCGGGGCGTGCCGCAACAGGCCTGCGACGAACTGCCTGGCGGTCTTCGACAACCGGTACTCGTCGGCGCCGTCGTGGAAGATGTTGGTGTCCCCCTCGAACAGCGACATGTGGGTGTGCATGCCGGACCCTGCATGCTCTGAGAAAGGTTTCGGCATGAACGTCGCGCGAATGCCCTGGGAGACGGCCACCTCCCGGATCACCACCCGGAAGGTCATGATGTTGTCCGCCATGGTCAGGGCATCCGCGTAGCGAAGATCGATCTCGTGCTGTCCCGGTGACCCCTCATGATGGCTGAACTCCACGGAGATGCCCATCTGCTCCAACATCGTGATGGCGTCGCGCCTGAAATCGGTTCCGTCGCCGAGGGTGGTGTGATCGAAGTAGCCGCCGTCGTCGAGGGGAACCGGTGGATTGAGCTGGCCGAGCAGGAAGAACTCGATCTCCGGATGGATGTAGAAGGTGAACCCCAGGTCAGCCGCCTTCTTCAGGGCGCGTTTCAGCACGTGCCGGGGATCGGCGAAGCTCGGGGACCCATCGGGCAACTGGATGTCGCACAGCATCCGGGCAGTGCCACGATCCGTCTGCCGCCAGGGCAGCACCTGGAAGGTCGACGGATCCGGACGAACGACCATGTCCGATTCGTAGACTCGGGCGAACCCCTCGATGGCCGAGCCGTCAAAACCAACTCCCTCTGCTATGGCCCCCTCGACCTCGGCGGGCGCGATGGCCACCGACTTCAGCGATCCCAGCACATCGGTGAACCAGAGGCGCACGAAACGGATGCCTCGTTCCTCCATCGAGCGCAGCACGAACTCTGTCTGCCTGTCCATGGCACTAGTGTGCCGCAGCCTTCCCCTCCTCAGGCGCCACGCCCTGCCGGAAACCCCGAATGAACGTACTCAACCGGAGCCCCATAATGGGTTTCATGGCGACGCCCGGATGGTACCCCGATCCCGACGGTTCCGAGACCCCCCGTTACTGGAACGGGGAAAGCTGGGAGGACACCGCCGCGGCGAAAACCGATGAACGCACCCTGCTCCGCAGCAGCGCGTGGGCTCTCGGAGCAGGGATTCTCGTGGTCCTGATCGTGGTTTCCGTCGTCCTCTGGCAACCCTGGAAGAACAACCCCTGGAGCGCCCCCACGGACACGAACTCGGCCCGCCCATCCGGTCGCCAATGGGACGAGACCGCGCCGTCAGAGACTCCAACATCTCCCCAGCCGACCGACGGTCAGGGACGCCCCACCGCATGCCCCATAGTTCGGGGGACCAGCCCGAACACATCCCAGAACGGCTGGTTCTCCTCCGGAGGTGTGAAGTACCAGGGGGTTCCCGGCTGGCGGGAGAACGGAGGACAGTTCATTGACTTCACCTCGGAGCGTTCCGGACAGGACGACCCGGTGACAGGTTCCTGGGTGGCTGTGACCGCAATCGGGCAGTTGTCGAAGAAGGACTACAGCGCGGACACCAGAACCGCTGCCAAGCAACTCACCAGCTGCCTGTCGACCTCCTACTATTACCGCCACCTGGATCGGGTCGAGGTCCTGGAGGACAAGTCCTTCCGCACCGCGGACGGCGTGGAGGGATGGCTGATCCGGGCCAACTTCTGGAATGAACCCGGCTACTACGAAGTGCTCGGCGACGAGGTGGTGGTGGTCATCCTGGACCAAGGAGCCGCCGACACCGTCACGCTGTTCCACACCCAGGCACCCATCGGCGATTCTTCTCGAAAAGAGCTGGTCGGGAGGAGCCTGGATTCCCTGAGCCGTTCCTGAAAGAGTCAGGCGGCGAAACATCTTTCACGGGTTTGCCCGGCAGCATCCAACGCGCCCTCTACCATGGACCCCATGGCTGCTCCCCCCGGTTGGTATCCAGATCCGCAGAATCCGCACCGCAAACGCTACTGGGACGGCGTCCGCTGGACCGTGCACGTGCAGAACCCGCCAACCGTGCCAGCAACTTCAGCAGCCACGCCGCCCGAGCCCCAGTCGGGTTACCCGACGCAACCGCAGACGTCCGGTTACCCGCAGGGCCAGCTTCAGTCGGCCGCCGTGTCCTCGTCGCCCAGAAACTCCCGGCACATCGTGTTGTGGATGGCAGTGGGCATGGTCATCACCCTGCTCATCGGGGGCGGTTTGTTGCTGCTGGTGAACAGGCCACAGTCCACGAGCCAGCCCAGCTCTCCCGCATCACAGAACACGGCGTCGGGGGCCTCCGCCGGCGCCCCGACGGCCCCCGACGCCTCGGGAAGTTCCAGCGTGGGAATCAAGGTGGGCGATGTGTTGCGCGGGGAGAGCAATTGTCCGGCAACTGCCAACGATGCCCAAGGGGAGCTGACCGAGGGGCGCATCATGTCACCAGGGGGCCTCAGCTATCCGGCGATACAGGGCTTCTCCCCATCACCGGTCAGCTACGGTTTCATCCACCAGTCGAATTCGATGACGAAGACCTATCCGGGTCGCGACGGACAGGCCGTCGTCACCGTCGGCGTCCTCAAGAAGGAGGATGGCTTCGACAGCGCCACGAGCAGCGCCGTACGGGTCGTTCAATGTGTGATAGCAAGCCCGACGTTTTACAACAACAAACCCGCCGCCGAGGTGACTCGGATCACGGAGAACCGGGATGACGGCACCGTCGTGCTCCAGGTTCACATCCCGGTCGAGGGTGGCGCAGGCGACACGCTTGCCGTGGCGCTTTATCCGGAGAAGTCGCGCAAGCAGGTGGTCCTCTCCCTCGTTCCCCAGGATGACTCCGCGACCTTGGCGGCTGTCAACGCCGCGCTGGCCGAGCTCAGCCTGAACTCGTAAACACACCTCGCCGTCCCGGGGTGGTGACTGCCCCAACTCATAGGATGATGACCATGTCAGAACCAGGTTGGTACCCAGACCCACAGGACGATTCCCAAGAACGCTTCTGGAACGGCACCGAGTGGACGGAGCAGGTCAAGGCGGAGGAGGACGCCGCGGAGCGTCCCGTCATAGTCCCATCGCCGCACAGGAGGCAGAACAACGCGGTGTTATGGGGCGTCCTGGTGTTAGTGCTCTGTCTGCTGGTCGGAAGCGGTTGGTGGTTGTCGACGAACGTCAGCCAGAACAGTTCCGCCCCGGAACCAACGTCTCCAGCCACCGGGCAGGCAACTTCATCGGCAGCCGGGAATGCAGCACCGAATGACCCAGCCCCCTCGCCGGTGG
>CAJPNZ010000061.1 GCA_905372155.1 Propionibacteriaceae bacterium
GGTTTCAGGTATGTAGCGGGGGAAACCACCGTCGATGTCGCGTTTCATCCCCGGGTGTGGGAGGTCCTCCGGGTCCCACGTGCCCGGTGGGACGAGTCCTCTCTGCACCAGCGCCGGGAGATACATCAGCTGGAACCGCCCTGCGTCCTGGGCCGGGATAGTGACCGTCAGGTTCCGGTTGAACAACCCGCGGATCGCGTCGGGCACCGTCCCGGCCAGTGGGCGCAGACGCAACCGGCCGCCCGGTCCCAGCTCCCCCACCCCGTGGGCCGGTTCCCCGATCAGGAATCGCCGACTACCCGGGGGCACCGGCCCCAGGTCCCCGGACATCGCGAGCTGTCGCGACCCGTCGTCTCGGAGATCGACGTCCAGCCAGATCCTGACCGGTTCGAATCCGACCTCCACGTCCTGGAATCCCTGGCCCGCGATCAGCTGGATTCCGGCGTCCACGCCCTGACTCAGGAGCGACCAGCCCAGTGGGCCGAGGTCGGACAGGGAAACCGAGGCCGGGGTGCTGTAGGTGTACTGGTGGCGCCCCGTGAGCCTCGCCATTTGCAACAGAACCTCGCGTTGCGCGGATTCGTAGTTCACCCCCCGGTAATTCGTGACGATGTCCAACCAGCCGGCCTGGGATTTGATCCAGCCCTGTTTCCCGAGCCGCAGGGGACGCAACACCAGTCCGTTCGGCTGCTCCAGTGGACCGTCGATCCGGAACTCCAGGCCGAGTTCGACGGGCCTCCCCTCGGTCTCGGTTGCGGGCAGCAGCCCGGCCAGCGCGTTCTCCCAGGAGGACGCCGGGAAAACGGTCTCCATCGCCGATTCCCGCGCGGCAAGCAGCACCGCCACGGCGTGTTTGCACCCCATTCTCATCGGGCACGAGCAGGCGCTGTTGATCCCTCGGTGGTCGTGGTGGAGGAACGTCCGGTAGACCTTTCTTCCGCTGCCCTTGACCACCGCTTCGATGGAGCCGGTGCGGTCCGTGGAGTACTTCAGGACGTGCCCGGAGGCCTCGTAGGAACGTCCCCGCAGGAACGTGGCATCACCCCAGGAAGCTCGGATGGCCTCGTCGCTGACCTTCGTGACCCAAGCTGTTGAGTGGGGACCCATGCCGCCCCACCCTAGTGCGTTCCTAGACTGTTCCCATGAACAATCGGGGCACGCCACGGGAACTGGGGCGCGACGGCATCAGCGGACTGGTCACTCGTCACCGGGCGATCCGGGCACAGATGTTGCCGCGTCGCCGCCGTCGCTGAGCCCCGCGGGTCCTTTCTCCAGGAGGATCAGGAATCCCGCCTCGTCGAGGATGGGCAGCCCCAGTTCCTCCGCCTTGGTGGCCTTGCTGCCGGCGTTCTCCCCCACCACCACGTAGTTGGTTTTCCGGCTCACCGACCCGGCGGCCTTGCCGCCCCGGGAGACGATGGCTTCCTTGGCCCCGTCGCGGGTGAATCCCTCGAGGCTTCCCGTGACGACCACGGTCAGTCCCTCGAGAGCGGCGGAGGGCCGGTCGTCGTTGCCCGGTCCGGGGAGCTCATCGGCCATCCGGACCCCGGCGGTGGTCCAGGCCTCGACGATGTCGGCGTGCCAGTCCACCTCGAACCACAGCTTCAGCGACTGGGCGATCACCGGGCCCACGCCCTCGGTGTCGGCCAGTTCATCGACGGAGGCGGCGCGGATCGCGGACATGCTCCCGAAACGGGACGCGAGCGCGCGGGCCGCGGTGGGGCCGACGTGGCGGATGGACAGCGCCACCAGCACCCGCCACAGGGGCTGCTGCTTGGCGGCAGCCAGGTTTTCCAGCAGCTTCAGCCCGTTGGCGGTGATTCCCCGCCGGGTGGCGTAGATGGAGCTGCGGGCCAGGTCCTCCTCGGTGAGCGCGAACAGGCCCGACTCGTCGGTCAGCAAGCCGGATTCCAGGAGGTCACGGGCTCCCACCTCGCCCAGCGCCTCGATGTCGAAGGCCCCGCGGGCGGCCAGCGAGTAAAGGCGTTCCCTGAGCTGGCTGGGGCAGCTGCGGGCGTTCGGGCAGCGCAGGTCCTTGTCGCCCTCCTTCTGCTGCGCCAGGGCGGTGCCGCAGGCCGGGCAGTGGGTGGCCATCACGAAGTCGCGTTCGTTGCCGTCGCGCAGCGAGACGACGGGGGCGACGATCTCGGGAATCACGTCACCGGCCTTGCGGAGCACCACCGTGTCCCCGATCCGCACCCCCTTGCGCGCCACCTCGTGGGCGTTGTGGAGGGTGGCCATGGCGACCGTGGATCCCGCGACCAGCACCGGTTCCATCGCCCCGAACGGGGTGACGCGCCCGGTGCGCCCGACCCCGACACGGATGTCGAGGAGCCGGGTGTGGACCTCCTCGGGTGGGTACTTGTAGGCGATCGCCCAGCGCGGCGCCCGGGATGTGGATCCCAGCCGGCGCTGGGCGGCCAGGTCGTCGACCTTGACCACGACCCCGTCGATCTCGTGTTCGGCGTCGTGGCGGTGTTCGCCGTGGTGGGTGACGTAGGCCCGGGCCGCGGCGGCCGAGTCGACCACCCGGGTGTGGGCCGATACCGGCAGCCCGTAGGAGCCCAGCACCTCGTAGGCCTGGCTCTGGCGGGTCAGGGAGAGGCCGTCGTGGGTTCCTATGCCGTGGACGATCATCCGCAGGGGTCTGGTGGCGGTGATCCTGGGGTCCTTCTGCCTGAGCGATCCGGCGGCGGCGTTGCGGGGGTTGGCAAACCGGTGCTGCCCGGCCTCCTCCAGGGCCTCGTTCAGCTCCGCGAAGGCCTGCTTGGGGAAGAACACCTCGCCTCGCACCTCCAGCACGGCGGGGATGTCGGTTCCACGCAGCCGGTGCGGAATGCCGTGGATGGTGGCGACGTTCCCGGTGATGTCCTCCCCCACCCGTCCATCCCCCCGGGTGGCCGCCTGCGCGAGGCGGCCGTCGAGATAGGTGAGGTTCACCGCCAGTCCGTCGATCTTCAGTTCGCACAGGTAGTGCTCGGCGGGCACCCTGGCCAGCCAGGCGGCCAGTTCGGTCTCGTCGAAGACGTTGTCGAGGCTCAGCATCCGCTGCCGGTGGGTGACGGGGGTGAACTCGGTGACGCGCGCGTAGGCCACCCGCGTTGTGGCGGAGTCCGGGCGTCGCAGCTCGGGATGGCGGTCCTCCAGGGCCGCGAGCTCCTTGAGCCGTTCGTCGTACTCGGCGTCGGAGATGATGGGCTCGACTCCCCCGTAGTAGGCGTCGCTGGCGGCCAGGAGAAGCTGGTTGAGTTCCTGCCAACGGTGTTCGTTCTCGGGGGGAATTGTCATGGCCCCCATGCTGTCACAATCCCCACGCCGGGCATGATGCGATAAAGTGCTTGAGCTTGGCAGAACAGCAACGATGATTGAAGGTGTCCATGGCAACCGCCAATATCACTCGCGAAGAAGCCGCCCTCCGCTCCGGCGTCGTCAAGGCTGGGGCCTACCGGGTGACGGTTGACGTGACCGGAAACGGTGTCGCCGATCCCGAGCGCACCTTCGCCTCTCGCACCGAGCTCGACTTCGTCTCACGGGGCGGGTCGACCCACCTGGACGTGATCGCGGATGAGATCCGTTCCGCCACCCTCGACGGCAACCCGCTTCCCATAGACGAGTTCGACGGCTATCGGCTGCCGTTGAAGGATCTTCCGGAGGGCAACCACACGATCGTCGTCGACGCCATCGGCCGCTACTCCCGCACCGGTGAGGGACTGCACCGTTTCGTCGACACCGATGGCAAGGTCTACCTGTACTCCCAGTTCGAGACGGCGGATGCCAGGCGCATGTACGCCACCTTCGAACAGCCCGACCAGAAGGCAACCTTCCAGCTGACCGTTCTGGCGCCCGCCCACTGGAGCGTGTTCACCAACTCCCGCTCCGTCGAGGGCCAGCCTGCCGGGGAGGGGACAGCACGTTTCGAGCACGCCCCCACCCCCGTGATATCGACCTACATCACCGCTCTGGTGGCAGGTGAGTACCACGTCGTGAGGAGTCAGATCAAGTCCGCGGCCGGGGTGCTGCCCGCATCCGTTGCCTGTCGTGCGTCGGTGGCCGAATTCCTCGACGCCGACCGGATCCTCGAGACCACGCAGCGCGGTTTCGAGGTGTTCGAGTCGGCCTTCGGGGTGCCCTACGCATTCGACTCCTACGATCAGATCTTCGTGCCCGAGTTCAATTTCGGCGCCATGGAGAACGCGGGCTGCGTCACCTTCCGCGACCAGTACCTGTTCCGTTCCCGCGTCACCGCCCGCGAGATGGAGGCCCGCGACAACACCATCCTCCACGAGCTGGCCCACATGTGGTTCGGCGACCTGGTGACGATGCGCTGGTGGGACGACCTGTGGCTCAACGAGTCGTTCGCCGAGTGGGCCTCGCACTTCGCGGCCGACGAGATCGCCAGGAAGCACGGCACGGGAGCCAATCCGTGGGCCTCGTTCTCGAACGAACGCAAGGCCTGGGCCTATCTGCAGGACCAGCTGTCCACCACCCACCCCATCGCCGCCGACATGAGCGACCTGGAGAAGGTGGAACAGAACTTCGACGGCATCACCTACGCCAAGGGCGCCTCCGTGTTGAAGCTGCTGGTCTCCTTCGTCGGTATCGAGGCCTTCACCAAGGGGGTCGGGAACTACTTCCGCAAGCACGCCCACGGCAACACCACCCTGGCCGACCTGCTCACCGAGCTGGAGGCCGCATCGGGGCGCGACCTGTCCTGGTTCACCGGGCAGTGGTTGGAAAGCGCGGGGGTCAACACCCTGCGGGCCGAGTTCGAGGTCGACGAGACCGGCACCTTCACGCGGTTCGCGATCGTCCAGACGGCGCCCGAGGCCTGGCCGATGCTGCGCACCCACCGTCTCGGAATCGGCATCTACGCCAACACCGACAACGGCCTGGAGCGCGTCGACTACGTGGAGACCGACGTCTCCGGTGAGCGCACCGAGGTGCCTGCTCTGGTCGGACGGGCCCGCCGCGACGTGGTCCTGCTGAACGACGGGGACCTCACCTTCGCGAAGGTCCGCCTCGACGAGATGTCCCGCAACGCCCTGGTGGCCGGGATCGACAGGTTGACCGATCCGCTGGCGCGCGCCGTCACCTGGTCGTTGTTCTGGGACTCGGTTCGCGACGCCGAGATCGCACCGCAGGAGCTGGTCTCCCTGGCGCTCCAGGGCATCGGTTCCGAGAAGGACATGGCGGCCATCGCGACGGTTCTGGCTCAGGCCGCGGTCTGCTCGGGTCGGTTTATGGCGCCCGAGCTTCGCGAGGCCGCGAACATGAAGCTCGTCACCGGCCTGGCCGGGCTGCTCAAGGATGCCGAGCCCGGTTCCGATGCGCAGCTCATCATCGCCAAGACCCTGATCGGGGTGGCCCGCAGCGAGAGCGCCTGCGAGCTGATCCGCGGCTGGCTGCAGGACGAGGAGGTTCCCACCGACCTCGCGGTGGACACCGAGGTGCGCTGGCTCATCGTCACCACGCTGGCACGACGCGGTGTCTTTGGCGAGGAGGAGATCACCGCCGAACTGGAAAGGGACAACACCAACACCGGCGCCGAGCGCGCCGCTGGTGCCCGGGCCGGGCTTCCGACCGTCGAGGCCAAGGCCGAGGCGTGGCGACTGGCAACCGCCGATCCCGACATCCCGAACGAGACCCACCGCAGCATTGCTGTGGGGTTCATCAACTACGGCCAGGAGGATGTACTGGCCCCCTACGTCGATGCCTACGCGAAGCTGGCCGAGGTCATCTCGAAACGCGAGGACGGCTGGGAAACGCGGGGCTACGCAGCCATCGGGGCGGTGCTCAGGTGGTTGTTCCCCGAAACCCTGGCGACAGCCGATGTGATCGAGCGGTTCCGCCGCTATCTCGCGGAAGGTGAACCCACGGACCAGGTGCGGCGCCTGTTGAGCGAGCGGCTCGACGAGGCCGAAAGAAACCTGCGGGTCCAGGAACGCAGCCGCCACTGATCCGCCCCGGAGGAGCCCGGCCATGAAGCATCTGCTCAGCATCACCGATCTCAGCACCGACGAGATCCACTCGATCCTTCACCTGGCCGGGCGGATGCATCAGCTGCAGGAGGCCCGGGTCAAGAAACTGCCCTACCTGAAGGGCCGCACCGTGGTGAACCTCTTCTTCGAGGACTCCACCCGCACTCGCAGTTCCTTCGAGCTCGCCGCCAAGTGGCTCTCCGCCGACGCCATCAACGTCTCGGCCCGCGGGTCGAGCGTCTCGAAGGGCGAATCGATGCGCGACACCCTCATGACCCTGGACGCCATGGGGGTGGATGCCATCGTGATGCGCCACCCGGGTTCCGGATCGGTGGCCCAGGCCGCGGGGTGGGTGCGGGCCTGCATGGTCAACGCCGGGGACGGCACCCACGAACACCCGACCCAGGCCCTCCTGGACGCCCACGCGATGCTGACCCACTTCACCCGCACCAGGCTGGGAACCCTGGAGGGCAAGCTGGTCTCCATAACCGGGGATCTGCTGCACTCCAGGGTCGTCCGTTCGAACGTCGCGCTGCTGAGCAGGCTGGGGGCGCGGGTGGTGCTGGTCGCCCCGCACACGCTGCTGCCTCCCGGGGTGGAGACCTGGGGGGTGCAGGTCACCCCCGACCTGGACGAGGTGATCTCGGACGTCGACGTCGCCATGATGCTGCGGGTGCAGCGGGAACGCATGCATGGCGGTTTCTTTCCCTCGGAACGGGAGTACGTTGCGGCCTACGGGCTGACGGCCTCCCGGCTGACCAGGCTGCGCCCCACTGCGGTGATCGCGCATCCCGGGCCCATGAACCGGGGCCTGGAGATCAGTTCCACCGCCGCCGACGACCCGCGTTCCATCGTGCTCGATCAGGTCTCCTCGGGGGTCGCGGTCCGCATGAGCGTGCTGCACCACCTGCTGGCCGACTGACGGGAGGAAATCAATGTCGAAACTCGCCATCACCGGGGTGACCCTGCCCGACGGGTCGCGAACGGACCTGTTCGTCGAATCGGGCCGCCTCGTCGATCAACGTCCCGTGGGTGCGACCGCCATCGACGCGGACGGGTTGATCGCGCTGCCCGGTCTGGTGGACATCCACACCCACCTGCGTGAGCCGGGACGTGAGGACGCCGAAACCGTGGAATCCGGTTCCCGCGCAGCCGCCCGTGGCGGCTTCACCGCTGTCTTCGCGATGGCGAACACCCAGCCGGTCACGGACACCGCGGAGAACGCCGAGCACGTGCTGGCGCTGGGAGCCGCCGCCAACAACTGCCAGGTGTTCCCGATCGGCGCCATCACGAAGAACCTGGCGGGCAGGGAACTGGCGGAGCTGGGGCTGATGCACCGTTCACGGGCCCGGGTCTCGGTGTTCTCCGACGACGGGCACTGCGTGATGGACGCCAGCCTGATGAGGCGCGCCTTCGAATGGGTCAAACCGTTCGACGGGGTGCTGGCGCAGCACGCCCAGGACGCGACCCTCGCCGGACCCGAGGCGTGCTGCCACGAGGGTGAGATCTCGGGCCGGCTGGGGCTCCCGGGCTGGCCTCCGGTGGCGGAGTCGGTGATAATCGCCCGCGACGTCGCCCTGGCGGAGGCCACCGGTTCCCGCCTGCACGTGTGTCACGTCTCGACGGCGGAGAGCGTGGACGTGTTGCGCTGGGCCAAGAAACGGGGCATCCGGGTGACCGCCGAGGCCACCCCCCATCACCTGTACCTGACCACCCCGGAGGTCGTGGGATACGACACCACCTTCAAGGTCAATCCCCCGCTGCGCACCGACGAGCACGTCGAGGCGGTGCGGGCCGCGCTGGCCGACGGCACCATCGACGCGGTTGCCACGGATCACGCACCCCACGCCCCGCAGGACAAGGACCACGCCTTCGTCGACGCCCGGCCCGGGATGCTGGGTCTGGAGCAGGCCCTGGCGGTGGTGATGGAGACCATGGTCGCCCCAGGCCGCCTGACCTGGCAGCAGGTGGCCGATCGGATGAGCCACACCCCGGCCCGGATCGGGAAGGCGACGGGACAGGGCCGTCCCCTGAACCCGGGTGAGCCCGCGAACCTGGTGCTGATCGACCCGCAGCGGCGGGCAACTGTGGACCGGAACAATTCCGCCTCCATCAGCCACAACAACCCGTACCACGGCCGGGATCTCCCCGATCCGGTGGAAATGACCCTGTGGAACGGCAGGGTCACCCACAAGCGCTGAGGGATCCCGGGAGTGGGTCAGGGTGTGGTCCGTTCGCAGGTCCCCACGATCCGTGGAGGGAACCGCCCGTCCTTGAGCAGGTCGAACGCTTCCCGGGACGAACGGTCGTTGGGGGTGTAGACCTCGAGACGGTGATCAGGCGACTCGGGTTGTTGCCACACCTGGTAGTCGGCGTCGACATGTCCCAGCCCCTGGTGCACGAGGAGCATGTTTCCCACCGTGCAGTCAGCGACGTCTCCTTCTGCCCAGAGCCCGGCAAACCTGGTGCTTTTCACCAAGAGTTTCCCGATGAGTTCCGCCAATCTGGCATCACGTGGATACCGTCCCGATGTGAGCCGAAGATAGGCGACGTGTACACGGGCGAGATCCTCCCAGTTGCGATAGAGGCTACGGCTCGCCGGATCCACGAAGAACAGGTACGGGACCGAGGGACGCCGATGGGGCTCGGACGGAGCTCCGAAGGGCAGATGCCCGAAAAGAAGTTCGTGCCCGGAGTGGTTCCAGGCCAGGATGTCCCCGCGGCGTCCCAGCACCACGGCCGGAATGACCTCGTTCAGCGACTCGAAGAGTGCCAGCACTCTGCGGTGAGGCACTTCCGGGAGTTCGCGGCTCATTGGGGATGATGATGGAGCGCCGGCCAAGTTGTACAGATGGATCCGCTCCGCGGTGTCCAGACGCATGACCGAGGCCAGTGCCTCGAGCACCTGCCCGGATGCGGTCCCCACCTGGTCCTGTTCGATGCGCGTGTAGTAGCTCACGCTGACTCCCGCGAGGCGGGCGAGTTCGTCGCGGCGCAGCCCCGGTACCCGGCGGCCGGATCCAGCGGGATCCAACCCGATCGAACCGGGATCGGTCCTGTCCCGACGGGTCCTCAGGAAGCTGCCCAAAGTCTCACCCATCACGGATTCAGGGTAGCTCTTCCCGGATCCCGGCCCCAGATTCGTGGGTATCCCGCTCCGGGATACCCAAGGCTGTGTTCTTGTCGCCCTCCCGCGGGGAGTGCAGCGTGGTGCGCATGGATTTCCGGAAGAACACGGTCGAACGTGCCTCGGCCAGGTCCTGGCTGGGTCTGGTCGCAACTCTTGGCCCCGTGCTCGTGGTCGCCATGGATGGTTCCATACTTTTCCTGGCGATCCCGAGCATCAACGAAGCGATCCGACCGAGCACTGATCAAGCCCTCTGGATCCTCGACATCTACGGGTTCATCGTCGGTTCGCTGCTCATCACCTTTGGCAATCTCGGGGACAGGTTCGGCCGGAAGAAGTTTCTTCTCGCCGGGGCAGCCGTTTTCGGCATCGGGTCCGTGTGCGCGGCGTTTTCCTCCACCCCCGGTATTCTGATCGTATCCCGGGCGTTGATGGGTTTGGGCGGCGCGACACTTCTGCCATCGTGTCTTGCCGTGATCAGTGAGTTGTTCGTGAACCCGTCGCAACGGGCGCGCGCAATTGCGATTTTCGCAGCGACTTTTGCAGCGGGATTCGTGATCGGCCCGATCATGGGCGGCCTCTTGCTTGCCCATTTCTGGTGGGGGTCGGTATTCCTGATCAACATTCCGGTGATCGGCCTGTTCCTGTGTCTGGCTCCCCTGCTTCTCCGAGAGGTTCACGGCGCCCGGCCCGGAAGAACCGACCTGTTCAGCATGCTGCTCTCCGCGACGGGGCTCCTGCTGGCGATCCATGGCATCAAACGCATCACCACATACGGTGTCGAGTTGCACAGTGGCCTGCTGACCATCCTCGGGTTCATGCTCCTGGTGGTGTTCTTCCTCCGTCAGAGGAGCCTGGAACGCCCGCTGCTCGATGTCAGCCTGTTCAGGGAGCCCGTGTTCAGTGTGGCGATCCTCACCGGCTTTTTCTCCCTCTTCGTGTGGTCCTCCGCGGCGTACCTGAGCATGACCTATCTACAGTCCTTCCTGGGCCTTCCGGTGCTGGACTCCGCTCTGCTGGCCATTCCCGGAGCCATGGTTCTGATTCTGTTCAGCGTTTTCACCCCTCTCCTGGTGGAACACGTGGGGGCGCGGATGGCGTTGATCGTCTGCCATTTCTCCATGGCTCTGGGGATGCTCATGCTCGCTTTCACGGGCACCGGCACTGGTACGGTGTTCTACATCGCATCGACCGCGGTTTCCGGGGTCGGATTCGGCGTCTCGTTCAGTCTCGTGGCCGACACCGCCGTCGGGGCCGTCCCGGAATCACGGGCCGGAGCGGCCGGGGCCATCGCCGAAACCAGCAATGAGATCGGCAATGCGCTCGGCATCGCATTGCTGGGATCGGTACTGACGGTCGTGTTCCGCATCATTTATCCGGGGGCAGAGACCGGTCTCGGTGAAGTCATCGACAACTCCGGAATTGATTCGGGCGCCTTCGTCCAGGCGCGGGAGGCCTTCCTGGCCGGCTTCCACATCGTGGCAACGGTGGCAGCCGCGATCTGTGGGGTTCTGGGGTTTCTCACCATCCGCTGGATCCCCGCACCTCGGACTCCGCGAGACCACCGGTCCTGAGCCCGTTCAGGAATTGCCCACAGCAGGGTCCGGGCACGGCCGGGAGGGGGCGGGTGTCGCTCAGTCGTCGGCCACCGGCAGACCGGATTCCTTGAGGGTCTCCTTCGAGGTGCTCTCGGTGACGGTGAAGATGTCGGTCACCTTCGCACCGCCCGCCACCACCTCGTCGGCCTTCTCCTTCATCTTCTGGACGACGGCGGAGAAACCGGGAATGTAATCCCATTCCGTGGACAGCTCGCCGTTGGCCTCGGCCAGCACCTGATAGACGTCCTGGTTGCCGAACTGGCGCAGGGTTTTCTCGGGGGTGGTGACCGTGCCCTTGGCGGCGGGCAGGAGACCCTGGGAGGCCAGGTCGGCCACCTGGGTGTTCAGCCAGTTGTTGAACTCCATGGCCTCGGTCTTGTGCTGGCAACCCTTCATGACGGCCACCCCGGAACCCCCGTCGGGACCGGTCATCCGGGCACCCCCGAAGGTGGGCAGTTTCGCGACGCGCCACTGTCCCTCGTAGGGGGTGCCGTCCAGCTTGTCGAGGGCGTAGCCGATCTCCCAGGCGGGGGCGATGTTGCCGATCAGGGAACCGTTCGTCAGGGCCTGTTCGTAGGAGTCGTCCGCGCGTTTGTTGGTGAGCGCGGCCTGGGCGTCCAGGACGTCCTGCCAGAACTTGGCCACCACCTGCGTCTTCTCGTCGGTGGTGTTGATCCTCCACTTGTTGTCGACCGTCGAGTACCACACGGCACCGGCGGCGGCAGCCTGCGCGGAGAGCCAGTAGCCGACCTCGTCGGGCTCGAAGTCGAGGATGTACTTGCCCTGAGCGGCTGCCTTCTTGGCGGCCTCCAGAAGTTCGTCGAAGGTCTTGGGAACCTCGATGCCCAGGGCGTTGAACTCGGCCTCGTTGTACAGGTAGACCAAGGGCCCGGTGTCCTGGGGCAGGCCCACCATCTTGCCGCCGACCGACATCTGGGAGTAGGCGGCGTCGTTGTAGTTGTCCTTGTACTTGGAGGCCTCACCGGAGACGTCCTCGAGCAGGTTCCCCACGAACATCTCGGGGGCCTCTCCGTAACCGACCTGGGCCAGGCAGGGGGCGCTCTTGTTCTCCACGTCGGTCTTCAGCTTGGCCATCAGCTCCGACGACTTGCCGGTGAACCTGGTGGCGGTGACCTGGATGTTCGGATGCGCGGCATTCCATTTCTCGACCATGTCGACCACCGGGATCATGCCCGGCCCGTCGGGAAGCCGGTGCACATATTCGATCCTGATCGCGTTGTCGCCCGAGTGGGCGGATTCGGACCCGCCGCTACCGGCCGCGGTTCCGCATGCGGAAAGAACGATGGCTGTCGCTGACAACAGGCCCGTGACGACCATCAACCACTTGCTCTGCATTGAATTTTTATTCCCTCTACGTCGGCCTCTGACAGAGACTTACCCCGGATCCGCGGCGGACCGGGCGGCCTACCGACAGGACACGGGGCTTTTCTCCTGCGCACAATCAATGTACATAACCCGCGGCCCGGTCCGTGACCACGGGGTCACGGACTGAAACACCAGCCCCCATCATGACCGGTGTACGGCATGGTCCGGCACAGGAACACGATGGAGGGTCACCGTCTCATCCCGTCCGGCGAGTCCTCGCCCGGACAGCACTTTTCGCAACAGGGCCTAAGCTGGCTGTGCAGGCCCGAGGGTCCGTTGAACAGTTAAGGAGTCACATGAGCGAGCAGCTGGCCCAGGTCGGGGTGATCGGAATGGCGGTGATGGGGTCGAACCTGGCCCGCAACCTCGCCCACAGAGGGTTTCGGGTCGCCATCCACAACCGGACGGCCGCCCGCACCGACGAGGTCATCGCACTCCACGGCTTCGAGGGGGATTTCGTGCCCTCCCACGACCTGGCGGATTTCGTCGCCTCCCTGGAACGTCCCCGCCGCGTCATTCTCATGGTCAAGGCCGGTGGCCCGACCGACGCCACCATCGACGCCCTCATCCCGCTCCTCGAGAAGGGGGACATCGTCGTCGACGGCGGCAACTCGTTCTTCCAGGACACCCGCCGCCGCGAGCAGCGCCTGCGCGACCTCGGGCTGCACTTCGTGGGAGCGGGGATCTCCGGAGGAGAGGTAGGCGCCCTGGAGGGACCGTCGATCATGCCCGGCGGATCCCCGGAGTCCTACGAGGCGCTCGGCCCGATCCTGGAGCGGGTCGCCGCCGACGTGGACGGGGAACCGTGCTGCACCCACATCGGCGCCGATGGCGCCGGGCATTTCGTGAAGATGGTCCACAACGGCATCGAGTACGCCGACATGCAGTTCATCGGCGAGGCCTACGAACTGCTGAGGGCCCTGGGCCTCGACCACACCGAGATGGCCGACATCTTCGCCACCTGGAACACCGGGGACCTGGATTCCTACCTCATTGAGATCACCGCCGAGGTGCTGCGCAAGACCGATCCCCGCACCGGTGTTCCGCTGGTGGACGTGATCCGGGACGCCGCGGGCATGAAGGGGACGGGCACCTGGACCGTGCAGTCGGCGCTCGACCTGGGCACCCCGGTCAACACCATCGCCGAATCCGTGTTCGCCCGCGCCATTTCCTCGTCCCCCGAGCTGCGCACCGCCGCCCGGGCAGCCCTCCACGGGCCGGATCGGGGCATCCGGGTGGCCGATCGCGACGTCTTCGTCGAACAGGTCCGCCAGGCGTTGTGGGCCAGCAAGGTGGTGGCCTACGCGCAAGGCCTGGACGAGATCCGCATGGCAGCCGCCGAGTACGGCTGGAGCATCGACATAGCGGAGGTGGCGCGGATCTGGAGAGCCGGCTGCATCATCCGCGCCCGCCTGCTGGAGCGGATCCGTTCCGAATACGCGGCCGGCAACCTCGTCACCCTGCTGGAGGCCCCCTCCATCGTGGCGGGCCTCACGGAGGCCCAGGAAGGCTGGCGCACCGTCGTGGCCGAGGCCGTGCGGGCCGGGGTACCGGTACCCGGTTTCTCGGCGGCGCTGGCCCACTACGACCAGGCCCGCGCCCCGCGTCTCAACGCGGCGCTCACGCAAGGACTGCGCGACTACTTCGGTGCGCACACCTATCGCCGCATCGACGACGAGGGGGCCTTCCACATCAACTGGTCGACCGACGGCGCGGAGGTCGCCGCCGACTGACCACAAGTCCTCGGACGAGCGCGAAATGGTTTCGACACGGCCGGCTCGCAGAGCGAGCAGGCCGGCCCAACCAACTTCCACCCCCATGAAGCCGGTTGAGCCGGCACGGGGCACCCCTCTCTTCTGAAGCTGGTTGAGCCGGGCCGCGAGGAACGAGCGGTCCGAGTCGAAACCAACTTCCACATCCCAGGCCGGCCCAACCAGCTTCGGAGCAGGTTCCGTGGTCCGTCGGGGCCGGGTGGCAGACTTCCGGCATGCCGATGAGCCGTTTCTCCGCCCCGAGCCGGGACTGGTTCGTGAACACCTTCGGGGTGCCGACGCCCGTGCAGGAAGGGGCGTGGCGGGCCATCGCCGACGGGGGTCACGTCCTGGTGGTGGCGCCGACCGGCTCCGGGAAGACCCTGGCGGCCTTCCTGCACGCCCTCGATTCCCTGCTGCAACCCAGCGATCGTCCCCGGGGCACGAGGGTGGTCTACGTCTCCCCCCTGAAGGCGCTCGGGGTGGATGTGGAACGCAACCTGCGCGTCCCGCTGGCCGGGATCCGCGAGGAGGCCGGGCGGCAGGGCCGCAGGGTTTCCGAGGTCACCGTCGGCGTGCGCTCGGGCGACACCCCGGCCCGCGACCGCGACCGGATGCGGCGCAGGCCATCGGATGTGTTGATCACCACACCCGAGTCGCTGTATCTGATGCTCACGTCCTCGGCCCGGGAAACCCTCCGCGACGTCGAGACGGTGATAATCGACGAGATCCACGCCGTCGCCGGTTCCAAGCGCGGCACCCACCTGGCCCTCAGCCTGGAGCGCCTGGACCTGCTGGCCGGACGCGACGTGCGGCGTGTGGCCCTGTCCGCCACCGTGCGTCCCGTCGAAAAGGTGGCGGCCTTCCTCGGGGGCGACCGGGACGTGGTCGTGGTGGCTCCCGGGACCGGGAAAAGCTGGGACATCCGGGTCGCCACTCCCCCGCTGAACGATCCCTGGCCCCACGTGGAGAAGGAGATCCTGGAATCGATCCAGAGGGCCCGTTCCACGCTGGTGTTCGCGAACTCCCGCCGGGCGGCGGAGAAACTGACGGCTCGCCTCAACGAGCTGTGGCTGGATGCCGGCGGCGGCGAGGACTTGGCCCGCGCCCACCACGGTTCGGTCAGCAAACACGTCCGGGCCGAGATCGAGGACGCTCTCAAGGCGGGGCGGCTGCGGGCCGTCGTGGCCACGAGCTCCTTGGAGCTGGGCATCGACATGGGCGCCGTCGACCAGGTGATCCAGATCAGCGCCCCCTTGTCCACTTCGAGTGCGCTGCAGCGTTTCGGCCGGGCCGGGCACCGGGTGGGTGCGACCTCCCGGGGACGCCTCCACACCCTGCACCGCGGGGAGCTGGCGGCCGCGGTCGTGACCGTATCCGACATGATCGCGGGCCGGATCGAGGAGCTGCGCATCCCTGTTCTGGCGCTCGACGTCCTGGCCCAGCAGACCGTCGCCGCTGCCGCCGCCGCGGGGGATGCGGGACTGGAGATCGAGACCTGGCTGGCGGCGGCGCGACGTTCCCATCCCTACTCCGGCCTGGGGGACGACGCCTTCAACGCGGTCCTGCGGTTGCTGCTCGGCACCTATCCCAGCGCCGATTTCTCGGAGCTGCGGGCCCGCCTGGAGCGGCGCGGCGACCGGTTGTTCGCCCTGCCCGGGGCCGGGCGGCTCGCCGTCACATCGGGCGGCACCATCCCGGACCGGGGTCTCTACGGGGTGTTCCTGGCCGACGGTGACGGCCCCGGGCGCCGGGTCGGGGAACTCGACGAGGAAATGGTCCACGAGACCCGGGTGGGTGAGACCTTCACGCTCGGCGCCTCCTCGTGGACGGTGGTCGGAATCACACGCGACCAGGTGCTGGTCACCCCCGCGCCGGGGCGGCTCGGAAAGCTGCCCTTCTGGATCGGTGAGGATCTGTCCCGCCCCGCGGAGCTGGGTCATCGCATCGGGAAGCTGCTGCGCCGGGTCGCCGAGGACCCCGACGGCCTCGATCTCCCCTGGATCGACGAGAACACCCGGAGGGAGCTGGTGGCCCTCGTCGCGGAGCAGCGCGAGGCCACCGGGATGGTGCCGGACGAGCGGACCGTCGTGGTGGAAAGGTTCCGCGACGAGCTGGGTGACTGGCGGATCGTGGTGCACAGCCCGCTGGGACGGGCGGTGCTGGCGCCCTGGAGCGTGGCGGTGGCCGCCCTCGTGGAGCGGCGTTCCGGGGTCGATTCCCAGCCCGTGGCCACTGACGACGGTTTCATCCTGCGGCTGCCGGACGGGGAACTGCCCGCCCTGGTCGCGGACCTGGTGCGGATCGCACCGGAGACGGTGGAGCGTCTCGTCGCGGACCAGGTGGGCGGCACCTCGCTGTTCGCGGCCCGGTTCCGGGAGTGCGCATCCCGCGCCCTGCTGCTGCCTCGCCGCCACGGCCGCCGGATGCCGCTGTGGCAGCAGCGTCACCGGGCCGCCCAGCTGCTCCAGGTGGCACGCCAACACCCGAACTTCCCCATCACCCTGGAGGCGGTGCGGGAATGCCTGAACGACCGGTGGGACCTACCCGGGCTGACCGGGCTGCTCTCGCGGATCCGTTCGGGGGCGGTGCGGCTAGTCGATGTGGTCACGCCCTCCCCCAGCCCGTTCGCGGCCAGCATGCTCTACGGCTACGCGGGCAGGTTCATGTACGAGGGGGACCTGCCGATCGCGGAGAGGCGGGCCCAGTCGCTGGCCCTCGACCCGGCCCTGCTGGCCTCGGTGCTCGGAACGCTGGATCTGCGGGAGCTGCTGGACCCCGTCGTCGTCGAGCGTTTCCGGGCTGAGCTGCAGCACACCGCCGACGGTTACCGGGCCCGGAATGTCGCGGAGCTGGTGGACCTGCCCCGCTGCCTGGGGCCCCTGTCCCCCACGGAGCTGGAGCTCCGAAGCGAGTTTCCCCTGCCCGATCCGCCGCCGGCCGGCCTGGTACCCGTAGTGGTGGCCGGTGAGGAACGCCTGGCCGCCGAACCGGATCTCGCGTTGTTGCGCGACGCCCTGGGGGTGGCGGTGCCCGGCGAGGTGAGCGCCGAACCCGGCGGCCGCGATCCCCTGACCCAGCTCACCGCCCGTTTCGCCCGCACCCACACGCCCTTCACGGCCGCGGCCCTCGCGGTTTCGTTAGGGCTTGGCCGGGCCGTAGCCGACCGCCTCCTGGAGTCGGAGGCCGATGCGGGCCGCCTGGTCAGGGGCAGGTTCACCGAGGACGTGGCCGAGACCGAGTACTGCGATCCGGGGGTCCTGGACCGGCTGCGGGGACGCTGCCTGGCCGCGGCCCGGGCCGCCGTGGAGCCGGTGCCAGCCGAGGCCTACGCCCGTTTCCTGCTGGACCGGCACGGTGTCACGGAGCCGCGCCCCTCCTCACCCGACGAGGTGCTCCTGGCCCTGCAGCAGCTGGCAGGCGCGGTGCTACCGGCCAGCGTGTGGGAATCGCACGTGCTCCCGGCACGGATCTCCGACTACCAGCCCTCCCACCTGGACCAGCTGCTGGCGGAGGGTGAGGCGCTGATCCGGCTCCGCGGCTCCGGACCGGATCCGTCGCTGACCCTGGTGGCGGCCGACGACCTGGATCTGGTGCCGCCGCCCTCCGAGGCAGCGGACGAGGAGGTTTCCGCCTTCGCGGCCGGGCTCGGTGACGGCCTGGTGGCACCCGGGGACGCGGAACTCCTGTGGCGGGCCGCCGCGGCGGGGCTGGTGGCACCCGCCTCGATGGCCCCGATCCGCGCGTTGCTGGCCGGTGCGTCGCCCCGCCGCGCCCCAGGTGGGCCAGGCAGCTCCCGTCGGCGATCACCACCACTGCC
>CAJPNZ010000062.1 GCA_905372155.1 Propionibacteriaceae bacterium
CTTTGAAGTTGGTTGAGCCGGCCTGCTCGCTCTGCGAGCTGGTCGTGTCGAAACCTCTTGTTGGTGTTCGGGGCCTTGTGCCGGGTTTGGCTACCGGGCGTCAGGGGTTTCGACTCGGGTCGCTCGTTCCTCGCGACCCGGCTCAACCAGCTTCGACGTGACCGGGGTGCAGGTTCGCGTCCTGTGCCGCTAGCGCTGCGCCGATGATTCCCGCCCGGTTGCGCATCTTTGCCGGGACGATGGGGGTGTGCAGCTGCAGCAGGGGGAGGAACTTCTCCGAATCCTTCGACACCCCGCCGCCGACGACGAACAGGTCGGGGGAGAACAACATCTCGATGTGGCTGTAGTAGCGCTGCAGACGAACGGCCCACGCCTTGTAGCTGAGATTCTCCTTCTCCTTGATGGAGGAGGCGGCGCGGGTCTCCGCGTCGAAACCGTCGAGCTCCACGTGCCCCAGTTCGGCGTTCGGCACCAGCACCCCGCGATGGATGATGGCGCTGCCGATGCCGGTGCCCAGGGTGGTCATGATCACCAGACCGTCGTTGCCCTTCGCCGCGCCGTAGTGGACCTCCGCCAGCCCGGCGGCGTCGGCGTCGTTGACCAGGGTGACGGGGCGCCCCAGACGATCCTCGAAGAACGTCGCGGCCTCGAGTCCCGCCCACGACTTGTGGAGGTTCGCCATGAACGGCGCCCTTCCGTGCACGAC
Source organism: Propionibacteriaceae bacterium (assembly GCA_905372155.1). Taxonomy (GTDB): domain Bacteria; phylum Actinomycetota; class Actinomycetes; order Propionibacteriales; family Propionibacteriaceae; genus Arachnia. Next base: position 707 of record CAJPNZ010000062.1, read on the forward strand.
GGGGGCGGGAATGGTCAAGCCGATGCGGGAACCGGCGGGGATCTGCTTCTCGAAGTTCTCGATGATCTCCGCCACCACCGCCGCGACGTTCTTGGGACTCGACTTGGCGGGGGTGGGGATGCGCACCCGGGCCTCGGCGAAATCTCCTAGCGTCAGATCAACAGGGGCACCCTTGATGCCGGAGCCGCCAACGTCAATGCCCAGGATATTCATGCGGCAAGCATAGGGGTTCCGCGGTGCCCTGGGGCATCCCGGCTTGCAAAGCGGATGTGTTCCTCCGCTAGACTGAGCCCGTCCTTGAGCGACGCGCGGGCGTAGTTCATCGGTAGAATGGAAGCTTCCCAAGCTTCAGAGGCGGGTTCGACTCCCGTCGCCCGCTCCATCCTTCCCATCCCTTCCCTGGATTCGGTTTGCTGGCCTTCGCGGGCGAATGCCTGCCCTGTCGGCAAAAGCCAGCGCCACAGCGCAGGCGAATGACCGCAAGGCAGGCGAATCCGCATCGGGGGAGAGCGGCTGGCGGCTGGAAGCGGACCATGCCGGCGCCCTCGTCTAGCGGAACATCACCTTGGTCGCCTTGGCGAGCACGCGCGGATCCCGCTCGTAGTGGTGAAGTTTCGTCAACGGCTTGTTCAGACCCAGCAGCGTGTACACGGCCACCTGTGCGCACCGCACCGAATACTGCTCGGTGAAAACCATGTCGAACGGCATCTCGGCGAACTGGCTGACGAATGCCAAGTTCTTCGACCCGTCGGGCACCACCTTGGGGCGGTCCAGCGTGGTGCGTCTGTTGAACAGGGCCGACGCGTAGGGCATGTGAGCGGGCACCACGTTGATCACCGTAGCCATCAACTCGTCGACGCGATCCGTGATCGGGTGCGCGGTGGTGTCGATGCGACCCAGGTGCCCGATCGTCTCCAGCAGCATCTCCCGCCCCGTCATCTCGATGAACGGTTTGGCGATGAAATCGCCCGGGCGGCGCGGATGGAGCGCATACCCCCAGAAGACTCCTTGTTCGGGGGTCTGGGCGTGATAGTGCGGCTGGTGGTGCACCACCAGGGAGATCAATGGACCGGAGTCGACGAAGGTGTTGAGTGCGTTGCCGGGCAGCTGACGGGTCAGCCGGGAGATCTCGTTGATGAGGCTGTGGTCGGAGGTGGTGACGGTGAAGCTCGTCCACTCCGACTGCGAACGGTCGTTGAAGAACTTGTCCGGGTGGCCGAGGTTGTAGAACCGTCCCGCGGCCTGCTTCCACAGCAGGGCCGACGGTGCGTAACGGTGGTCCTCGACGATCGCGGTGTCCAGGTCCCCGATCGACGTCGAGTCCGTGATGGAACCGTTGGTGTCGAACACGAGATCCTCGGGGCGCACCTCGATCAGGCCCTCGGCGGCGTCGTTGTCCACCTCTTCGTACCTCAGGCCGGTGACGATGATCTCGTCGCGCAGCGGGGTGTCCGCGAAGACGAACTCGGTGACCTTGCGGTTGGTGATGAAGGTGACGCCCTGCCCCTGCAGGTGGGCGCGCAGCGGCAGGATGACCGACTCGTACTGGTTGTACGGCGTGCGGGTGACCCCCTCCAGGGTGTTGATGCGGGAGAACTCGAGGATCATGCGGTTCATGTAGCGGCGCAGCTCGGCCGCGGAGGAGACGTCCTTGAAAGCGAACGTGGTCTGCCACATCCACCAGAAATTCGTCTCGAAGAAGTTCGGTGTCTCGGCGAACCAATCGCGGATCGAGACGTCGTCGAGCTCGTTCTCGCGCGACTCCGGCAGCATCATCAGCTTGGTCAACAGCAGGCGCTGCTTGTTGGTGAACTGCATGTGTCGGTAACCCTTCGGGCCCGAGACGCGCAGCCCCTCGGAGTCGATCAGCCTGCCGATGTCCTTGGTGGGGTGCGCGTGATCGAAGTCGAGGATCTCCTGCGTGACGGACTTGCCCGGCTGGTCCAGCGACGGCACGCTGCCCATCACGTCCCAGAAGTTCTCGTAGGTCTCCTCGTTGAGCATCCGCCCGCCTCGGTTGAGGAAACCCTCGGAATTGCCCAGCGGGCGGTGTCCGTACTCGTTCTCGAATTCCTTGACGGCCGCGCCGTCGTTCGCGCCGTGTGTGTCAAGCCCCAGGATCGTGATCTGGTCGCCGCGCCAGCCGCCGTCGCGGATCAGGTAGACGGCGGCGGCGAGGTTCCCGATCCCCGCGCCGATCATGTAGGCCCTGCGAGTCATGATTCCCAGCTTTCATCCATCTGCGCCGCGCCCTCCGCGACGTCCATGAAACGGATTGTACTCCGTTCGGAGTACGCTCCAAAATGGTATCGTGGAAGCAGTCCCGACGACGTCCCGTGAGCCAGGTGGTGACGATGAACATGCAGCAGCCGACGCCGGCGCCGGGAACCTCGCTGCGCGAACGCAAAAAGACGGCCAAGCAGGAACGCATCCTGGAGTCCGCCACCAGGCTCTTCGCCGAGAAAGGTTACGAGGCAGCGACCACTGCGGAGATCGCGGAGGCCGCGGAGGTGGGGGTGGGCACCCTGTTCAGGTACGCCGGCTCCAAGGCCGAGTTGCTCGTCGCGGTGATGAACAACCGCTTCGCCGAGGGAATCGAGGCCGGCCTGTCGGAGGCTGCGGGAGGTCGGACGATGGCCGAGTCGATCGTCACCATCCTGCGCCCGTTCGTCGAGGAGTCGATGACCCACCCCGAGAACATGCTCGCCTACGAGCGCGAGGCCCTGTTCGGAAGCGTCGAGCACCGGGAAAAGGCCACCAGCAGCGTCTCGCGCGTCGAACAGGCCATCCTCCAGGTGCTGCTGTTGCACCTGGCGGAACCGCGAGACCCCTCGGCCGGCCTCGAGGACATCGCCCACACCATCTATGCCGTGCTCTATCTCGACATCGTCAAGGTCATCACCGGACGCAGCGCCATGGCGGAACTTCCCGCCCAGGTGCGACGCTCCGTCGACTTCCTCACGGGGGCGCTGCTCAAGACCTGAATCCGCCACGTACGTCAGAAGGCGCGGGGACGGAAATGGTGAAGCTGGTCGGGGTTGGTCTGCTCGCTCTGCAAGTGGGTCGTGTCGAAACCATGGTGGGTGTATTCGGGGCTTTGTGGTCGGGTCTGCTTTTCGGGTTCTGGGCGGTTTCGACTCGGCCGTTCGCGTGAGCCTCACGTGCTGGCTCAATCGGTTTCGGAGAGGAGAGAACCGTTCCGCGACCCGAAAGTTAGATCTCGTTAGCCGGGTTTGAACGGCGGTTTACTGTGACGAAGGAAAAGCATTTCCAACCCCGTTTTCCGAGCGCTGGGGATTGCCTCTATGCTGACCTGCGATTGCGTTTCCCCGGGCGATTCCCCGGGGTCGCGGGTTTCAGGAGGGGGATTCATGACAGATGTCCGAAAGGCGTCGCCGTGGCGGCGTTTCATCGCAGTGCTGGCTGCTCTAGTGCTGGTCGTGTTGGGCATCCCGACACACGACGCACCGGCACGTGCCGAGGAGAACGACGCCATCAAATTCGATCCGGTGACATTGACCCACGTCACCAACACCTACACCAAGGATCTTGGTGCCTTTGTGATTTCCAAGATCCTTGTTTCTGGTGGCTCCGAGGGTACCGATACCTTCGGTATCGAGTACAAGTGCTCCGCTGCGGGTGTGGATGATGATGGTGCTGTCGCCGCTACGGGGACTGTGGCGGTGACTGCGGGTGTGGACAGGGTGGTCGGTAGGTTCCCGGCCGGTACCACCTGTGAGGTGGTCTCCGAGGTGCCGTCCCCGCGAGCTGGGTATGCCTTGATCGTTGACAAGGGCCAGGCGGTGACCGTCGTCAAGGGCGATACCGTCAGGGTGAATGTCACCAACACCTATACCAAGGATCTTGGTGCCTTTGTGATTTCCAAGACCCTTGTCTCTGGTGGTTCCACCGGGGCTGACACGTTCAGTGTGAGTTACAGGTGTTCTGCTGCTGGTGAGGGTGGGGTCGCTGCTGAAGGCGCAGTGGATGTTAGTGCTGGTGCGGAGAAGGTTGTGGGTAGGTTCCCGGCCGGCACCACCTGTGAGGTGGTTTCCGAGGACGAGGCTGCGGCGGCCCGAGCCGGTTACTCCTTGACCGTTGACAAGGGCCAGGCGGTGACCGTCGTCAAGGGCGACACCGTCAAGGTGAACGTCACCAACACCTACACCAAGGATTCCGCCCCGAGCCCCGGGCCGACCGGCGCTCCTGGCCCCACGTCTTCCACCCCTCCGAGTGCCTCGCACACCCCGAGCCCATCGGCGGATCCCACCGTCGCCATCCACCCGACCGCACCCGGCGTCCCGACACCCACCGGGAAGGAGGCGGGGAAGCCGGTCGTGAGGCCCAGCCTGCCGAGAACCGGCGGCTGAGTCGCTGAATCGACGAACGTCCGGGCCCGGGGAACCATTTCCCGGGCCCGGACGTTATTATTTCCCTACTGCCGCGTGAAACCTGACCTGGAGGAGTTGTTGTCCATTCGTTCGACATGTTCGTTCTCTGAACGCGGCTCCAAGAAGTGACATGATCCTGGTAACAGGTTTCCGCGACGGAGAGAGAATCAGATGACGATTTGGCTCGAGAAGCTTCTCGTCCCCGATCTGCTCGAGGCCTACCTCGAGCACGGGTACGGGTTCAACTTCGGATACGCCGTGGCCGCGGACTCGATCAGCTCCGAGGACTCCGCCAAGGACCTCGTCGCCGCGCTCGACCTTGACGGCCCCGAAGGTCCCCTGGCCGGGGCGGATGCCATCCACACCCTGCGCTTCCCGTTGATGCCCACCGACACCGTCTACCCCGCCATGGGGGGCACCACCGACGAGGAACGCGCTGTCGCCAGAGGGGACTTCCTGGAATTCCCGCCCTTCATCGGCAGCGGCGTCATCGACCTTCCCAGCGACCCCCAGGCCTCGTATCTCTACGTCGATCCGACGATCCTGCGTGCCGGCGCGCAGATCCTGAGACGGGAGTCCGGGGGAGCGGCCTCCGAGGTCGTTGCGACCTACCGGGGTCTGTTCATGGGCTGGAAGAAATCCGACGGGACGAAAACCCCACCCGGACGCCCCGACCCGCTCAGCATGCAAGCATTCCGGGTCAAGGAAGCCGACTCCTTCTCCCCGGGACAGTTCAACTTTGACGACATCGGCAGGCTGCGCGACGTGATCGGGCTCCGCCGCGACGACAACGGTGTCCAGCGACGCATTGTCATCGAACTCGACCAGATCGCCCAGGCCGGGATCGTCAAGACCCACGGTTCCTGGGACGGCTTCCCGGTGCGTGCCATGCGCATCACCGACGATGGTGAACACTGGGAGGTCATGTCCCTGGCGCACGACGCCCACGCCGCGCAGGAACGCGGGATGCGGCGCATCGAGGCGGGGGTCTACAGCGCCATCGTCGCTCCCAGCCAGGTGCAGACGATCTTCACCCTGCTCTCCATGCCATCCTGGCCCCAGGGCTGACACCCAGCCACGCGCAGGAGCCGGCCTCCCCGAATGGGGAGGCCGGCTCCTGCGCGTGGGACAGAACCGACCGAATCGACGAAAGGTAACCATCCGCGGAGCCCTGTGCGATGCTCACGCATCACTTCCGAGCAGGCGGATTGGCCGAAAGGCTGACGACTGCCTATACTTTCGGCGACAGTTTGTATTTCAACGATCCGTCGCGCCAGGGGAGATCGTTCCTCCTGGCCATGGCGTCAGTGAGAGGTACCCATGAAACACCCGCGCTCGCTTCTGCGACGGGCAGTCGGCGCGGTCGCAGCTTTCGTGGTCGCATCCGCAGCGTTGGTCAACGCCGGCAATTCCCCCGCCAGGGCCGACCAGAACACCGACATCAAGTTCGGGCCGGTCACCCTCACCCACGTCACCGACACGGGTGAGGCGATCCCCGCCCCCGGACGCCAGCTCCACAAGGGCGACTGGTTCTACCTGAACGTCGACTTCGACGCCACCAGGGCCAACCCCAAACCGGGCCAGTCCTTCGCCATCGACCTGCCCGAACCCTTCGTCAACCGGGACGGCGGAAACTCCCGCGGTGACGTGATCAAACCCCTCGAGTACACCGACTCCCAAGGCGCCACCGTCAAGGCCGGCGAGTGCAAGGTCGACAGGAGCCGAATCACCTGCACCTTCGGCGATGCCATAGAAGGCAAACTCGACGTCTCGGGCAAGATCCAGGCCCAGCTGCTGGCCCTGGGTGCCATCGACAAGACCTCCAGCGTCCTCACCATCAACGGCAAGGAATACACCGTCGCGCATCCCTGGAACGGGGACATCACCCTCCGCCCGGCGGTGCAGTTCAAACCCAGCACCCGGCTCGCCAGGAGCGCCAGGGGCGTGGGCACCAACAGCACCTGGATCAACTGGCACGTCCTGCTGGGCGGTTCCTGGCTCAAGGCCAACCATCCGAACGGCGGCCCGGTCACCGCCACCGACGTCATCCAGGACGGCCTCGAGGTTCCCGACCCCGCCACCATCAAACTGGTGGAGGTCCAGGCGGGCCCGGACGGCACCGGCGAGACCGAACGCGTCGTCGCCACCGCCAACCCGGCCGCCACCGACCTCGTCTGGAGGGCGCCGAAGTTCTCCTCCGAGGACAACAGGGTGGCCATCGGTGGGGACGACACGTCGGCAACCTTCACCGTCGTCGACCAGATCACCCTGCCCGTGCTGCTGTCCAACACTGCGACCAGGACGACCGGCGGGGTCGCGACTCCTCCTGCGGCGTCTCCGACGCCCGACCCGAAGGACCCCGCGACCACCGGGCCGGTGGAGCCCGCAGATCCCGGAGCTGACGACCCCGTCGATCCCGCCGAATCTGCGAAGGCGACGCCCCAGCCCCAGCAGACACCGCCCGCATCGACCCCCAGGGCCGTGCCGGCACCCATCAAGCCCGGACTGCCCGGGGCCGGCCACAACGGCTGCGTCAGGCAGGACGAGAAAGGTTCGGGGTCGGGTGAATCCCGCCCCTGAACCCACGCGAGGAGGCCTGCCCGTTCCTCCCCTCAGCCGGGCAGGTCTCTTCGCGCGGGACCGGCCGCGTGCCCCGAAGCGGTGCCGCCGGACCCGCGTGGTCCTCTGCCGGGACGAAACCGTTCGCCTTTCGCGGGGACTACCGAAAACCGTCGTGAAGAGTTATGGTCAGCCATGCGATGTTCATCGCTTCCGGGAACCCTTGCAGGCTCTCCGGCGTTGAAACCTCGGGAGGGAAAATGAATCTTCATCGTTCGCACACGTCGCGACGACGTGTCGCGACCGCGGTTTCCGCCATTCTCGCGACGTCGGCCACTTTTCTCGGCGCAGGGGCACCCCCGGCCCAGGCGAAGATCAACTCCGACATCGTCTTCACCGACGCCATTTTCAAGCACGTGGACCCCTCGGGCACCCCGGTCACGGGCCGCCAGGAGGTCTGGCAGGGCGACAACCTCGAATTCAGCGTCAACTACGACGGAACGAACGCCCGAGTCGCCTTTGGCGACGAATTCACGGTCGAGCTACCCGCTTTCCTCAGGCTCCAGGACACCGCCGCCCGCAGACCAATGACCACCGCCGACGGAACCAAGGCCGGCGAGTGCACCCTCAACAACACGGACACGAACTCGACCATCAGCTGCGTCTTCAAGGAAACGATCCGCCGGAAGACCGAGGTCAAGGGGTCCATCCGCGTCAACCTCCAGGTCTCCGAGACCACCACTACCGCGGCCACCGAGATCAGCCTCAGCGGAAAAACCCAGACCATTCCCCTGCCCTACGACAAGCCCATCGGCGTCAAACCCGCCGAACCGTGGCAGCCCGCGAGCGAACCGGGAGGTCGGGCCGAGCAGCTCACCTCCAACTCCAAGGGCATCAACTGGGACGTCACGGCGCCCGGCACCTGGCTCAACGCGAACCACCCCTCCGGGGCCCAGGTGATCATCAAGGACACCACCACCTCGGGAATGTTCTCCGCCGAGGCCGCGGACCGGGCCTACAACCGCGTGATCGAGGAGTGCGGCGACCCGCGGAACCCGAACACCAGCCTCTCCCGTGTCGTCGCGGACGGGGTGGGGAAGAGCGTGGACGGATTCCAGCTGAAGGTCGACTCCGCCGGTCAGCAGGAAACCACCCTCGCCATGAGCGGCCCGTGGAGCAACCGCTGCACCTATCACGTCAAACTGCGCTCCGTGTTCGCCGACAACCAAACCGTCGACAAGGCCACCACCTACGTCAACACCGCATCCTTCCAGGGAGTCAGCACCACGGTGACCACCGAGAGCAGGTATCAGGAAACCTTCGAGGGCTCCGTCAGCTACCACGAAGGTGTGAGGGTGAAACCGGCCCCCGGCATCACCGACGCGCCACCGAGCTCCGAGAACGCCTGAGCGCGGGAAAACGCATCCCCGAGCAGGTCGCGTCGGGTCCGTGACGTGCTCACGACCTGCCTTTTGACTCGTTTGCCACAGCCCGGATTGATCCGTGGGCTATTGTTCCCATGCGGACGACGGGAGGTAGGAACACATGGTGGACAAGCGACAGCGACTCGTGATCGTCGAATCACCCACGAAGGCGACGAAAATCGCCGGCTACCTCGGCGACGGCTACATGGTGGAGTCCAGCCGCGGCCACATCCGCGACCTCCCAACCGGCGCCGCCGAGGTGCCCGCCAGGTACAAGGGACTCAAGTGGGCGCGCACCGGCGTCAACATCGACGATAACTTCGCACCCCTCTACGTCGTGGCCGCCGACAAGAAGGCGACGCTGCGGGAACTGAAGCAGAAACTCAAGGCCGCCGACGAACTCTTGCTCGCCACCGATGGTGACCGCGAGGGCGAGGCCATCGCGTGGCACCTGATGGAGGAACTCAAACCCAAGGTGCCCGCCCACCGCATGGTCTTCCACGAGATCACGCCGTCGGCCATCGCCGAGGCTGTCGCCAACCCCCGCCCGCTCGACACCGACCTCGTCGACGCGCAGGAGACCCGCCGCATCCTCGACCGCCTCTACGGCTACGAGGTCTCCCCAGTTCTGTGGAAGAAGGTCATGCCGAAACTGTCGGCGGGCCGGGTGCAGTCCGTGGCCACCCGCCTCGTCGTCGACCGGGAACGGGAACGCATCGCGTTCGTGCCCGCCGGATACTGGGACCTCGACGTGACCCTCGACGGCGGCGCCGAAGCCGATCCCCGCACCTTCCCCGCGCGCCTGACCTCCCTTGACGGGGTGCGCGTCGCCCAGGGCCGCGATTTCGACTCCACAGGTCAGCCCACCAACACCTCCGCCGTGGTGCTGGACGAGACCACCGCCACCGCGCTCGCTGCGGCCCTCCAGGCAGCCGCGTTCCGAGTCGACAAGGTGGAGGCCAGGCCCTACACCCGCCGTCCCTACGAGCCGTTCCGCACCACCACCCTCCAGCAGGAGGCCGGCCGGAAACTCGGTTTCACGTCGCAACGAACCATGTCGGTGGCCCAGGAGCTCTACGAGAAGGGCTTCATCACCTACATGCGAACCGACTCCGTCACCCTGGCGGAGTCCGCCATCGCGGCGGCCCGCGACCAGGTCGAGCAGCTGTTCGGGGCCCACTACCTGCCCCCGAAACCCCGCATCTACGCCTCGAAGGTGAAAAACGCCCAGGAGGCCCACGAGGCCATCCGGCCCGCGGGTGACGTCTTCACCCACCCCGACGCCACCGGCCTGTCCGGCGACGCCCACCGCCTCTACCAGCTGATCTGGATGCGCACCCTCGCCTCCCAGATGGCCGACGCGAAGGGCGAACAGGTCAGCGTCGCCATCTCCGCCGCCCCCACCGCGCCGGTTCAGGCAGGGACGGGCACGGTGGAACGCGCCGAGCTGACCGCATCGGGTCGCACCATCTCCTTCCACGGGTTCCTGAAGGCCTACGTCGCCGGCACCGACGACGACTCCGCCAGCGACGACAAGCAGTCGCGGCTGCCGCAACTTGTCACGGGTCAGGAACTCGCCGCCGAGAAGGTGAAGGCGGCCGGGCACGAGACCAAACCCCCTGCCCGCTACACCGAACCCTCGCTCGTGGCGAAACTGGAGGAGCTGGAGATCGGCCGCCCCTCCACCTACGCCTCCATCATCCGCACCATCACCGCCCGCGACTACGTGTTCAAGAAGGGCTCCGCGCTGGTGCCGACCTGGTTGGCGTTCGCCGTCACCCGGCTGCTGGAGGAACACTTCACCGAGCTGGTGGACTACACCTTCACCGCGCAGCTGGAGGAACTGCTCGACGAGATCGCGGGCGGCAGGGCCGAACGGCTGAAGGTCCTCACCGACTTCTACCGCGGCCCCGACGGGAACACCGCCAAGGGCCTCGAGAAGCTCGTCACCGAACTCGGCGACATCGACGCGAAGGGGCTGTCGACCTTCCCCCTCGGCGACTCCGGCATCGACGTGCGCGTCGGACGCTACGGCACCTACGTCGAGGCCGCCGACGGGCGTCGCGCCAACGTCCCCGACGACCTGCCGCCCGACGGTTTGACCGCAGAGGTCGCCGAGGAACTGCTCAGCCGCCCCCTCGACGAGGAACGCGAACTCGGCGTCGACCCGGAATCCGGGCGCATGGTGGTGGCGAAGAACGGCCGGTTCGGACCCTACGTGACCGAGGTGCTGCCAGAGGGCACCCCGAAGTCGGTGAAACCCCGGACGGCGTCGCTGTTCAGGTCGATGTCCCTCGACAGCATCGACCTGGCCGCGGCGCAACGCCTCATGAGCCTGCCCCGGGTGGTCGGCAAGGACCCGGAGGGCGTCGAGATCACCGCGCAGAACGGCCGCTACGGGCCGTACCTGAAGAAAGGCAGCGACTCGCGGTCGCTGACCAGCGAGGAACAGATCTTCGACATCACCCTCGATGAGGCCCTCGCCATCTACGCCGCCCCCAAGGTCCGCGGCCGCGCGGCCGCCGCGCCCCCGCTGAAGGAGTTCGGCGCCGACCCGGCCAGCGGCAAACCCGTCGTGCTGAAGTCGGGGCGGTTCGGCCCCTACGTCACCGACGGCGAGACCAACGCCACCCTGCGCCGCGACGACTCGCCCGAGACCATCACCCCGGAACGCGCCTTCGAACTGCTCGCGGAGAAACGCGCCAAGGGCCCGGCTAAGAAACCCGCCCGGAAGACCACCACCAGGAAGAAGACGACAACCGCAGCGAAGAAGACCACGACGAGGAAGAAGACCACCCCTAAGGCTTGATTGAGCCGGGCAGGCTCGGCCAGCGCCTCCAACGCCATCCGAGTCGCCGCTCACGCAACTCCAACGGGTACTTCCTCTATCCCATGTGCAGTGATCCTTCCTGTCATCACTGCCTCCGCCAAACCCGGGGCGCAACAACTCCTTCGGAGGCCAGCGTCCCCATGACCGTGACCGCCGATGGCATCAGGAAGGTGTTTGGGGAGACGCGCCTCATGACAGGCTCCCGCCCGTGGATTCTGGAGATTGTCCCATCACGTCCTTCAGCACCGAGACGAGATGGGGCGGCTCCAACGGAGTCTGGCTCACATGCAGGTGATCAATCGGAACCCACTTCACTCCCCTGAACCAAGGCCGCTCGTAGGTCTCGAGTGTTTGTTGGCCCGCCGTCAGCGGCCGGGCCAGGCAGAACCACTCCGTCCCCTCATAGGTCTGGCCTGCCCACGTGGTCTTTCGGAAGTGGGGGCGAGGAGTGCCGCACAGCTGGATATCCCAGCCGGTCTCTTCGGCGGTTTCTCTGAGGAGCGCAGCCTCGAGACTCTCGTCAGGTTCAACCGCCCCACCAGGTGGCTCCAGGATTTCGTGTCCATCCATTGGGTCTTCCCAATGGATCAACAACAGTTCGTCGCGCCCATTGACGACAAGGGCTCGAACCGCCTTGCGCGCGGGTGAGGTCTGAGTCATGGGGGTACCTGTTCCAGGAGGGGTGGTTGGTTATCCTGCCATGCACGGAGCCTGACCCCGTTCTTTGGGCACGCTGAATCCGGCCGGGGCTGGGGGGAGCGAGAAGATCGTTCATCATGTCGAGGAAGAACTATTTCGGAGGAGTTCCATCATCAGGCGGTGGACTTGTACGAGTCCACCGCCGGGTGCCACGGTCCGTGGGATCGCTGCTGATCTGAGGGGTGGTGCGGGGCACGCTACGGCAGTGGCTCGAGGCGTACGGGACAGGCAGCTGGTTCGGCTACCTCTACCTCGACGCCACCTACCTCGACGTCCGCCGACACGGCCGGCCATCTCCCAGGCCACCGTCATCGCGGTCGGTGTCTCTGCCCTCGGACGGCGCGAGATCCTCGGCATGCCCGTCGGGGACAGCGAGTCGACCGACTTCTGGACCGAGTTCCTCCGAAGCCTGCGCCAACGCTGTCTCAACCCCACCAGAGTTACCAGGCGCCTCTAGTAGTATGTCGTCCGGAGTTGGGGAAGGAATTCCAACAAGGTAGGGACAGCCCATGGCCAACCCGGATATCCACATCATCGGTGCCGGCCCGGTCGGTCTGGCCGCAGCGTTGCTGCTGGCGGCCCAAGACCGGCGCGTCACAATCCACGAGGCGCGGGATGCCATTTCTCTGACCGACGCGAACAGCTACCCGATCGGGGTGAACCCGCGTGGTCAGGAGACGTTGCGGCGTATCGATTCGCGTCTGGTTGAGGAGCTGCGCGCGCAGGGCGAACTTGTCGAGGGATTCAAGATCCGTGCCGGGCGCCGGATGCTTGCGTCGATGCGGTCTGGCACCATCATCGGCACCACCCGAGCCCGGCTCACGGGCATCCTTCTGGCTGCAGCGCAACAGGACCGGCGAATCACTCTCAGCACCGGCCACAGGCTGGAGGCCATCGATCTGGCCTCCCGAACCCTGCAGTTCACAGGAACCACCACGGTCGAGGTGGGAAACGGCCTGGTCATCGCATGTGACGGGGTCTGGTCGAAGACGCGTCAGACCATGGCCGAGCAGCTTGCTGATTTCGTCCCGGAGGTGAGTGACTGGGGCGTCCAGTTCCGCGTCCTCTTCTCGGCACCCGGGGCAATGGCTCCCGGACTGGATCCGAATTGGCACCACATCTTCACGGGCAAAGGTATCTACACCGCGACGCTGCCGGACGGCGTGTGGTGCGTTGCGGTCACGGCCATCAAGGGCGACCCAGCGGAGGCCCTGCTCCTGTCGACGGAGCCCACGGAGGACCACATCAACGCCCTGCATCGGCACCTGCGGCAGCACGCCCCGCTCATCCTCCCCCTGCTCACTCGCGACGCCTATGTGGATTTCTTCGGGCGGGCGCCCTTCGGTGGCGCCGTTGTGCGCTGCCCCCGGGTGTCCCACGACGAGTGGCTCGTCCTCCTCGGCGACGCCGCCCACTCCGTCATCCCGCCGACAGGCGAGGGCGTCAACTCCGGTCTGGAGGACGCGATGCTGCTGGCCGACGCGCTGGCCTCCGGCAGCCCGATGTCGCTGCGCGAATACGACGAGAGCCGAATTCCCGACCTGAAAGCACTCGGGGAATACGCTTGCCACCTCAAGGACAACATCGCCAACGAGGACCCGGTCCGATCCGCCAGCAACGTCGGGCTCCGAATTCTCTCGGCGGTAGCTGGTCTCGTTGGCCAGAAGTCCGGCGAACTGGAGAGCCGGCTTTTCGGTCCCGATGCAGGCCGGATGCCTTACCGGGACGCCATCGGGCCGTGGATCCAGTTCCGGGATCGCTGGACCCCGCCCCTGCGCCGGATCGCGACAGGTGTGGTGAGATGCGTCGACAAACCGATCAGCGCGGAACCCCAGACCCTCGTTGCGCACCAGCGCGAGGGCGCCCGACGTCGAATCAGCGTCATCGGCGGCTCGTCCGGCACGGGCAAGGAACTCGCGGAGTTGGCACTGAAGCGGGGCTTCGATGTCACGTGTCTCTCCCGTCGCGGTGCCGGTCCTATCGGTGCGCGCCTTGTTTCCGGCGATGCCCGTGACCCGGAGGTCGTGCGCCAGGCGTTGAAGGATGCCACGGCGGCTTTTGTCACGGTCAGTGGTGGCAGCGACGGCAGCCGTGATCGAACGGCCATCACCCAGGCCGTCCTCGAGGCCGCCGGGCAGACAGGCCTGCGCCGGATCGTCGTGCAGTCCTCGTTGGGCGCTGGCGCTTCCGCACGAATGCTGCCCCCCGGCATTCGGTACCTGGCAACCCGTATGCTCGCCCCGGCCCTCGCCGACCACACCACCCAGGAACAAGTGGTCCAAGAATCCGGACTGGATTGGACGATCGTCCGGCCGGTAGGTCTGACCAACAAGCGGGCCACGGGCATGGTCCGAGAGCTTCGGGATGCCGAGAGTGGTTGGCTGGGATGGCCAATCCCCAGGGCTGATGTCGCTGGCCACATGCTGCGTTACCTGGATGACAAGTCGACGATTCAAGAGTGCATAGCGATCTCAGGACGTTGCGTCCTGGGCCAGCATCTTCCCAACCACCGTTGAAGACGGCAGCAGGGCAGGCGCTGGCACGGTGGTTTCGGGCGATTTTGTGTGAGCGCATCGCGATCCGCGCCATTGCGTGAACCGGCCGAAGATCGCTCAACTACCCCACATCGCCGTCGCCACCGCCGAGTGGGTGAACTGGTACAACACCACCAGACACCGACCCCCAGTACGACAACCACCCCCACCCGGCAACCACCGGAACCAGGTAAACCAGCCTCCACAAAACCGGGGTCTGACAGCTCGCCCAAGGGCTCGCGGGCCGGATCAACCTGCTTTGCCTTCCCTGAAGCTGGTTGAGCCGACCTGCGAGCGGCAGCGAGCCGGTCGTGTCGAAACCATGGTGAGGATGTCTGCGGACGTGTGCTCGTGGCCCGGATCAACCTGCTTGGGGAAGGGTTCTGGCCCAACCAGTTCGTCACCTCGAGCGTCGCTCCGGTTTTCCCGGGCCTTGTGGGAAGGTAGGTGCCATGGGTTTCGAGCGACCGGCGGTGATGCGTTTCGACCTTCCCTTCCAGGCTGATGCCCCGTCCCTGCTGTCGGACGCCATCGGGATCACCGGGTTGATGGAGCGCCGCGCCGCCAGCCACAGCATCGACGTGACCGTGTTGGACACCGCCGACGACCGGTTGCTGCGCGCCGGGGTGGTGCTGGCACACCGGGTGCTCGGTGGGGCGGGGGACTGGTACCTGGCCGCGCCCGGATGGACGCCCCACCTGCCCGCCGAACGGATCGTGCCCATAGGGGCCACTGCCGAGCTGCCCCAGGAATTCGCCGACCTCACCCGGCCGCTGGCGCGCCGCGCCGTGCTCGGGCCGGTGGCCGCGCTGGAATGCCAGCGGGTCGAGTACCTCCTGCGGGGACCCGACGGCCCCCTGGGAAGCATCCGCGACGAACGGGTCACGGTGCGCCGCGGAGGCATGGCCACGGCCCGCTACCGGGAGGCCACCCTCACCCCCACCGACCTGCTCGGCAGACACCAGCTGGAGCACGTGCTGGCCGCGCTGGATGCGGTCTCCGCGACCGCCGTCGACGAGTTCCCGAGCCTCCAGCAGCGCCTCGGCCCGCCCGCCACCGGAGGCACCGACTTCCCGAACCCCGGCCCGCTGAACCGTGAGGCAACCATGGAGGCGTTCGTGACGAGACTGTTCGCCGCCGATCTGCAGGATCTCGTCCGGGCGCAGTACCGCGACGAGGAAGCCGTCACGGAAGCCATCCAGGAGTTCCGGGGGCACGTGCGGGGGTTGGCGAACGTACTCGACCCCGAGTGGCGGCAGGCCGTTGAATCCGCCGTCGAGAAGGCCGCCACGCCCCGGCAGGCGGCCCTCGACGTGACAGACCCACTGGTGGCCGCGGTGCGCGCCCCGCGGCTCGGCGACGTCTCCGCCGAACCCGCGGCGAAGCTGCTGCTGAAACGCGCCCAGCAGGGGGCATACATCCTGGCCGACCGCTGCCGGTCGCTGACCGCCGACTCCTCCGGCACCGACTGGCGGGCCGCGCTGGCGGCGGCCGAGCAGGTGCACGCCTGTGGGCTGGTGGTGGTGCAGCTGTACGGCAAACCGGGAACCAAACTGCTGAAGACCATCACGCAGGTCACCCGCGACCTGCGGGACTGCACCGCGGACGTCAACCCCCCGGACCTGGAGGATCTCACCCCGGCGGAAGCCTTCGAACGCGGCCGGGAAACGGAACGAGGCCACCAGACTCTGACCGCGGCCCGCGCCGGTTTCGTCGCCGACTGGCCCGAGCGGGTCGTCAAGATCCGCAAACTACTGGCTAAGGTGCGCAGATGACCATTCCCGAGACCACCCCCGGGTTGTTCGTCGTCTTCGAGGGCGGCGACGGGGTGGGCAAGTCCACCCAGGTGCTGGAACTCGTCACCCGGCTCCAGAACCGTCGCATCGAACCCGTCCTGACGCGGCAACCGGGCGGTACCCCGATCGGCGCGAAGCTGCGCAAACTGCTGCTGGACCCCGGCCATCCGGAGTTGACCGCCCGCACCGAGGCGCTGGTCTACGCAGCCGACAAGGCCCAGCACGTCGAGGAGGTGATCCTCCCCGCCCTGGTCCGGGGCGATGTGGTGGTGTGCGACCGCTACGTCGACTCGATGATCGCCTACCAGGGAGCGGGCCGGGTGCTCGACCTCACCGAGGTGGAGCAGGTGGCGCACTGGGCGACGGGCGGGCTGCGGCCCGACCTGACCGTGCTGCTCGACATCGACCCCGCCGAGGCGGTCGCGAACATCCGCAAACAGGACCGTCTTGAGGCCGCGGGCCTTGACTTCCACCGTCGCGCCCGCGAACACTTCCTCCGGCTGGCCGACGAGGATCCGGGACGCTACCTCGTGCTGGGCGCCCGCGAGTCGCGGGAGAGCATCGCCGAACGGGTTGCGGAGAAGGTGTTCGCTCTGCTCGGTTGAGCCGGCCCCACCCTGAAGCTGGTTGAGCAGGCCGTGCCGAAACCGTGGTGAGGGTGTCCGGGGGATCTGGGGTCGGGTGTGTTGTTCGGGTGTCGGGTGGTTTCGACTCGGGCT
>CAJPNZ010000063.1 GCA_905372155.1 Propionibacteriaceae bacterium
GCGCAGCCGCGGGCGGCGCGGCTCCGGAGCAGGTCGGAGAGCCACCGCTGGCCCTGCGGGTCGAGGCCGTTGGCCGGTTCGTCCAGGATCAGCGCCTGCGGGTCGCCGAGCAGCGCCTGGGCCACCCCGAGTCGCTGCCTCATGCCCAGCGAGTAGGCGCCGACGCGACGCCGGGCCTCCGCGTCCGACAGGCCGACCTCGGCCAGCACCTCCCCCACCCGGCGCCGCGGCAGCCCCAGGGTGAGCGCCGCCATCCGCAGGGTCTCCAGGCCGCTGCGTCCCGGGTGGAATCCCTCTGTGCTCAGCAGCGACCCGACGGTCGCGGCCGGGTTGGGCAGGTCGGCGTAGCGCAGGCCGCCCACGGTGGCGGTGCCTTCGTCCGGGGTCACCAGCCCGGTCAGGATGCGCAGGCAGGTGGACTTGCCGGCCCCGTTCGGGCCGAGGAAACCGACGATCTGGCCGGAGGGGACGGTGAAGGTCACGTCGTCGAGGGCGAGGACGGATCCGAAACGTTTGGTCACATGAGTCAGTTCGAGCATGGCACCAACTCCACCGGAGCCACCCGGGATCCCGCATCGGGCAACCGGCCGGTGATCCGGTTCCGTCCGGCCGGTGGTCGCGCTGGCCCATCGGCTGAGACACCCTGGCCCATCGGCCGGGGACGGCGAATGGCCGGACGTGAAAGGCTGATCGCATGAGCGATTCCACCGACGCGGCACGCCCCGGTATCGGCCCGGTGGCCTGGGCAGTGGCCGCGCTCGGTTTCCTGTACTACTGCCAGCCGTTGGTGATCCCCCTGATCAACCCGTCGCGCCACCTGGATCCCGGACGGGCCGTGTTGCTCCTGGGCCCGGGGCTGGTCGCGATGCTCCTGCTGGTGTGGTTGCGTCGCGCCCCGATGCCGGTCGCGGTCTCCCTGGCCGGGCTGTGGCTGCTGTCTCCCGCGGTGTTCGGTCCCGCGATGGCCGCGCAGGCCCACATCGCCCGGCACCGCAAGGGGATCGACACGATCGCCGTGGCCTGCGTTCTCGTCGCGGCCAAGTCGGTCGTCATGCTGCACGACGCCTCGGGCGACTCCGCGGTCCGGGTCGAGGTACTCATCTCCGCCACCGGGGTGGTCATCGCACTGCTCGTCGGGCTGCTCGGCCGCAGCACCACCGACGCCAACCAGCAGCGGGCAGCGGCGCAGGCGGCCCGGCAGGACGCCTGGGAGGCGCAGCTCAACGAGGCCAGGCTCCTCGAGCGCGAACGGATCGCCCGCGAGATGCACGATGTCGTCGCCCACCGGATCTCCCTCATCGCCCTGCACGCGGGCGCGCTGGCGCACCACATGCGCTCCGATGAGGGCGAGGCCGGTGACCTGGCCCGGGCGATTCAGACCAACGCGCAGTCCTCCCTCGACGAGTTGCGCACCATGCTGGCCCGGCTGCGCGGCAACGCGGCGCCACCCGAACCGCCCCAGCCGACCCTCTCGGGGCTCGACGCCCTGCTGGCGGATGCCCGCTCGGCCGGGCAGCAGGTGGCGGTGGAGTTGGACGGGGACCCGGCGGAGGTGCCCGACCGGGTGTCCCGCCACGCCTACCGGATCGTCCAGGAGGGCCTCACCAACGCCCGCAAACACGCCCCCGGGGCGCCGGTGACCCTGTCGCTGGAAACCACCGCCGACCGGCTCCGGGTGGTCGTGAGGAATCGCCTGGCGGACCTCGCACAGCCCGACCGGTCGGGTTCGGGGCTCGGGCTCGTCGGCATCGCCGAACGCGTCGATCTGGTCGGCGGTGACCTCTCCCACGGCGTCGAGGGGGGAGAATTCATACTGGAGGCAACACTTCCCTACGCTCCCGAAGGAACAGCATGATCACCGTCGCCCTGGTCGATGACGACCCGATGGTCCGCACCGGATTGAACTTCATCCTGAAGGGGGAGGACGGCATCGACGTGGCCTGGCAGGCGGGCGACGGCGCCGAGGCGCTCACGAAACTGCGCGACCGGCCCGTCGACGTCGTGCTGCTGGACGTGCGGATGCCGGGTCTCGACGGGCTCGCGACCCTGGAGGAGTTGCGCGGCTGGCAGACGCGGCCGCGGGTCATCGTGCTGACCACCTTCAACACCGACGACTACGTGGTGCGGGCCCTGAAGCTCGGAGCGGACGCCTTCCTGCTCAAGGACGCCGACCCGGCCCGCCTGGTCGAGGCCATCCAGCGGGTGGCCGCGGGCGAGAACGTCCTGGCCCCCGACGTGACCCGCACCCTCATCACCGTCGCCACCGACGCGCCGGCCGCGGGGGACCCGTCGGCCCGGGCCCTGGTCGCCGCCCTCACCGAACGCGAACGCGAGGTCGCCGTCCTGATGACCCAGGGGCTGACGAACAACCAGATCGGCACCCGCCTGCACCTGAGCCTCGCCTCGGTCAAATCCCATCTGACCAGCATGTTCGTCAAACTGGGCGTCGACAACCGGGTCTCCGCCGCCATGATCATCCGCGACGCGGGCCTGTGAAACCAGTTCGACCCGGCTTGGCTCATCTTTGGTGTTTGCGGAACAGGAACATGTCAGAAACAACGCCGTGAAGAACTCGCCATTTCTGTGACATGTTTCTCCAACGAGCCCAAACAAACCCACGGGTACCGGCGGGCCCACAAAAAAATCCTGGAATGCAATGGCGGTGCAGACCTCTCGGCCCCGTGATGACGCGGGCTCGAACCGAGTCGGCCTGCTGGCCACTTCAAGGATATTTCATCGCGGACAGCTGGCCCGGCGTCGCTTAGACAAGGCAGGCTAGGGTGACCGGTACTCCACGAACTGTGAGGTGATGACATGAACCCCCAGACCATCGGTTTCTCCCTGCTGATCCTCAGCGTGGGGTTGCTGGTCGGGAAGATTATTCGCGTCAAGGTCCGCTGGGTGCAGCGGCTGTTCCTACCGAGCTCCATCGTTGGCGGAGTCATCCTGCTGGTGCTCGGCCCGCAAGTTCTGGGGCGCATCCCCGGGCCCTGGGGCGAAACGGGCCTGCTCACGCAGGCCATGGTCACCACCTGGTCCGCGCTGCCCGGCCTGCTGATCAGCGTCGTGTTCGCGACGATGTTCCTCGGCCAGGACCTACCCAGCCCGAAACGGGCCGCCAAGCTGGTAGGCCCGCAGCTGGCGCTGGGGACGGCGTTCGCGTCTTCGCAGTACGTCGTCGGTCTACTGCTGGCGGCCCTGATCATCGTGCCGTTCTTCGGGTCGTCGCCGATGACCGGAGGGTTGATCGAGATCGGCTTCGAGGGCGGCCACGGCACCGCCGCCGGCATGCGCGACGTAATGACCAGGCTCGGATTCAACGAGGGCGCGGACCTGGCGGTTGGCATCGCGACGGTCGGCCTGGTCAGCGGCATCATCGTCGGCATTGCGCTCATCAACTGGGGTGTGCGCAACGGCAAGACCGAGATCCTCAAGAACGATGTCCAGCTCTCGATCGACGAACAGCGTGGGCTGTTCCGCAAGGACGAGTACTACTCCGCTGGGAAGATGACCAGCCGTCCCGCGTCCGTTGAGCCTTTGTCCCTGCACATCGCGATCATGGCGCTGGCGATCCTCATTGGCTGGTTGATCCTCGAAGGCCTCCGCTGGATCGAACGCGCGACCTACGCCTCCGTCATGATCGGGGAGAACACTCCTTTGGAGATTTTCTCGTATGTGCCGCTGTTCCCCATGGCGCTGATCGGAGGCGTCATCCTCCAGCTGATCGCGAAGGCGCTGGGCGTCTCCCACGTCATCGACCCGCAGATGATGCTCCGCATCCAGGGCTGGGCCCTCGACTTCCTCGTCATCTCCGCCATCGCCACCGTCTCGATCAAGGCCGTCGGCGAGAACCTCGGGGCGTTCCTCGTCCTTTCGGTGGGCGGCATCGTCATCAACCTGGTCCTGTTCCTGTGGCTGACGCCACGCGTCATCGGCCGTTTCTGGTTCGAACGCGGCATCGGCGACCTCGGCCAGTCCATGGGCGTCACCGCCACCGGCGTCATCCTCATGCGCATCACCGACCCCGACGCCTCCTCCCCCGCCTTCGAGGCCTTCGGCTACAAGCAGCTCATCTTCGAACCCTTCTTCGGCGGTGGTCTCGTCACCGCGATGGCCATTCCGATCATCTACCTCACCGGCGTGTGGCCGCTGTTCTTCGTGATGCTGGCGGTCTTCGTCGTTGCGGTCCTGGCCGGGCTGTTCCACTTCGGACCCAAGGAGCAACGCGACCGTGAGGCCTGGCTCGCCCAGCAGGCCTAGGGCTGGGACCTCTCAACCTGGATCCTGGCGCCCTCTCCAATTTCACGTTCGGGTACCGCACCCGAATGAAGTCCACCAAGATATCGAGGAAACCGAGACGGCAGCCCAAACCATGATCCGGGTTTTCGCTGCCGTCCACAAGACCTGAAGCAGTCCACCATGGTTTCGACACGATCGGCTCAACCAGCTTCGGACCAAGGCATTTTGGGCGCGAAAACCCACGTGGAGAGCGGTTCGGCTAGAGTGTCGAGCGTGACCGAAGACCCCGAGCACTCACCACGTCGCCTGAAGGTTGCGCAGTTCACCGACAACTACGGTCCCGGCAGCAACGGTCTGATGTTCGCCGTTCAGCAGCTGGAGGGCAACCTGCTCGACGCCGGCCACGAGGTCGTGGTCGTCGCGCCGAAGGCGAAGGGGCCGAACCCGCACCTGGGGCGGGAGGGCCGCGTCGAACTGCGGCTGCCATCGGTGCGGGTGCCGAACATGCCCACGCGGGTCGCCAACGGCAGGCATTTCGAACGAACCATCGAGCAGGTCGGGAAACTCGATCCCGACGTGATCCACGTCCACGGGCTGGGAACCGTCGGGGTGCTCGGCACCTGGGCGGCCAAAAGGCTGAACAAGCCGATGCTGATGACCTGGCACACCGACTTCGACGCCTACGCCGATCACTACGCCGCCGTCCTGCCGCTGCTGCACGGGGTGGTGCGGGCCTTCGCGAGGCTGACCCACGGGGAGATCCTCAACTCCAACGACCTGCGCGACGCGGCGGTCCGGTTCGCCGACCGGGGCCGCTCCACGGCGACGCTGCTGGGATTGTGCAAGAAGATGCTGGATTCGGCGGACCTGGTGACGTCGCCGTCGCCGAAGACCGCCGCCCGTTGCCTTTCCCTGGCGCCGGAGGCGAACCTGGTCGTGGTGCCGAACGGCGTCGACCCGCTGCCGTCGGGTCCCCAACCGGTGCCGCGCGGCCCGGGCCCGCTGGTGATCTACGTGGGTCGCATCGCCCCGGAGAAGGGGTTGCCGCTGCTGTGTGAGGCGTTCGAGCTCGTCGTGGCTCAGCGTCCGGATGCGCAACTCATGGTGGTCGGTGACTGGCAGCGGTACCCGAAGATCGCGAAGGTCCTCGACGCGGGCAGGCGGCGCGGCCACATCATCCTGCCGGGCGAGCAGAAACGCGAGTCGCTGGGGGCGTTTTACGAGATGGGCGACCTGTACGCCTTCCCCAGCCAGACCGACACCCAGGCCCTCGTCCTGCACGAGGCGGCACTGGCGGGTCTGCCCATCGTCTCTGTGGATCCGGAGCTGCAGCTGGTGCTGGAACCGGGAGTGAACGCCGAACTCGCCAGCCCCACCCCGGCGTCCCTGGCGGCCGCCATCATGCGGATCATCGAGAAACTACCCGACCCACAGTGGCGGGCCCGCGCCTCCGAGACCTCACGCCGCCTGGCAGGCCAGTGGACGGTCGAGTCGCAGGCCCAGGAGATGCTTCGCATCTACCAACAGATCGCCCAGCGCCGCCCCCTCCCCCAGGCCGGTTGAGCCGGGGCACGGACCTCCCTTCCCCGGAGCTGGCTGAACCAGCACGTGCGCGCCAGCGAACGGCTGAGTTGAAACCATCGCCGGCGCCCGGCAGGTAGAACCCGACCGCCGATCACTCGCCGCATGGTTTCGACACGGCTATTGCTCCGTCACGGACCCGAGCCAACCAGTTTCCGCAAAGGTGCCTGCTCACACGACGCCAGAACGCGCCTCGGCTGCCCCGTGGCCGCGACCTTTCCTGTTGCCGCCACCTTCGCCAGCCCTGGGGCTGTTTGCTTCGATTCCCGCGATGATCCAGTCGAGACCGAACTCCATGTCCTGCTCGTCACCGTCCTCCAGAAGACCAGCCGCGAGAACACGACGCGCCATCGGGAAAGAGTCGTCATCCAGCAGCGCGGAAAGCCAGGGGGGCATCGCCTGCCGGGGCGACGGCGTCCGTGCGCGAAGTTCTCGTCGCAGGTAGGCGACGTGACGGACGTGGCCATCGACGAACAGTGCCGCGTCGAGCAGATGCTGGATGTCCATTCCGGTCTCGCCGAGCGGTCGCAGGATGTGATCGAGCCAGAGCAGTCGATTCGGGGTCATCGACATCGCCACCAGGGGGGCGTCAAGAAGCCATGAGTGCTGGCGGTAGCGCTCCGCCATCCCAGCGGCCCACAGCCTGACGCCGGTACGCCAATCCGCCGCCTCGATGATCCCCTCGGGTGGCTGGCCGAATGCCACATCGACCATGAGGTGAATCAGCTCCTCCTTGGACCGCATGTGCCGGTAGGCGGCCATCGTGCCCGCTCCGAGGTGTTCACCGAGCTTGCGCAGGGAAAGCCCCCCCAAGCCGTGCTCATCCGCAATCTCGATTCCCGCCTGGACGATGCGAGCGATGCTGAGTCCATCCGTGACGGGGGTTGACTCGCGAAGCTGCCAGGACAGGGCAATCCAGCGAGGTGGTGTCGTATCGGGCATGCGACCTCCTGGTTGACGACACAGATCCATGTGCGTACAGTGTATCCACCACCGTATGCGTACACCGTACGCAGCGTTCGCTCGACCCCGGAAGGAGTAGAAGTGACACACCGGGTCACGGCCACCATCATCTTGATGACGGCAATGCTCATGGACCTGATGGACTCCACCATCACGAATGTCGCGCTCCCCGCGATCAGTACCGACCTGGGTGCGACACCCACTCAGCTGGAGTGGACGCTCGTCGGTTACGTGGTCGCCTTCGCGACACTTCTCATCACGGGAGGCCGCCTGGGAGACATCTACGGAAGGAAACGCATCTTCCTCGTCGGCGTCATCGGCTTCACGTGTGCCTCCGTGTTCGCCTCCCTGGCCTGGAGTGGGAACACCCTCATAACGGCCCGGATCATTCAAGGTGCCTTCGCCGGCGTCATGGTGCCGCAGGTGTTGTCCAGCGTCCAGGTCATGTACGCGCCGGAGGAACGGGGGCCGGTATTCGGCATCATCGGCTCCCTGAACGCCCTGGGTGTGATAACCGGACTTCTCCTGGGCGGTTGGCTCGTCACGGCAAACCTGTTCGGCACAGGATGGCGCAGCATCTTCCTCATCAATGTCCCGGTGGGCGTTGTCCTGACGGTGATGGCGTTCCTGTGCATCCCGGAAAGCCGCTCCGAGCACCCCCTACGACTGGACCTCACTGGTTCGGCCCTTGGCGCCACGGCCGTCGTCCTCCTCGTTCTCCCTCTGACCGAGGGCCGCGCAGCCGGGTGGGCGTGGTGGATATGGGCCCTGCTGATCGCCGCACCCTTCGCGATCGTCACCTTCATCTGGCAACAACATCACAGGGCGACCGGGGCCGGGGCACAACTCCTGCCGCTCCCGCTCTTCAGGATCCGTTCCTTCTCCAGCGGGCTGCTCGTACAGATACTCGCCTCGATCGGCCACGGCGGTTTCGCACTCATCCTCCTGTTCCACATGCAGGCCGCTTTTCACTTCACCTCCTTCGAAGCGGGACTCACGCTGCTGCCGATCGCCATCGGGTCGATCCTCGGCACCCCGGTGGCCATGCTCCTGATGAAGAAAATAGGCAAGTGGTCGGTGTGCCTCGGCGGGATCATGCAGGCCGCGGCCTTCGTCTGGGTCATGATCACCCTCGAACACACCGGAACGACCCTCAACGGCTGGAGCCTCCTGCCGCCTTTCGCGCTCGCCGGCGTGGGGATGATGGTGCTGATCATGCCGCAGACCTCAATCACCCTGGCGGAGATTCCCACGACCGAAGCCGGAGCAGCGTCCGGCACCCTCACGACCTTCGGCCAAGTCGGCATGGTGTTCGGCATCGCACTGTCCGGCACCGCATACTTCGGAGCAACCGGTGACAGTGGCCAGAACGTGACCGCGGGCCTGTGGGTCATCGTCATCGCCTACACCGTCTCCGGCTTGGCCGCACTCACGATGCCCACCCGCAGCAGCCAGGAGCAGCCCTCGCCCGACCCCAATGAGCCTGGTTGAGCCAGCGCGTGAGCGCCCCTTTCCCGAAGCCACTTGAGCCGGGACGCAACAAAGACGAAGGAGCGACCCGAGTCGAAACCATCACTGGCGCTCGGTAGATAGAACTCGACCACAGCTCCCCGGACACGCACACCGCGGTTTCGACACGACCAGCTCGCAGAGCGAGCAGGCCGGCTCAACCAGCTTGGGAGAAGTTCACCGCAGGTCGGCTCAACCGGCTTGGGAGCAGGGAGAACAGACCCCAGGACCCACCGAACCCCTGCACTGATTCGTGCAGGGGCTCGGCGGGAATTGAGGAAGGGCTTGAAAGCCAAGTTTTATTTGTCAGAGGACCTCGTAGTTGACGGTGATGACACCGGAGGAGGTGCCGCCGATGGTCTCCATGGCGGCCTTGGAGAGGTCCAGGCAGCGTCCGGCGACGTAGGGGCCGCGGTCATTGATGCGGACCACGACGGTCTTGCCGTTGCTCGGGTTGGTCACCTTGACCTTGCTTCCGAGGGGAAGGGTCTTGTGGGCGGCGGTGAGGTCGCTGGGGTTGAACCGCTCGCCGGAGGCCGTCGTCTGGCCCTGCCAGTAGTAGGAGGCCTGGCAGGAGCTGCCGCTGGCGGGGCTGAGGTCGCCACCACCCGATCCGGAACCGGATCCGGACGACTTCGAGGACTCGGAGGAGTCATCGGAGGACTTGCTGGCCTTCTTCTTGGTGCCGACCTGGGTCACCTGGGCGACGGGTTCCTTGGTGACCTGCTCGTTCTGCAGCTCGGAGGAAACCAGCGTGCCGTTGTGGTAGACCTCGACGAAGTTCTGGGTCTTGACGCCGTTGACGCCCTCGGTGGCGACCTTGGTCTTGCCCTCCTCCAGCTCGTCGGACTTCTCCTCCTTCTTCTCGAAGGGGACCTCCTCCTCCTTGGTGGTGGTGCGCTGCTCGACGTTGGTGTAGGCGATGGCCAGGCCATCGGTGAGGGATGTGTCCGCGGCGGGGGTGACGACGTCGTCCTCGTCAGGGGTCACCTGGGCGGCGGTCAGGGCGTCGCCGACGGTCCCGGCGACCCGAAGCTCGACGGGGGTGCCCGCGGCGTCGACGGTCACGTTCTTGGGTGTGCTGATGTTGAAGGAGAGCCCCTCGCGGCCGATGGCGGCAGACCGGGAAGCGGACAGCTTGGAGTCGGGGTCGTTGAGGTTGAGCTGGGACAGGGCGTCGTCGACGGTGCGGGCGGTGGTCCACACGGTGCGGGCCTCGCCGTCGACGGTCAGCTGGAGCTGACGCCCGTAGAGGACGCTGATCTCCATGCCGTTGGTGATCTTGGTCTCCAGCGACGGGGCGACCACGTCGTGCTCGCCGACGGCGATCCCGTCCTTCTCGAGCACTTGCTGCACGGTGTCCTCGCGAACCGAGAGGTTGTGGCTTTCCCCGTCCACGGAAAGGGTCACATCGTTCTTGTGCAGTGCCATCGCGACGGCGACACCGCCGGCGATCGTCAGCGCGACGCCACCTGCCACTGCCGCAATAACCACGTGTTTCTTGGCCATAGATCTCTTCCTGGTCTAAGACTTTCCGGACCTTACCGGCTGGGCCAGCCTAGCCGAGCGGTGATTCAATTCCAAACGAAACCTGAGAATCTCTCAGGGCCGCGCAATTCGATTGTAAACCTCGACACCCGCGCGGGGGAACCGGGGCAGCCGCCTCTCCCATCCTCCGAGCAACGAAACCCCTCGTGACAAGCCGTTTTGCACCGGTCTTTCGGGTTTCCGGCAAAAGAACCGGGGAAACCGGGACGCGCGGCGGATCGCCTCAGCGGAAACCACGCAGCCTGAGAGAGTTCAGCACCACGAACACGCTGGAGCAGGCCATGGCCGCCCCCGCGATCATCGGGGTCAGCAGCCCGAGGGCCGCCACCGGGATGGCCGCCACGTTGTAGAAGAAGGCCCACAGCAGGTTGCCCCGGATGGTGCGTTCCGTGGCGCGGGAGAGTCGGATGGCGTCCACCACACCCATCAGGTCGTCGCGCATCAGGGTGAGGTCGCTGGCGGCCATGGCCGCGTCGGTGCCCGCGCCCATCGCGATGCCGAGCTCGGAGGTGGCCAGCGCCGCGGCGTCGTTCACCCCGTCGCCGACCATCGCCACCCGCATCCCGTCGGCCTGCAGCCCGGTGATCACCTCGGCCTTGCCCTGCGGCAGGACCTCGGCGTGCACGTCTTCGATGCCCACCTGCGAGGCCACCTCCCGGGCCACGGCCCACGAGTCACCGGTCAACAGCACCGGTCGCAATCCCAGATCCCTCAACCCGGCCACGGCCTCCGCGGCCCCGGGCTTGAGCTGGTCGCCGACCACGATCCGTCCCAGCAGCGCGCCGTCGCGGACGACGAACACCTCGCTGCCCTCCCGGCTGGCCTCGCCCGGGACCTCGATGCCCCGCTCGGCCAGCAGACGCCGGGAACCCACAGCCACCGGGGCCCCGTCCACCAGGGCCCGCGCCCCGATGCCGGGCAGGGCCTCGAATCGCTCCGCCGCGGGCGGGTCCCCGGCGCGCTCCACGACGGCGCGGGCGATGGGGTGCTCGGAACCGGCCTCCACGGCCGCGGCGACGGCCAGCAGCTCGGCCTCGCCCACGCCCTCGGCGGGAGCGACCTCCAGCACCGACATCCTCCCCGTGGTGAGGGTGCCGGTCTTGTCCAGCACCACCGCCTGCACGGAACGGGCCTTCTCCAGGGCCTGGGCGCCTCGGATGATCACGCCCAGCTCGGCGCCGCGACCGGTACCCACCAGCAGCGCCGACGGGGTGGCGAGCCCGAGCGCGCACGGGCAGGCGATGATGAGCACCGCCATGCCCGCGGTGAGCGCGAAGGTGGGGCCCGCGCCGACGAGCAGCTGCACCATGAAGGTGAGCATCGACAGCACCAGCACGGCGGGCACGAAGAACTCCGTGATCCGGTCCGCCAGGCGCTGGGCCCGGGCCTTGCCGGTCTGGGCCTCCTCGACGAGCCGCGCGATCTGCGCCACCTGGGTGGCCGACCCGACCGCCGTCGCCTTGACCACCAGGCGTCCCGTGGTGTTGACCGACCCGCCCACCACCGCCGAGCCCGGGCCGACCTCCACCGGCAGCGACTCGCCCGTGATGACGGCGGCGTCGACGGCGGAACTGCCCTCGACCACCACCCCGTCGGCGGCCACCTTCTCGCCGGGACGCACCACGATGAGGTCGTTGAGCGACAGCTCACCCGCGGGGATCGCGACCTCCGCGCCGTCGCGCAGGATCGTCGCCTCCTTCGCGCCGACCTCCAGCAGCGCCCGCACCGCCGATCCGGCCTCCCGTTTGGAGCGGGCCTCGATCCAGCGGCCCAGCAGCAGGAAGGCGACCACGCCCGCGGCGGCCTCGAAGTAGACGCTGCCCATCGGGTCGGCGTGCCCGAGGGTCAGCGTGAACTCGTGGGTCATGCCGATGGCTCCGGCGTGACCGAAGAACATGGCCACCACCGACCACAGCCACGCCACCGAGGTGCCGAGGCTTACCAGGGTGTCCATGGTGGTGGCGCCGTGCCGGACGTTGGCGAGCGCGGCCCTGTGGAAGCTGCGTCCGCACCAGAACACGACGATGGTGGTCAGCAGCAGCGCCAGCCACTGCCAGCCGGGGAACTGCAGGGCGGGCACCATCGAGACCGCGATCACGGGGACCGCCAGCGTGAATGCCAGCTGCACCCGCGGCAGGAGCACGTCGGCGCGTTCCTCCCGGGGTTCGACGGTGGTCTCGCGGGCCCCGTAGCCTGCGGCCTCCACCACGGCGATCAGGTCCTGGGCGGTGGTGCCCTTCGGGGCCTGCACCCTGGCCTTCTCGGTGGCGTAGTTGACGGTGGCCTGCACCCCGTCGACCTTGTTGAGTTTCTTCTCGATGCGGTTGGCGCAGGAGGCGCAGGTCATGCCCGTCAGGTCGAGGGAGATCGCCACCGAGTTCTTCGCGCCCCCGGACGGGTTCTGTTCCGCGATGCCGGTGCTGGTCATCCGCCGTTCACCTCCTGCGTGTTCTGTGTGGTTCGTTGCCGCGTCTCACGCCTCCGTGACGGTGTAGTCGCCGGCCTCGGCGACGGCCTCGGCGACCGCGTCGAACGGAATCTTCTCGTCGGATTCGATGACCATCCGGCCCGATTCCCAGTCGACGTCGACGCTCGTGACGCCCGCGACCGCCTGGATCTCCTCGGTGACGTGGGAGGCGCAGTGTCCGCAGGTCATCCCGGCGACGGTGTAGTCGGTCTTCATGGTTGCTTCCTTTCCGGTCCCCGGCGCGTTCCGGGGGTCTGACGTTTTTCTCCGGTCCTCGCCGGAGGGGTTTCCGCGCTCAGCGCGCCAACCGGGAGATGGCGGTCATGGCCTCGTCGAACTTCTCCCGGGCGGCGTCCCCGCCCTCGCGCACGGCGGCCGCGACGCAGTGTTCGAGGTGGTCCTTCAGCAGGGCCATGGACACCGCCTTGAGGGCGCTGGTGACGGCGGATATCTGGGTCATGATGTCGATGCAGTACTCGTCCTGCTCCACCATGCGGGCGATCCCGCGCGCCTGCCCCTCGATCAGCCGGAGCCGCCGAAGATAGGCCTGCTTGTCGGCGGTGTAGCCGTGCTGCGCGCGGCAGCCGTCGCGTTCATTCTCCACGCCGACGACTATACCCCCCAGGGGTAGCGGGTTCAAGCATTCACCCGCCCCCCTCCCGGCGGAAACGCCTGCCCTACGGGCAAACGCCAGCGCCACAGCGCAAGCACACGACGGCAAGGCAAGCGAAATGCGCGGAAACCCCACCCAAGGCGCGACCCACCCCCGATGGTAACGGTTTTATAACGATTCCGGGTGGTTTTCCCCCGGCCCCGGCCAGCGTTGCCGTCGCTTCCCCACCGGTCTTCCACAGCTGTCCACAGAGTTTTCCACAGCTCGGGCGGCGATTGTCGCAGGGCGGGGCTAGATTGATTAGCCCTGCCATGTGTGCGTCGGTGGGGGTCGGGAAGGGGATGCATGTCGGAGCAATACGCCGAGGAGCCGGTGGGCCATGCTCCCCCTCAGGATCCGCAGGCCGAGAAGAGCGTCCTCGGGGCCATGTTGATGAGCAAGGACGCCATCTCCGACGTGGTCGAGGTGCTGCGCGGCAGCGATTTCTACCAGCCCAGGCACGAAACCATCTTCGAGTCGGTCATCAACCTCTACGGCCGCGGGGAACCCGCCGACCCCATCACCGTCGCCGCTGAACTCGGCCGCAGCGGCGACCTCCAGCGCGTCGGCGGGGCCGTCTACCTCCACGACCTCCTCGCCTCCATCTCCATCGCCGCCAACGCCTCCTACTACGCGGAGATCGTGCGCGAGAAGGCCATCCTGCGGCGCCTCGTCAACGCTTCGATCCGGATCGCGCAGCTCGGCTACCAGGGGCAGGGCGAGGTGGACAAGATCGTCGACGAGGCCCAGCAGACGCTGTTCGAGGTGACGGGTTCCAGGGCCAGCGAGGACTACAAGTCGCTCAACGAGCTCATGGAACCCACCTTCGACGAGATGGAGGCCATCGCGAACTCCGGCGACGCGCTGTCCGGGGTGCCCACCGGTTTCACCGAGCTCGACTCCCTCACCAACGGCCTCCACCCCGGCCAGATGGTCATCGTCGCCGCCCGTCCCGGCGTGGGAAAGTCCACCTTCGCCCTCGACGTCTGCCGCGCCGCCGCCATCCACAACGACCTGGCCACGGTGTTCTTCTCCCTGGAGATGAGCCGCACCGAGATCGTGATGAAGATCCTGAGCGCGGAGTCGTCGGTGCCGCTGCAGAAGATCCGCGGCGGGCGCATGGACGAGAACGACTGGCAGCGCATCACCGACCGCTCCGTCACTCTCTCCGGAAAACCGTTGTTCATCGACGACTCCCCCAACCTGACGATGATGGAGATCCGCGCCAAGGCCCGTCGCCTCAGGCAGCGCAACAACCTCCAGCTGATCTGCATCGACTACATCCAGCTGATGACCTCGGGCAAGAAAGTGGAGTCCCGGCAGCTGGAGGTCTCGGAGTTCTCGCGCCAGATCAAGCTTCTCGCCAAGGAGCTGGAGGTGCCGGTGATCGCGCTGTCGCAGCTCAGCCGCAACGCCGAGCAACGCAAGGACGGGGTGCCGCAGCTCGCCGACCTGCGCGAATCCGGGTCCCTCGAACAGGACGCCGACATCGTGATCATGCTGCACCGCCCCGAGCTCTACACCCAGAACCCCACCGACGAGGAGCGCGGCCAGGCGGCCTTCCACATCCTCAAGCACCGCAACGGCCAACTCGACAAGATCGATGCCCTCTTCCAGGGCCACTACTCCCGCTTCACGAACCAGCCGGTCGCCACCTTCAACCCGACCTGACCCTGAAGTGCTGCGCGTGACGGAGCAGGGGCAGGTCTTTCAAGGCACATTGCGGGGTTTTCTGGTTCCCCTTGACCGTCAAAAGGTAGTGGCCACCAAGGTAGTGGCCACCTCGGCCAGTGACCCAACTTTGCGGTGGCCGCATGGGTGCGCCATCACAACGACACACCAACCCGGCACATCAGCTCAACTGCTCTCACCCACCGATTTTGCCGATCCCCTGTCCCTGAACGCCGGTAACGTGGGTTGTGCCCCCAGAGTTCGGCGGTGTTGAGGCTTCACGCCGGGCATTGATGGAAGATGCGCAGCTGCTCCGGCCCGAGGACAGGAGACTAGAAATGAATGCAATGCCGACAGTGGAGGCTCGCTCGGTCTCCAAGTCGTTCTCGGTCGATGGAAAAGAGCTTCCCGTCCTGCACGGGGTGTCGTTGCAGATCATGCCGGGAGAGATGGTTGCCATCATGGGCCCGTCGGGCTCCGGAAAGTCCACTCTGATGTATTGCCTCGCTGGGCTTGATCAGCCCACGAGTGGGCAGGTCAGTTTCAACGGGACCGATCTGGCGGGCCGGTCCCGGAAAGTGCTCGCGGAGATGCGTCGGGGTGAGTTGGGTTTCGTGTTCCAGTCGTACAACCTCGTCCCGACGCTCACCGCCTACGAGAACGTCGCCCTGCCGTACCTCTTATCCGGCAAGAAACCCCCGCGGGAGCAGCTGATCGCCGTCATGAACGAGGTGGGTCTTGGGCATCGTGTGGACGCGAAGGTGCCGTCGATGTCCGGTGGTGAGCAGCAGCGGACCGCTCTGGCGCGGGTCTTGGCGCAGCAGCCCCAGATCGTCTTTGCGGATGAGCCGACGGGTGCGCTGGATTCGCGTTCGGGTGAGCTCGTGATGACGAGGCTGGGGGAGATCGCTCGTGAGCCGGGACGATCTGTTGTTGTGGTCACGCATGACCCGGGTGTGGCGGCGCGGTGTGACCGTGTGATCTTCCTGTTCGATGGGCGCCTGGCGGGTGAGTTGCGTCCGCGGAGTGTCGCGCAGGTCGCTGATGTGCTGACCCAGCTCACGGAGAGGGAGCAGGCATGAGAACCATCCTGTTCGCGGAGTTGCGCGGGTCTCTTCGGACCTGGCTCGGTGTCAGCCTGGCCTTCGTCGCGACGAACTTCGCCCTGTTGTTCCCAGGGCTCGTGTGGGTCTCTGTGGCTGCGGCGGGAGGAGACAACGCCATGTCACTGAGCGTCCTGGCAGTCACCAACATGGTGTTCTCGGCTCTCGTCAGCCTTTCGGTCCTGGGAACGGCGACCAACCTGGCGCTCAGCGCACGGCGCGGTGCCCTGGCCCGCTTGGCTCTGGGTGGGGCCACCCCGCAACAGATCGTTCGGACGGTGGTCGTGCAGCTGGTGGCGATGAGCCTGCTGAGCTCGGTCGTCGGAGCCGTCCTGGCCATGCTCGCGCTGCGTCCCGCGCTCGACTTCCTCGTCGAGTGGCGACGAATCGAAGCTCACGAGGACCTGGCGATGATCGAGCCCGTGTACTCGTTGCCCATGGCCTTGGTCATCGTGGGCACAGCAGTCGTCGTGGCCGTGCTCGGTGGCCTCCGCCAGGCGCGCCGGGCCAGCAAGGTACCGCCCGTCGAAGCGGTTCGGCAGCACGCCAGTGGAGGCGAGGTGGCGAAGATGTCTCGCTCCCGCATCGTGATTGCCGTGCTCGCCGGGATCGCTGTGGTGGGGGCGTACATCTCGGTGTTTTCCATCACCTCGCAGCCGTCGACGGATACGATCTTCAACCTCGTACAGACGTCGACGCTCGTGCTGGTGCTGTTGGCCGTGCTCTTCTCCCTGCTGGCTCCCGTGGTGATTCGGCCGCTCATTTTTGCCTGGGTCAGGTTGCTGCCGCTGCCGGCTCCCAGCTGGCAGCTCGCGCGGCGCACCGCGCACGCCCGGGCTCCCCGGCTGCTGCGTTCGATCATCCCCGTGATGATGACCGTCGGCCTTTTCCTGGGGATGACGTGCACGGTCGGTTCCCTGCAGAGCAGTTTCGATGCGAGTGGATTCACCAGGGATTTGGTTGGGACCGGGTGGAGAGCGATGATCGTTCTTCTGGGCCTGCCACTGTTGGTGTCCCTGTCGGGTGGGGTCGGTTCGCTCATCATGATGTCGAAGCAGCGGGACGCGGAACTTGCCCTGCTCGGTGTCGTGGGCGCGACCCCACGCCAGCGGGTGCTTGTTCCCCTCCTTGAGGCGGTCATCATCTCGGTGACGGCCACGATCCTCGGGTTCGCCATGTCCGTCGGCGCGGTGGGGGTGCTGGCTCTCGGTTTCCCGCTGACGCGCAAGCTGGTGTTCGCGTTCAATCCCCCGTACGGGACGTTCGTGGGCGCGGTCCTCGTGACCTTCGCCATCACCATCGCTGCCACTGTGCTGCCGACCCTGCGCGCACGCCGCATGTCCGAACCGGCAGTCATCGCGCGCCTCATCGCCGACTGACCCGGCCCCCTCCGGCCTCCCGGCGGGAACAGACCGTGCAGGTCGTGTAGTGGAACGGCAAGGAGTCGGCGTCGAGGAACTCCAGGCCGAAGCCGCGAAAACCAAGCATCTCTGGCTCACCGACGAGGAAATGTACGACGAGAACGGACTACCGCAGTGGTGATCGACACGTCGGCGGCCATCGCCATCCTCCGGCGGGAACCGGAAGCCCTGTCTTCACTCAAAGCAATGAAGGTTTCTCCCGCGAACCGCTGCTCTTGAAGGGCAACGACTTCACCCACACCGACATCCCGAGTGGCGTTTCTTGAGCGACCGGGCTTTCAGCTCGCTTTTTCGCGCAGTTCCGCGATGACGGGGAACACCTTGCGCAGCGCCGGGTACAGGGCCGCGTGGGCCTTCGCGGCCTTCTTGTAGAGCTTCTTCAGGTGGGGTTGCGGGGCGACGGTGTGCGATACCCGGCTCATCCTCGCCGCCGTTTCCTTCACGTCCGTGACCCCGCCCGCCCCGACGG
>CAJPNZ010000064.1 GCA_905372155.1 Propionibacteriaceae bacterium
GAGATCAACAGCTACGTCATCGGGCTGCCGTCGGTTTTCGCCTGACCAGGCCGTCCAGATAGGTCTCGACCACGCCGGCCGGGTCGATGGGGGCCGCGTCCACGGCCCGGTACATCAGAACCGCATCGACCAGGGCGACGAACTCCGGGGCGGTTCCCTCCGGATCAGCCACGCCGAGGGCGCGCAGCAGCTCGACGGCCTTCTCGTCGAAGCTGCGGCGCACCGGGGCGTCGACGGTGAGTTCGCGGCGTAGCTCGTCGTCGTCGCGGACCTCGAACATCAAGGCGAACCGCGCCGCCTGCGCGTCGCCGTTCAGGATGAGTCGTTCGGCCAGCCTGCCCACCAGGTCGGTGGCCTGCCGGACCGTCAGCTCCCCGGGAACCTCGATGTCGGTCAGGTCGGCCTGCGATTCCGCGGAGAGCTGCTCCATCACCAGACGGATCAGGTCGCGGCGGGAACGCGCGTAATACGAGGTCGAGCCGTTGGGGAGCCCGGCCTCGGCGTCCACCGCGCGGTGGGTCAGGCGGTGGGTGCCACCGCGCGTTATCAGGGCGATCCCCGCATTCGCGATCCGTTGTCGTCGGTCCATCCACCCTCCCGTATATCCTCTACGATCATATAGTCTCTACGGTCGTAGAGGGATGGGAGTAGTGATGCAAGCAGTGATAGTCGGGGGCGGGGCCTCGGGGGTCGCGATCCAGCGCGCCTGCGAGGCCGAGGGGATCCGGGCGCGACAGGTCTCGCGCTCCACCGGGTTCGACGTGACGGCGGGCTCGTTTCCGCCGCTCGAGGCCGACGTGGTGATCGAGGCGACGAACATCGTCGCCACCGGGCGCAAAGCCTGCGTTGAGTTCTTTGAACGGTCCGCGCGATCGGTTGCGCACGCCGCGGCTCAGGCGGGAGCGCGTCACATCCTCCTGTCGATCGTCAACACCGACCGGCCGGAGGTTCAGGGATACGGATACTTCGCGGGCAAGAAGGCCCAGGAGGAGACGGCCGGGCGTTTCAGCCCGGCCCTGACGATCGTGCGCACCACCCAGTGGTTCGAGTTCGGTGCCCAAGTCCTGCAACGCAACCGGCTGGGTCCGCTGGGGTTCGTGCCCGGGATGCGCATTAAACCGATCGCTCTCGACGCGGCGGCCCGGGTGCTGGCCGAGACGGCATCGGGGAAACGGACCGGGGGCATCGTCGAGGCCTCGGGCCCCGAGGAGATGACCCTCTGGGAGCTGGTGCAGAGAACCCCCAAACCCGGGGGAGTCCTTCCGGTCCCTGTGTTCCTGCCCACCGGTTTCGGACGCGCATTCCGGCGGGGAGCTCTGCTCCCGGACCCCGGCGTTGAAGAGGTCGGACCGAGGTTGGAGGACTGGTCGAATCGCGCGGTTCCATCCTGACGACAAATTCTCTAGCGCGGATCGATAGGCTGGGCCCGACGATTGACCAGCCGTAGTCGTTATTCAGTGAGGATGGACGAGTTGAAGATCAGTCTTGGCACGAAGAACTCCGTGGTGGATGTCGCCCGCTCGCAAGCCGTGGCCGCCACCCTACGGGAAATGGGACACGACGTGGATGTGGTGCACATCCCCGCCGCCGGTGATTCCGAGACGGTGGGGCAGCTGCGTCTCGGCCTGATGCGTGGTGATTTCGACCTGGTGGTGCACCGCATGCACCGCATCCCGAAACAGCAGATGCCGGGCCTGACCTTCGCGGCCATCCTGAAACGCGGCGATCAGCGTGACGCGCTGGTGGCCCGCGACGGCCTGACCCTGGAGCAGCTTCCCGAGGGATCGGTGATAGCCACGCGCTCCGGCCTGCGCCGCTCGCAGCTGCTGAGCATCAACCCCGGACTCACGTTCGTCAAGCGCACCCCCGGACAGCTCCTCGAATTCCTGGAGAAGGTGCGCACCGGCGAGATCGACGGCCTGGTGGCCGGAGCCGCCGACTTCGAGGCCGTGGGGCGCCTCGACCTCGTCACCGAGTACCTGGACGACATCCTCCCGGACGCCGGGCTGGGAGCCACCGGTCTCGAATGCCGCAGCGAGGACAAGGAGCTCATCGGCATCCTTCAGGAACTCGACCACTCCGACACCCGCGTCTGCGTCATGGCGGAACGGGCCGCCTATGCCGCTCTCGACGTCAGCGAAGCGGTTTCAGTGGCCGCGAAGGCCAAGCGGGACGGAGTGCTGTCGCTGATCGTCGCGGTTCTGCCGAAGGACGGTTCCAAGGGGTTGGTGGTGCAGATGGGCATGCCCACATCCGAGTACCACGCGATTCGCACCGCCCGCCGAGCCGCCGCCTACCTGCGTTCCAAGGGGGCCGAGGAACTCGGACGCAACCGGTCGCAGACCGAGACCGAACCTGAGGCGGAGAGCGGTCACCGGGTCACCGAGCTCACCAAGGCCAGGATCCTGGTTCCCCGCGAGGAGGGACGGATCGCCCGCGGGCTGCGTGAACACGGCCTGGACGTCACATCCGTGACGCTGCAGCGCCGCGAGGTGCTTGCCGTCAGTTCCACCCTGGACGGCGCCGACTGGGTGGCTTTCACCTCGGTGCGTACTGTCGAGAGCATCCGGGAACTTGGCTGGAGGCTCCCCAAGGAGGCGAAGATCGCCGCCGTCGGCGCCGGAACGGCGGATGCGCTGCGCGAGATGGGCTACCACGTCGATCTGGTGCCCGAGGGCGCGGCCGGTGTCCCCGCGCTCCTCGACATCTGGCCCACGGGTGACGGGACGGGAACAGTCCTGGTGCCCGGATCGGCCCTGCTCGCGCCGGGATTCATCTCCGGCCTCCACGCGAAGGGCTGGAAGGCCCAGCTGATTCCCGTCTACACCATGCAGCTGCTGCGGGAGGCGCCCACCGACGTCCGCGAGATGTGGGAGGAGGGCGCATTCGACGCGGTGATCGTCACATCGGGATCGAACGCGATAGCCGTGGGGCGTCTCCTCGGCTGGCATCCCGAGGTTTTGGTGTTCGCCGTCGGCGACTCCGCCACCAAGGTGCTGGAACGGGCCGGGATCAAGGTGGCCGCAGCCACCGAGAACTACTCCTCGGCCGAGGTGCTGAGGCTCCTCCGCGAGGTCATCGAGGGCTAGGGGACGGAACAAGAAGCCGCGTGGGGTGGGGCATTCGAATGCCCCACCCCACGCGGCTCGTCGATCCGATCGGCTTCGGGGAATGCCGGACCTCTCAGCTCCGGGGCTGACGGGAGACCCACTCCTCGAGGGTGACGCGGGGACCGGTGAAGAACGGGATCTCCTTGCGCACGTGCAGCCGGGCCTCGGCCCCACGCTGGTGCCGCATCGCGTCGGTGAGGCGGTGCAGCTCGTCGGCCTCGAAGGCCAGCAGCCACTCGTAGTCGTTCAGCGCGAAGGCCGAGGTGGTGGAACCCGGCACGTCGGGGTACTCGCGGCCCATGCGGCCGTGGGCGGCCAGCATCTTGGAGCGGCGCTCCTCGTCCATGTAGTACCACTCGTAGCTGCGCACGAACGGGTAGACGCACGCCCACGGGCGGGGGGCGACACCGGAGAAACAGGCCGGGGTGTGGCCGCGGTTGAACTCGGCGGGCCGGTGCACACCGATGCAGGACCACACCGGCTCCAGGTCCCGGCCCAGCCCGGAGCCGCGCAGCGCGTGGTAGGCCGCCTGCAGCTGGTGCGGGTCGTTGGCCAAGGTCCACAGCATCAGGTCAGCGTCGGCGCGGAAACCACCGATGTCGTACCAGCCGCGGATGTTCACCCCGGTGTCGAGAACCGCCTTCTCCGCGGCCGCGGTGTCGGGATCGCGCAGCGGACCCGCGGTGCGGAACACCGAATACATCACGTAGTGCGGGGTGGCGTTGACCTCCTCGGCCGGAATCAGATGGTCGCGGGGATCAGTGTGCGTGTGATGCGGATGGGACATGGGTTTGCTCCTTCTGCGGATGGGGGAGGCAGCAACTCGCCGGCTCCGTGAGGCAGGGATGGTCGGGTGGGGCGAGTTCGCCCCGCGCCACGGCGGCCTGCTCGAGAAGGAGATCGGCCAGGGTGGCGATGAAGTCCGGGTGGATGCCGGCGGTGGCGGCGCGTTCGTAGTCGAAACCGGCCGCTGCCGCTGATTCGCGGGCCTGGGTGTCCAGGTCGTAGGCAACCTCCATGTGGTCGCTGATGAAACCGATCGGGGCGGCGACCACGCCGGCGACGCCCGTCAGCTCGGCCAGGCGGTCGTTGACGTCGGGTTCGAGCCAAGCGACGCGCGGGCTGCCCGAACGGGAACAGTAGACCAGCTCCCAGTCGAGACGCTCACCCAGGTGGGCCTCGGCGGCCTCGGCCACCCGGGCGGCCACCCTGATGTGCTGGGCGTCGTAGCGGGCAGCGGGGGTGCCGTCGGCGGAAGCGGCATTCATGGCGACGGGAATGGAGTGGGTGACGAACAACACCTTCATCACCCCGTCGCCGATCCGGGACCGCAGCGCCTGCACGGCCGCGACCAGGGCGTCCACGTTGGCCGAGACGAAACCGTCGCGCTCCGAATAGGGGCCGACCTTGTCGATGACCACGCCGGATACCTGTTCCATGACGGCGGCCAGGTCCTCCCGGTACTGACGACAGGCGGAATAGCAGGAATACGCGGCGGTGGTCAACGCCACCACCCTGTCGTGACGGTCACGGTGCAGGGCGGAGACGGTCTCGGCGAAGGAAGGGGTCCAGTTGCGGTTCCCGATCACGACAGGACGGGGGCAGCCTCGTCTTTTCAACTCCGCCACGAGGGCGTCGCGGAGCGCCTCGTTCTGCTCGTTGATGGGGGAGCGACCACCGAAGAGCTGGTAATGCTGGGAGACCTCCAGCAGGCGTTCGTCCGGCACCCCCCGTCCCGCGGTGGCGTTGCGCATGAAGGGCAATACGTCCTCCGGTTGGCGCGGACCCCCGTAGGAGGCCAGCAGCACGGCCGAATACGGGCTCAGGGCATCACTCATCTGATCTCCGTGGGTTCGGTGGCGAGATCGGCGAAACTGAGCCCCGTCACCGGGCAGCGACGATGGCTCTTAACGTCGAAATCGGGTTGGATATCGATGCCGTAGAGCTCCTCCATGGCCGCCAGGTAGTCGGCGATTCTGCCCTCGGCCGCGGCGTCGCGTGCTCGTATCGAGGGAGTGTGAAGCAGCTTCGTGGTCAGATGCCGAAGCGCCAGGGCACAGTCCTCGACGGTCAGCGCGCGGCCCTGCGGGAGCCGCGCCACCTCCTCGTCGACGATCCGCAGCATCGCGGCTCGCAGCGAGGCGACCGCGGGGTCCGCGGCGCGGGAGGCCAGGCGATCGGAGATTTCGTG
Source organism: Propionibacteriaceae bacterium (assembly GCA_905372155.1). Taxonomy (GTDB): domain Bacteria; phylum Actinomycetota; class Actinomycetes; order Propionibacteriales; family Propionibacteriaceae; genus Arachnia. Next base: position 5,302 of record CAJPNZ010000064.1, read on the forward strand.
CACCCCTTCGGCGACGATCCGTTCGGCGTGGGCGGAGTCGGCGGCCCAGGTGGGGGAGATGGCGGCCTGGATCGCGGTCAGGTCGAGGAGGGTGATCCCCGGGAGAGAGGCCACGGCCGGATCCACGTCCGGCTGCAATGACAGGTCGAGCAGCACGGTGGGGGTGGCGTCCTTGAGGTTGGCGGTGGTCACCACGGGGGTGGTCGAGCCGCGGCAGGTGACCACCAGCGTGGCCCTGCCCAGGGCCGAATCGAGGTCCAGAGCGGGAGTGATGGCGTGCCGCTCGGCGAATCCGGCCGCCCTCCCGGACGAGGAATGGACGAAGATGGTTCCGGCTCCGCGTTGCCGCAGCGCCGCGACGACGGCGCCCGCGTAGGAACCGGTGCCCACCAGCAACACCCGCTGGTCCCCCCAGTCCGTGATTCCGGTCATGTCGAGGCCGACGCTGACCACCGAACGTCCCGACTCCTGCAGCCGGGTCTCGGCGCTCACCCGCCGGGAGGTGTGCAGGGCGGCGTTGATGACGCTGGTCAGGGTGCCGGATGCGTCACCGGAGGCCTGTGCAGTCTTCAGGGCGCGGCGCAGCTGCCCCGTGATTTCCCGCTCGCCGACCACCATCGACTCCAGCCCGGAGGCGACCCGGAACAGGTGGGTGAGGGCGTCCTCGCCCTCGTGCACGACCCAGTCGGGCTGGGAATCGAGCTCGCGGGCCAGCCTCAGGCGCAGGTGGGCTTCGGGTACCTTCGGGGAGTCGATCATGAACTCGAGCCGGTTGCAGGTCGCCAGGGTGACCAGGCCCTCGACGCCGGCGGTGCTCCTCAATGAAGCGGACAGAGTGTCCGTATGTTGAGATACGCGCTGGACCTCGGTCAGACCGTGGAGGTCATGCGTTACGGACAGGATGCGAAGGCTCACAGTGGTTCCAGTGAACCAGATTTCTGGCGATAGGGCAGAATTCGGCCATGATGAGAAGCGATCAGCCTGCCCTTCTGGCCGCCCTCGAGGGTCGTCGGCCGGAACGTCTGCCCGTGTGGTTCATGCGTCAGGCCGGGCGATCACTACCAGAGTACCGCAATGCGAGACAGGGCGTCGCGATGCTGGATGCCTGCCTCAACCCCGAACTGGCCGCCGAGATAACCTGCCAGCCGGTGCGCCGCCACGGTGTGGACGCGGCCGTGTTCTTCTCCGACATCATGATCCCCCTGGCGCTCGCGGGCGTCGAGGTGACGATCACCGCCGGGGTGGGGCCGGTTTTCGAACAACCGGTGAACAGCGTCACGGAGGTGAACAGGCTGGTGGAGCGCCGGATCCTCGATGCATCGGCCGTGGAGAAAGCGGTGGCGCTGGCCGTCGCGGAACTCGGCGAGGACACGCCGGTGATCGGATTCGCGGGCGCCCCCTTCACCCTGGCTGCCTATCTGGTGGAGGGTCGCGGCTCCCGCGACCACCTGGGGGCGCGGGCCTTCATGCACGCCGAGCCCGCGGCGTGGGACCGGCTGCTCAGCTGGTGCGCCGACCTGTCGGGTGAGTTCCTGCGCATCCAGGTTGCGGCCGGGGCGCGGGCGGTGCAGCTGTTCGACTCCTGGGTCGGGACGCTCTGCCTGGCCGACTACGCCACCCGGGTCGCCCCCTACTCGCGGCGGGCGCTGGAGAGCGTTTCCGTGCCCCGCATCCACTTCGGCACCGGAACCGGACACCTGCTGGAGGCCATGGCCGAATGCGGATCCGAGGCGATCGGGATAGACCACCGCATCCCCCTGGACGAGGCCGCGCGCCGCCTGCCCGGAAAAGTGCTCCAGGGCAACATCGATCCCGCGAGACTGGCCGCGGGCTGGGAGAACCTCGCCGCCCACACCAGGGACGTCGTCGAGCGAGGCCGATCCGCTCCCGCCCACGTGGTCAACCTCGGGCACGGCGTACCACCCGAGACCGATCCCGCGGTGCTGACCGACCTCGTCGCCCTGGTGCACGAGCTGTGAGGACCGTGATCGTCGGGGCCGGGGTGGCCGGACTGGCGGCCGCCCACCGGCTGGCCCGCGCGGGCGCCGAGGTCATCGTCCTGGAGGCCTCGGAACGGATCGGCGGGATGGTGGCGCCGCTGACGATAGCCGGGAAGGTGATCGACGGCGGGGCCGAAGCCTACGCCCGTCGCCTGGGAGTCGCGGACGAACTGTGCGCGACCCTCGGGCTGGAGGTCGCCGCCCCCACGGGGGGACCGCACATCCGCTGGTCCGCCACGCGGTCCTGGCCCGGCGCCGACGGAGTACTGGGCATTCCCGCCGGCCCGGACGATCCGGCCCTGACTTCCGCCCTGGACGGCACGGACCTGACAACGGCACTGGCCGAACCCGGACTCGGCGACGAGATCGGGGCCGGCGCAGCCACCGTCGGCGAACTGGTGACCGCGCGCCTCGGCCGGGCCGTCACCGACCGGCTGGTGGCCCCCGTGACCCGGACCGTCTACCGGATGGAACCCGACCAGATGTCGCTGGCGCAGTTCGCACCCGGCCTTAGGGGACCCGGATCCCTGTACGCGAAGGTAGCGGCGGCCCGCGGCAGCCGCTCCGCCGTCGCCCAACCCATCGGGGGTTTGATCCGCCTCGTCGAGGCCCTGGCCTCCGACATCCGGGGCAACGGCGGAAAGATCCGGCTCGGTGCCCGCGTCACCGGGATCGGACGCGATGCGACGGTCACCGCAGGCGGTGACCGTCTGGAGGCTGACCGCGTGATCCTGGCCTGCCCCGCCCGTCCCGCCGCGGAACTGCTCGGCGGGCTGGGAATCACCGCATCGGCACCCGCGACGGGGACCTCGCTCAACGCGGTCCTGGCGCTGGAACCCGAGCCGCTGGCGGGGGCGCCGGTCGGTTCCGGGGTGATGCTCGGCCAGCCGATCCCGGGGCTCGGAGCCCGGGCGCTGACTCACTACTCGGCGAAATGGCCCTGGAGCCGCGGCGGGGTGGAGCTGATCCGCCTCAGCTACGCACCCGACGCCACCCCCACCCGGGAGCAGGCCCTGGCCGATGCCCGCCTGCTGCTCGGATGCGAGAACCTGGTGCTCCGTGACCACGCCCTGGTGCGCTGGCCCGCCGTACCCAGGGTGCTCCCGGCCGCGGAACGGGCCGGGCTGCTGGAATCCCTTCCCACCAACGTCAAGGTGGCGGGGGCCTGGGTGGCGGGCAATGGAATAGAGGCCGCAATCGCATCCGGACTGGAGGCGGCAGCATGAGGCTGGGAACGCGCGCATCCACCCTGGCGGTGACCCAGTCCACCTGGGTGGCCGACCGGCTCCGCGCCCTCGGACACGAGGTGGAGATCGTCACCATCCGCACCCGCGGCGATCACGAACGCGGGTCGCTGACCCGGCTCTCCGGGCTCGGGGTGTTCGCCGCGGAGCTGCGTTCCGCGCTGCTCAGGGGAGAGGTGGACCTGGCTGTCCACTCCCTGAAGGACCTCCCGGTCGAACCCGTCCCCGGACTGGTGATCGCCGCCACCCCGGAGCGGGAATCCCCCCGCGATGCGCTGTGCTCCCGCGACGGCCTGAGCCTGGCCGAACTACCAAAGGGGGCCCGGGTGGGCACCGGGTCGCCGCGGCGGGTGGCGCAGCTGCGGGCCCTGCGTCCCGACCTGGTCTTCGTCGACATCCGCGGCAACATCGACACCCGGCTCTCCCGGGTGACCTCCGGCGACCTGGATGCGGTGGTGCTGGCCGCGGCGGGGCTGCGCCGCCTCGGGCTCGCGGGACGGATCACCGAGGAACTGCCCATCCTGCCCGCACCCGGGCAGGGGGCGCTCGGGGTCGAGAGCCGGGCCGGTGATGCCGCCCTGATCGCCGCTCTCGAAGCCCTGGAGGACGCGGACACGCGACTCGCGGTCACCGAGGAACGGGCTGTCCTGGCAGCCCTGGGCGGTGGCTGCGCGGCCCCGATAGCGGCCCTCGGGACCGGCGACGGGCTGGCAGCGGGGGTGTACTCCGCCGACGGCACCCGCCAGGCCAGAACCGAGGTGCCGCTGATTCCCGGTGCGGGAAGAACCGCCGCCTCCTGGCTGCTCGCCCTCGGCGCCGCCGACGTGACCCAGCTGGACGCCACCCGCGCCTCCCGGCTGGCCGAATTCCACGACGACGCGGACCTGTGGCCCCAGGCCGGGGGACGCAGGGTGTTCCTTCCCCGCGAGGCGGGCGCGCTCTCGAAGGCACTGAGCGCCGCCGGACTGGAGGTCACGACCTTCCCGGTGCAGGCCCCGGTGGTGCTGGTCGACGGGCTCGACCTCGGGCAGGCCGACTGGTCGGTGGTCACCTCCGCCCGCACCGTCGAAGCCCTTCAGGGGCTGGGTGTCCGGCTGCCCGGGCGGATCGCCGCCGTCGGTAAGGCGACCGCAGCGGCCTTGGAAGCGGCCGGGTACGCGGTGGACCTCGTCCCCGGGAAGGCCAACGCGGCAGGACTCGTCGAGGAGTTCCCGGCAGGCACGGGACGGGTGGTGATCCCGGGATCGGCGCTGTCCAAACCGGATCTTCCCGAGGGTTTGCGGGAACTGGGCTGGCAGGTCGATGTCTTCCCCGTCTACACGATGGAGGCGACCCGGGAACCCGCCGAACTGGCGGCCCGCTGGAAGGCCGGGGAGTTCGCGGCAGTGGTCGTGACCGCGGGCTCGGTGGCGCGGGTGATCGACCAACGGCTGGGCTGGCCGGAGGAAACCCGGGTGCTGGCCATCGGACAACCCACCGCGAAGGTGTTGAATGAACTTGGGGTGGCGGCCAGTGTCTCGCCGTCCCCCGACGCGGAGGCGGTCGCAAGGGCCGCCGCCGAACTGGTTGGGAAGGGAAACGCATGATCGAGCGCCCACGCAGGCTACGCACCACCGCCGCCATGAGAAAACTGGTCCGCGAAACCCGGCCGCGCCCGGCGCAGCTCGTCCTGCCCGTCTTCGTCGGCGAGTCTCCCGCCGAGATCGGCGCCATGCCGGGGGTGCGGCGGCACACCGTCGAACAGATCGGTGGCGTCGCACGATCGGCGGCAGAAGCGGGACTGGGCGGGATCATGCTGTTCGGGGTGCCCGATGATGCGGACAAGGATCCGCGGGGCACGCAGGCCTGGGCGCCCGACGGCATCGAACAGCGTGCCATCACCGCCTGCCGGGAAGCGGTGGGCGATGATCTGGTGATCATGTCGGACGTGTGCCTGGACGAGTTCACCAGCCACGGGCACTGCGGTTTCCTCGCCGAGGACGGCCGCGTGATCAATGACGAGACCTGCGATGCCTACGCGCAGCAGGCGGTGGCGCAGGCCCGGGCCGGCACGCACGTCGTGGCGCCGTCGGGGATGATGGACGGCCAGATCCGGGTGATCCGCGCCGGGCTGGACGCGGCCGGTTTCGAGGACGTCGGGATCCTGGCCTACTCAGCGAAGTACGCCTCCGCGTTCTACGGGCCGTTCCGGGAGGCGGTCGGCTCATCTCTCCAGGGGGATCGCCGCACCTACCAGCAGGATCCAGCGAACCGCCGCGAGGGCCTCAGGGAGGCGCTGCTGGACCTGTCGGAGGGCGCCGACATGGTGATGGTCAAACCCGCCAGCCACTACCTCGACGTGCTCGCCGATGTGGCCGCTGTCTCGAAGGTTCCGGTGGCGGCCTATCAGGTGTCGGGGGAGTACGCCATGATCGAGGCGGCGGCGGAACGCGGCTGGATCGACCGGCGCGCCGCCATCCAGGAGTCGATCACGAGTATCGTTCGCTCGGGCGCCGATGTGGTGCTCACCTACTGGGCGTTGGAGGTTGCCGAATGGCTGGACTGAACCAGGAATGGATGACACGGGCCTGCGAGGCGATCCCGGGCGGGGTCAACTCGCCCGTGCGGGCATTCGCGTCCGTGGGTGGCACTCCGCGTTTCATCAAGCAGGCATCCGGTTGCCGAGTGACCGACGTCGACGGCACCAGCTACGTCGATCTCGTGTGTTCCTGGGGGCCGGCGCTGCTCGGGCACGCCCATCCCCAGGTCGTCGCGGCCGTGCAGGAAGCGGCCGCCAAGGGCCTCAGTTTCGGGGCACCGACGGGCGCGGAGGTGGAGCTCGCCGAGCGGATCCGTGCCCGGGTTCCCGTCGCGGAACACGTGAGGCTGGTCTCCACCGGCACGGAGGCCACCATGACCGCGGTGCGGATCGCCCGCGGCGCCACGGGCCGCGACAAGATCGTCAAATTCGCGGGCTGCTATCACGGACACTCGGATGCGCTGCTGGCCGCCGCCGGATCAGGTGTGGCCACCCAGGGGCTGCCGGGAAGCGCCGGGGTGACGGTGGCTGCCGCGGCCGACACCATCGTGCTTGCCTACAACGACTTCGACGAATTGCGTTCGCTGTTCGAACGGATCGGCGGGCAGATCGCGGCGGTCATCACGGAGGCCGCACCCGCGAACATGGGGGTCGTCACCCCGGCCGAGGGATTCAACGCCGAGATCCGCCGGCTGACCGCCGAGCACGGGGCACTCATGATCCTCGACGAGGTGCTCACCGGTTTCCGCGTCGGAGCCTCCGGCTGGTGGGGTTTCGAAGCGGGGGTCGAGGCCCCGGACTGGACGCCCGACCTGATCACCTTCGGGAAAGTGGTCGGCGGTGGCATGCCCCTGGCAGCGGTCGGGGGTCGCAGGGAGATCATGGATCTGCTGGCCCCGCTCGGCCCCGTCTACCAGGCGGGCACGCTCTCCGGGAATCCCCTCGCCACCGCGGCCGGGATCGCCACCCTCGACCTGGCGAAACCGGAGGTCTACGACAGGGTCGATGCCCGCTCCGCCGAGTTGCAGCGGCTGGTCGGCGATGCGCTGACCGGGGCCGGGGTGCCCCACGTCATCCAGACCGCCGGGAACCTGTTCTCCGTGTTCTTCCGGGAGAAGCCCGTCATCGACTACGCAGACGCCCAGGACCAGGACACCGCGGCCTATGGGCGGTTCTTCCACGCGATGCTGGACGGGGGAGTGGCATTGCCGCCGTCGGCCTTCGAGGCGTGGTTCCTCTCGGTGGCCCACGACGACGCCGCCATGGAGACCATCGCAACGGCTCTGAAACAGGCGGCCAGGGCCGCTTTGCCAACTGGGGAGAGCATCCGATAGTCTGGAGCGGCTCTCGGGGCTATGGCGCAGTTGGTAGCGCGCTTCCATGGCATGGAAGAGGTCAGGGGTTCGAATCCCCTTAGCTCCACCACAAGCTGTTGGGTTTCTCCGTAAATTGTGGACTCGGTCCGCTTACGCGGCTTGTTTCGTGATTGATTCTCCGACTTGTTTTTGGTGGTGTTCGAACTCGACTGGTCGTAGATAGTCCAGTGCGGAGTGGCGCCGACGCCGGTTGTAGACGATCTCGATCCAACCAGCGACTCCTTGGCGCGCGTCAGCTCGGGTGTGCCGGTGGTAGAACTCAGTTTTCAACGTGGCGTTGAATGATTCCGCTGCGGCGTTGATGTAAGCACACCCCAGTACGGCCCATGGACTGCACCACACCCAACCGTTTCGCGGCCTTCCCTAGTGTGCAGGTAGGTGATGTCGGAGATCCACACCCAGTTCAACTTCCCGGTATCCCAGCCCCGGTTCACCAGGCCAGGGATGCGATGGGCAGGTGTTCCCGGGAGGCTTGAACGCACGCGGGCCGCTCCCTTCCAAACCTTGGCGGCGCATGGAGGCCGCGACGGACGGTCTTGGGTATTGACCTGGACACCTTCGCGGTGCAGGTCAGCAGTGATCCGCGGCGCCCTGTACACCTCATCAGAGGATACGTGCAGGTGCTGGATGTGCGTATCCAGCACCTGCTGTCGCTGGGTTTGTGGCCCGGGCCCGGCTGCGCGCCGTTCCGCCCCACTGGTAGTAGTCCTGCCTTGAAACGCCCAACAGGCGCGCCATCCTGCTGACCTCGAAATTCGCCTTCTCCGCTGCCATCAGTTCAAACTGTTCGACGATGCTCGCTTCGATGCGAAGAAGGCGGCTGCTTTCCCAGAAACTCGTTGTCTTCACGAAGCTCCTCAACTTCACGCCGTAGCTGCTTCAACTCGGCCCGCTCATCGATACTCAGCTCGCCGGTCGGTTCCCCGGCCTACCGGGCCCGCTCGGCCTGACCCCACCGACCCAAAAGCTGCTCACCAACCCCGAACTCACGCGCAACCGCTGCGTTCGTACGGCCAGTCTCGATCACCAACCGGGTCGCATCGACTCGATACTTCGGCGTGTACTTCCGCCGCTTTCTCCGCTGCTGTTCTGCCATCAGGCACCCTTCCCCACGGAACCCTCATCCTGCTAACTCAGGTGCCCACAAATCAGGGTAGGCCCATCAGTCTGTGGCAAGGCGATGATTCCCGGGCCATACTCCTCACCCCAGCCTGGACGACCAGCTCCGAACCTGGTGCTCTGTGGCGCGAACAAAAACTTGTAGCACCAACCATCGTGAAGTTCCGGGGTGAGACAACCAATCGGCTGGTCTGGCGAGGCGAAACCTGACCCAAGTTCACCGTGGTGCTCACCGGCGACATCCACGCTCATATGGTCAAGAGCGAGACACTAGGGGCAACCTGCGCGGTGACAGCGGTGGATGAGGCATGGCGACGACGAACGGTAGCAGGGGTACCCGCGCATCCAACTCGCGCTGTAGTCTATTGGCATGCGACTTCATGTCATTAGCTTGTGCGACGGAGCGGGAGACTGGCTGATACTGAGCGGATGTCGACTCCAACTTATCCTTAGGAAGACCGCGTCTTGGGCATTAGGAGGGTGTTCGTGAATTGGCGAAAAAGGCGACACCGGAAAGAACGTCCCCGGAATGGTGAGCAGGGCAGTCGATCCATTTGGCCTTCCGTTGACAGCCCAGACTTTGCTGAACAGATACGCCTTCTTCATGGCGACTTAAAAATCTCAGAAGAATTAGCCAAAGCCTTCCTCGTCTCAAAAACCGAGCCGCAGAAAGAGAGATTCGCGGCTTTCTACTACCTACTTTTCAGATTGGAGCGAAACAGTGATTTCACTCAGTATGAACATCTGTGCCACAAGTATCGGAAGGAATTCGGGGGCTACCCATATTTCAGCACGTTCTTGGCGACCATTGCGAGAAGCAAAGGCGGTATAGCCAGCCTGCAAACAGCTCTGAGCTACTCTGAAACCGCGCTCCAGAGTCTGAGTGATCGACCGGGCGTTCTTCACCAGTACGCAAGTATCGCCGCAGATCTCCTAGACCTCTTAGAGGAACCTGCTCAGGATACTCTCGTAGCAGCTCAACTGCGAGTCGATCAGGCTATAGGCGCGTCGGCTCGGCGAAATGGGAACTTCCATGCCACAAAAGCGCGACTGCTGGCACACGGGGGGCAATTTCAGGAGGCAGTCTCTCAGATTCAACTGGCTCTTGAACTTGAGAACACATCTGCTCCGGATTCCCTTCGTCGAATCGCAAGATTTGAGTCGATTAGATCGAGGGTCGAAACGATGAGAAATGAGGCCCGTTTCTACTCGAAGATGACTGAGGGGCAGCGCAAACTTGATTCGATGCGATCTGAACAACTTCAGCTCCTGGGTCTTCTCGCAGCGATAGTTGCACTCGTAACGGCTACGGCATCGACGAGCGCCAAGATCGTTTCCGATGCAGCCGCGATTAGGTCCGGTTTGATTCTGCTTGGCGCTGTGATCATCGTTTTCGCTTCCCTATTCTATGTAGCGCAACGCGATAGCAGTTTCCGCAGGCTTGTTATTCCACTTGTTGCCGCGGTGCTCCTTATATCCCTCGGCATATTTATCCAGATCCCAGTGTAGAGGCATGGTATATGTGTGTGATCTGCTACCTCAGTGATCCCGGTGGTGGACGTTACAATGAAGATCTCACTGGCTGGCGCGGTAATCGAGTATGGATCATTGATGGCAGAACATATGGTTGAGGCTATTCGACCTGATGATTCCATTTCGGGATCACTCTGGATTGCGCGGGAGCTTGACGACTGGCTGAAGACGTGTGACGCCTCACCCTTGGTAGCGTTGAGAGGCTTCGCAGAGAACCTCAAAAACGAAATCAAGGATCTTGATCTCGAGAGCGTGGAGGTGCCGCCAATTTGCTCGATTAATATCGTCGACTATCTGAGTCATTTCGTAGACATTAATTTGATTAGCGGTGTCGCCGTGTATAGTCCAGATGTAAATCTGGAGGTGCGCAACCCGATGTTTGCGGACAACGAAGCAGCCGGAGTCCGCGCGGATAGAAAAATGGGGGATCGAGCATTCTCACGCGTCGACGGGGATACTTGCACGGGAAACAGGGGTGGGTTCTCGGAGGTAATCCAGAGGTACAAGTTAATATAACGAGAATTGCATGCAATGAGTTGAGATTCACGTCGGAAACTGCGTTAGCAGCTGAGTATACCCGATTTTTATGCATCGCCACGTGCTGATTGTGACCTACCTGGCACGGACTCTGGCAGAAGTGGTCCCGAGATTTAGCCATGAGTGTAAGAAGCCAGCGTTGGGCAATCTATCGGATGTCTTTGGTCTTAAAATGCCGGAGGGCTATGAACTTGCGGTTCAAGAAGCCTTGAAGGCGGACTGATTCAGCATCTAACTTGTCGTTGTAGTCGAACGATGCTCTCAACCTAGTTTAGGAGGTCCTGATGGAACAGTTTGAATACATGATCCCGCATCGTTCGTATGTGTTGTCGCGCTTGGGTATGTCGCATGATTTTGATGGTCGGAAATTTCTGCGAGCATGTATGACTCGAATGGCTGAAGGACGGTTCGGCACCGAGGGGGGCGCTTGGCAACTTGAGATTCATCCCACGAACTATTGCAGCCTTGATTGCATCGGCTGCTCGTATGGTAATCGTCACGATTCCTCTGCCTTGAGGCCCGAGACCGTGCGATCCATAGTGAACTACTACGTCTCGAGTGGAGTTCGCAGTGTCTTCGTCTCTGGAGGGGGTGATCCTGCGTTTTGGAATGGGTGGGTGTCTGTATTTGGAGAACTCGATTGTTCTCAATTTGACCTCGGTGTCGCAACAAGTTTGAGCAGTTTATTACACATCGGCAGGATTATTAACCAGATTCGCTATTTTCAGATTCATGTTGTGGGGTTTGACAGGGAAAGCGTGATACGGGAGACGGGGCGCGATTTTTTCGAGCGGATTCGAAGAAATCTAGATCGCCTTTTTGAGCTGTCAAATACTCAGCAGCAGATCACGCTGAAAGTGCTTGTTAAGGACTCCAACGTTGAGTATCTGCCAAGATTTCTGGATTTTGTCGCTAAATTTCCTGCTATGTCCGTGGTGCTAAAACTTCAGCAGAATTTCTTAGTCAATAGGAAAGAAGTGTCGAGGGGCACCATTCTGAAAGTTCGAAATGTCATCAAAAATCATGAAGCAACCTCTCGCTATCCGCTGAGGATTGACAACTTGGACAATGCACCCATGGAGCCTGTGTCGGGATTAGGGCCGACTTGCATTTTTCCAAGAACTGGGATGTATCGTCTAGTTCGCCCTGATGGTCTCATTTACCCTTGCGTTGCTGCTCCGTATTCCAAACGGAACGCAGTTCGATCCGTGGGACTGCAGCTCGAGGTGCCGCTTTCGCATCCAGTTCCGAAGCCCGAAATCACCGTCTCTAAGTGTCCACGAGAGGCCTGTAGGCATCACTTATTGTCTCAGATTCTTGAGGAAGCGCTGGTTTCGAATCCGGGCATGGGTGACGAACTGTTCCCGCCGGAGTATATCCCTAGTTTGCTATGAGGCTTATTCATAGGGGTGTTTTGATTTTCCTCAACCAACGCTTTACTCGAGGGGGATGTGAGGGCGGCTTGCCCGATCTGAGACAATCAAAGCGTCTTACCGCAAAGAATTTCAGATGAAAGACAAGCCGCTGCCGTGAATGCAGCCACACGTCTTGACCGTGACCAGGTCCGTGACCTATGTGAACTGATCCACACCTCTTGTTCCGGGGACAGGGGGTCGGCAAAGTCGGTTTAGGTGGTTGTTTGGGTGAGTAGCTTGATGGTGCGTTTTGGTTGTCGTGATAGGGACCTGGTGGTTGAGGCGATGGCGGCTTGGACG
>CAJPNZ010000065.1 GCA_905372155.1 Propionibacteriaceae bacterium
GTTCGTTGTGTTCCCGAACGCTCCTCATGACACGATCCTAGACCCTGCGCGGCCTCGGCGCTCGGGCCGGGAAAACATTGTGGAGGAACCGTTTCAGTTCGCTGGAGCTGTAAAGGTACGGCTCCACGAAATCCTCGGCCCGCAGGGCCTCGCCAACGAGAATGATCGTTGCCTGACGCAGCCCCGATGCGACCGCGGCATCATGCATGCTCGCGACGGTGGTGCGGATGACTTGTTGATCCGGTTGGGTGGCTTTACCGGCGATCACGACCGAGCAGCCGGAGCCGTAATGGGGAAGCAGCTGCTCCTGCAGACGGGCGATGTGACGGATTGCCAGATGAATCGCTAGGGTCGCTCTCGAAGCTGCCAGATACTCTAGACGTTCGGTTTCCGGCATGGACGTCGACTCCTTCTGGGCGCGTGTCAGGATCACCGTCTGCACTACTTCCGGGGCCGTCAACTCCTTGCCGATCAGCGAATCGGCCGCTACATAGGCAGGAACCTCGGGCGTGACGTCCCACGGCACACCGGCCTCGTCGAGACGGCGGTTCTGCTCCGCGACGGCCGAGTAGATCGACGGGTCCCCGGAACACAACCGAGCAACGTCCTTGCCCTCGTGGTGTGCCCGGACCAGATGCCCGGTGATGGCGTCCAGGTTTCAGGTGCTGGGTGTCGATCCGTTCCCCGTCCACGGGGCCAGCACCTGTTCGATGTAGGTACCCGCGTACAGGCAGACCAGAGATGTGCGCAGCAGCTCGGCGCCACGCAGAGTCGGCAGGTCGGCGACACCCGATCCGGCACCGATGAAGTGAACGGTCATGAGGTCTCCTTGACCAGCGAGTAGCAGGTGATGGTGCGTGCCGGTTGCCAGCCGCGGAACGACCCGAGGGGTTTCGTGGTCTCGAACGAGACCTTCATCAACTCGCCGCCGAGTCGGGCATGCAAACCGGCGAGCAGGACATCGGTTTCCAAAGTGACGGAATGAATCACCAGCCGTCCCCCGGCGGGAAGCGCAGCCAGTGCGGTCTCGCAGGTTTCCGCGTTGGCGCCCCCGCCGAAGAAGACGGCATCCGGGATGGGTAGCGACGGATCGGACATCAGGGTCAGGGCGTCTCCCACCCGCACCTCAAAACGGTTCGCCACCCCGAGGCGAGCTGCGTTGTCGCGGGCCCGGGCAGCGCGATCTCCGCGTTTCTCAAAGGCGACGGTGCGGGTGCCGGGGGCGCTGCGACACCAGGAGATGCCGACGCTTCCCGATCCCGTCCCGACATCCCACAGCACTTGGTTCCGTGCCGGCGCCAGGGCCGCCAGTGCCGGAAGCCGAATCGGTTGTTTCGTCAGCTGCCCGTCGTTGGCGAAGGCCTCGTCGGGCAGCAGGGGCCCGACGACCACCGGATACGTGCCGGTGTCGAACTCGATGGCCACCACGTTCAGGCGTGGCAGCTCTTCTCGGTGCGTGGCGAGGGTTTCCGCCGTGAAGTCCTGCCGGGATTCTTTCGGCGTGCCGAGGTTGCCGAGCACCGTCATGGCCGAGTTCCCCCAGCCCGCCGTCACCAGGGTCCGGGCCAGCTCCCCCGGGGTGGTCTGATCCGCGGACAGGGCTATGACCCGTTCGCCGGGTGCGGCCAGCGTCAGCACGCGCTGATGATCGCGTTCGACCAGCGAAACCCAGCTGGTCGTCTCCGCGGGCCACAGCATCCGGGAGCGTGCGAGGGTCTCCGATGACAGCGCAGGATGCACCCGGATGCGTTCCGCGCCCAGCACCTCCATCAGGGTGGTCGCCACCCCGGACAACAGCGGGTCACCGGAGGCCAGCACCACCACGTCGTCGCCGAGTTCCCTGAACAGCCCCGCCACCCCGGCGCGCAGCGGCGTGGGCCACTGCACACCGCGCGAAGGGTCGGGAAGCATCCTCAGGTGTCTGGCGCCCCCCACCACGACCGGCGCGGAGGTCACCAGCTCCCGCAGGTGCGGGGGCAGCTCGCCGAGCCCGGACGCGGGTACACCAACGACATCAATCATGATGAGAGAGCTTATCCAGATTGTGGAACAATGGGGCCGCTGGATGCGGAATGCGGTGAGAATCCGCAGCGGTCCCGCCACTGTGTACCCCATGGGGTGAGCCAGGCCATCGATCCAGCCAACTGCGACGTGGGCGCGGACCCACAGGAAGGCATACCTCCAGCAAATGAAGTTTCCATTCACCGCGGCGCTCGGGGCCGGGGACATGGCGTGCGTTCTGAGCCTGGCCGGCATTTCCCCGGAAATCGACGGCGTCCTGGCGCGAGGCGAGAAGGGCACCGCGGAGTCCACCATGGTCCGGGCCCTCACCGATGTGGTTCGCAGCGACCTGCAAGCCGAGGAGGTTGCCTGATGGCCCGGGGAACCCCGGAGACCGTGCCCGACGACGGTTTGACCACGAAGCAGCGCCGGAACCGGCCCATGGTGATCGTCAACCAGGGTGAGGGAAAGGGAAAGTCAACGGCGGCCTTCGGTCTGGCGCTGCGAGGCTGGAACCAGGGATGGAGCATCGGGGTCTTCCAGTTCGTGAAGTCGGCGAAGTGGCGGATCGGTGAACAGACCGCCCTCGAGGCCCTGGGAAAGCTGCACGAGGAAACCGGTCAGGGCGGCGCCGTCGAATGGCACAAGATGGGTTCCGGATGGTCCTGGACGCGAAAGACATCCGAGGACGATCCCGCCCGGGCCGCTCGTGACGGCTGGGAGGAGGTGAAACGCCGACTGGCGGAACAGACCCACGGGCTCTACGTCCTCGACGAGTTCACCTACCCGATGGAGTGGGGTTGGGTCGACGTCGACGAGGTGGTGGAGACCTTGGCGAACCGGCCCGGGTTCCAGCACGTCGTCATCACCGGACGCCGCTGCCCCGAACCGGTTCTGAAACTGGCGAATCTGGTCACGAACATGACCAAGATCAAGCACCCCTTCGACGAGGGTCAGAAGGGCCAGAAGGGCATCGAGTGGTGAACATTCCCCGTTTCGTCATTGCCGCAGCCGCGTCGGGGCAGGGCAAAACCACCATCACGACCGGGATCATCGCGGCGCTGTCCGCCCACGGGATGGCGGTCCAGGGTTTCAAGGTGGGTCCCGATTTCATCGATCCGGGTTACCACGCGCTCGCCTCGGGACGGGTGGGGCGCAACCTGGATCCGTTCCTGGTGGGGGAGCGCCGGGTGGCGCCCCTGCTGGCCCACGGTGCCCGGGGAGCCGAGATCTCCGTGATCGAGGGTGTGATGGGCCTGTTCGACGGGCAGCTCGGTACCCGCGGGTTCGGGTCGACGGCGCACGTCGCCGCACTCGTCGACGCCCCGATAGTGCTGTGTCTGGATGCCTCCCACACCTCGCGTTCCGTGGCGGCGGTCGCGCTGGGCCTGACCCACTACGACCCCGCCCTGAACTTCGCGGGGGTGATCATCAACAAGGTGGCCTCTCCGAGGCATCGCGAGGAGGTGCTGTTCGCCCTGGAGGGAATGGGGCTGCCGATCCTTGGGGTGCTGCCACGCGATACCGCCATCGAAGCGCCCTCGCGGCATCTCGGTCTGGTTCCCGTGGAAGAACGGGCCGATGCGAACGCGACCATGGAGCGGCTGGCCTCCCAGGTCAGCGCGCACATCGACCTGGACGCCCTGATTGCGGCGGCGCGGTCCGCCCCGGAACTGAATGTCACCGCGTGGAACCCGGCCGCTGAGGTCACACCCCCGGGCGGACGCCGGCCCGTGGTTGCGGTCGCGGGCGGCAGGGCCTTCACCTTCCGCTACCCGGAGACCGTGGAACTGCTCGAGGCCGCAGGCTGCCGGGTGCAGGTCTTCGACCCCGCCGTCGACGACCGGCTGCCGGAGAACACTGCGGGCATCTATCTGGGGGGAGGGTTTCCCGAGGTTCACGCGGCAGCCCTGGCCTCACGGGCCGATCTGCGGCGGGAGATCGCGGACTTCGTTGCCTCCGGGGGACCGGTGGTGGCGGAGTGTGCAGGGATGCTGTACCTGTCCGGCAGCGTCGACGCCACCGGCATGGTCGGGGCGATTCCCGGGGTGGCGGCCATGGGTCCGCGCCTGACCCTCGGATACCGGAGAGCCACGACGACCCGGGACGGTTTCTACGCGCGGGCCGGGGAGGAGATCACCGGGCACGAGTTCCACCGCACCACGACCCAGTTCCCTCCTGGCAGCGAACCCGGCTGGGAGTGGGAGACCCCCGACGGTCCCAGGACCGACGGCTGGGCCCGGGGCAACGTGCACGCCTCCTATCTTCACGTTCACTG
This sequence comes from Propionibacteriaceae bacterium, assembly GCA_905372155.1. GTDB lineage: Bacteria > Actinomycetota > Actinomycetes > Propionibacteriales > Propionibacteriaceae > Arachnia. Next base: position 4,280 of record CAJPNZ010000065.1, read on the forward strand.
GGCCGGGCATCCCCAGCTGGCCCAGAGGTTCGCCGAGGCGGTTCACGGCCACCGGCCGGACCCCGCCGCAGGCGCGGGAATCGTGCCGCGCCGTGCCGCTTCCCCGGGGGACTTCGACCTGGACCACCACGGCGATGCGGAACTCGCGGATGGCATCGAGGACCTGGCCGTGAACGTCCGTTTGACGTCCCCTCCGCAGTGGCTGCTGGCAGAGATTGGGGCCGTGGAGCTGGCTCCCTATCCGAGGGCGGGGGAGACCATCGAGGTGCTCGCCGCCTGGCACAGGACCGGACCGGAATGCGTGCTGCCCGTCGCCGGGGTGGCGGAGGCGTTCACCCTCGTCGCCCGCGGGTTGCGGTACCGGCATCCCGCGGTGATCCATCCGCAGTTCACCGAACCCGAGGCCGCGCTTCGAGCCGCGGGGGTGGTGCCGCAACGGGTGCTGCTCTGGCCGGAGGACGGGTTCCGGTTGGATGTGGAGCGGGTCCCGGAGACGGCCGATCTGGTGTTCGTCGGGAATCCGACCAATCCGACCGGGGTGCTGCATCCCGCCGATCAGATCAGGCGACTGATCAGGCCGGGCCGGGTGGTGGTGGTCGACGAGGCGTTCATGGATGCGGTGCCGGGGGAGTCGCAGTCGCTGCTCGGTGGCGACCTGACCGGGGTGCTCGTGCTGCGCTCGCTCACCAAGACCTGGGGGCTGGCGGGGCTGCGGGTCGGCTACATCATCGGCGATCCCACCCTGATCGCGGCTCTCCGGCGGATTCAGACGCCCTGGGCGGTATCGAGTCCCGCACTGGCGGCCATCCGCGCGGTCTGCTCCGACAGGGCGCGCTCCGAGACGCAACGCTGGCAGGAAGAACTCCGGGACGGCCGTGACGCCCTGACCGCGGATCTGCGATCCCTGGGGTTGCGTGTCGTCGATTCCGATGCCCCGTTCCTGCTGGTCCAAGGACCGACCGGGTTGCGTGAGAAATTGAGGGCGTGTGGGCTCGGAGTGCGTCGAGGTGATACCTTCCCGGGGCTGGATTCCGAATGGTTCAGGGTGCGCGTTCCTGAACCCGGGCTTCGGGCCCGTTTGATCGACGCGCTGGGCAAGGAGATGGAATGAGCGGTCGTGTCGTTCTCGTTGGTGCCGGTCCGGGAGATCCGGACCTGATCACGGTTGCCGGGTTGAAGGCCCTGCGCGAAGCCGATGTGATCGTCACCGACCGGTTGGTTCCGGAGGCCCTCCTGGCCGAGGCCGGGAAAGGGGCGGAGATCATTCCCGTCGGGAAGATTCCCCGCGGCAAGTTCACCCCGCAGGAAAGGATCAACGAGATCCTCGTCGAGCAGGCCTTGGCGGGCAGGGTCGTGGTGCGTTTCAAGGGCGGCGACCCGTTCGTCTTCGGGCGCGGCTACGAGGAGTGGCTGGCCTGTGTCGCTGCGGGCGTTCCCGTCAGCTACGTGCCCGGTGTCTCCTCGTCCATCGCTGGTGCCGGGCTGGCAGGGATCCCGGTCACCCAACGCGGCATCACGCAGGGCTACGCCGTGGTCAGCGGGCACGTTCCCCCGGGCGACGAACGCTGCGACGTCGACTGGGATCGCCTGGCCGGTTCCGGTATGACCCTCGTGATCATGATGGGGGTGCTCCACCTGCCCCGGATCACCGAATGCCTGATCGAGGCCGGGCTGGATCCGCAAACCCCGTCGGCCATGGTGGAGAACGCCGGCCTGCCCCAGATGCGGGTGCTGCGCTCCACCGTCGGTGAGATCGCGGAGATCGCGAAGGCGGAGGGAGTGCGTCCCCCGGCCGTCACGATCATCGGGGAGGTCGCGGGCCTCAGCGCTTGATTTCGGTCTGGAAGAGGCGTTCTGCGCAATTTTTACGCTGAACGGTTGTTTCCGGCGTAAGATGTCGCCATGCTGCTACTCAGTTTCTCCGTGCGGAACCATCGCAGCCTGCGCGACGAAGTTGTATTGGACCTCACCAGGCCATCCTTCCGCACCCTCCGTCCCAGAGAGGGGGAAACCTGGCAGAACCAGATCTACCCGGTGGCGGCGATTCTGGGAGCGAATGCATCCGGCAAATCGGCGATCGTCGATGCCCTGTGGTATGCGAGGTCCGCCATAATGGCGTCGGCTTCGGGGTGGCTGAACCAAAAAACGATGCCGCGAGATGCCTTTGCGCTGGATGAATCCAGCATGTCAGCCAGCAGCGAATTCGCTTTCGACTTCGTGCTCGACGAGGTGCGCCACCAGTATCGCTTCGAGATTGACGACGAAGGAGTGGTGGGTGAGTCGCTGTTCGATCTCCCTGGTGCTCGTCGCAGGCGTCTGTTGCTGCGAGACTCCACCGGAACGGTGAAATTGCACCCGGGTCTTGGGCCGATTGGGCCGGTCGCCAAGCGTGAGCTCGTACTCAGTAGGGCTCTGCAGCTGGGGCGGGGAGGTCTGGAAAAGATTGCCGGCGGGCTTCTGGGAGGCGTCATGGTGCTGCCGCTTGGTGAAGACCATAGACGTAGCACGGCCAAGAACTTGGCAGAAATACTGTTGAGCCCTGAGGGTGCCGGAGAATCTTCCAGGGAATATGTTGTTTCTCTCTTGCAGATGGCGGATATCGGTATTGTCGATGCCGGTCTTGATGAAGAAACGCTTCCGCCCGAACTGCTGGAGGTCAAGCGGCATCCAAACTTGGCGCAGCAGAAACTGTTTGGTGCCGGCGACCTCGTCAAGAGCGAAGAAAGCTTTCCAGGTTTTTTGGACGATGTGGTGAGAAACCTCTGGTTCGAGCATCAGGGGGATGGGTCGAGGCCGGGAAGGTTGTCCCTCGAGCGCGAGAGCGCAGGAACCGTGGCCTGGCTCGCGCTGGTGGTCCCAGCCGTGGTGACCCTTCAGCAGGGGGGCGTGTTGGTTGTCGATGAAATCGATTCAAGTCTTCATCCCCATCTGGTGGAGATGTTGATCGGGTTCTTCGCGGATGAACAGAAGAACCCTCTTGGGGCCCAGCTGATCTGCACCACACACGACTCCTATCTGATCTCCCCGCAAAGCAGCGTGAAGTTGGAGCCGGAGCAGATCTGGCTGACGGAGAAGGGGAACGACGGGGCCAGCGAGCTGTACTCACTTGCTGATTTCCCCCGTCACAAGGGAGCCAATGTGGCGAAGCGCTACTTGAGTGGCCGCTATGGCGGGGTTCCCTCGCTGGCACCCAGTTTCTTGGGGCGGGTGCTTGACCTTGATGGGGAACCATCCGCGGTTCAGGACGCGGGCTGATGGCTGCTCGGCGTCCCAAGCGGGCACTGCGTAAGCGAGGACTGGTGGTGACCGAGGGAACCTGTACGGAACCCCAGTATGTCGATATGCTCAAACGGCACCTTCGTGGCGGACAGGTCAGCGTGAAGACGGTTGGGGTCGGGCAGTCCCCATGCGGGTTCTCAGTCGTGCACGCAAGGAGGTGAAACAGGCAAAGCGAAACTCAGAACCATTTGACTGGTGCTGTCTGCTGCTCGACGTGGACCAGCACACCGACCTCGATGAATGTCTCAGAGAAGCATCGCGAGACGGCATCAAGGTTCTTGTCAGCAACCTCAAATTTGAGGTCTGGCTGGTGTGGCACGCGACCGACCTGTTGAAGGAACCAGGGAACTGGATCGGCGCGTGAGGAAAGAAGACATCATGTCCGGCAAGCATCTCAACCGGCGTTTCCCGATCCACAATCACCCACGGGCAGTGGAGAGGGCTCGCAGAGCAGATCCCGACTTGGCCGCCGGAAGGGTGGGGCCCAATCCGTCATCCGCCATGCCTGTGCTGATCGACCTCATGCGAACCGGGATCATGAAGTCCTGTTGACCCACGCGAGGGCTTCCCGCGGGGTCGCCACCTGTGGAACGTCCTTCGGGACAGGGGCGCGGCGCACCATGATCACCCGTACCCCCAGGTCACCGGCGGCGGTCAGTTTCGCCTCGGTCAGGGAACCGCCCGAGTCCTTCGTGACCAACACATCGATCCCCAGGTCGCGCAGCAGCTCCTTCTCGGAGTCGACGGTGAACGGGCCGCGCTCCAGTAGCGGCCGCCACGAGCCGGGAAGCGGTTCCTCGGGGAGTTCCACCATGCGGGCCGCGACGTCCGGAAGGTTCCGGTAGTGGTCCAGCGACTGTTTGCCGACCGTCAGCAGCACCTTCTCGTATCCGGCGGCTTCCTCGGAGGCCTCGCCGTGGGAGGCCACCCAGGTCCAGGTGTCGGCCAGCGGGTGCGAGGCCCAGCTGGGTCTGGCGATCCGCAGCAGCGGTGTCCCGGTCCCCCGGCAGGCCGTCACCGCATTGGCACTGATTCGCTCGGCGAAGGGGTGGGTGGCGTCAACCACCCGGTCGATCCCGTTGCCCACCAACCAGTCAGCCAGTCCGTTCGCGCCGCCGAAACCGCCGACCCGTACCTCACCCGCTACGTGTGCTGGTCTGCGAACCCGCCCGGCCAGGGACGTGGTGACCTCGTGACCGTCCGTCACGAGAAGCTCTGCCAGGTCGCGGCCCTCTTTGGTGCCGCCGAGGATGAGGGTCTTCACGCGGACATTCAACCCCATTGTCCAGTCGTTAGTAATCTGGCCCCATGACTGTGAGCCTTGGCATGCCCGCAGCACCTGCGAAGGTGCTCGCGCCCCGTAGGAAATCCCGCAAGATCAAGGTCGGGTCAATCCACGTGGGAGGCGACGCACCGATTTCCGTGCAGTCGATGACCAACACCAAGACCACGGATATCAACGGCACGCTGCAACAGATCGCCGAGCTCACCGCCGCCGGCTGCGACATCGTCAGGGTCGCGGTTCCCAGCGCCGACGACGCGGAGGCGCTCCCGATCATCGCCATGAAGTCGCAGATACCGGTGATCGCCGACATCCACTTCCAACCGAAATACGTCTTCGCCGCCATCGACGCGGGCTGCGCCGCGGTGCGCGTCAACCCCGGCAACATCAAACAGTTCGACGACAAGGTCGCGGAGATCGCCAAGGCGGCAACCGAGGCCGGGGTGTCGTTGCGAATCGGCGTCAACGCCGGTTCCCTCGACAAGCGGCTGCTGGCCAAGTACGGGTCGCCCACGCCGGAGGCGCTCGTCGAGTCGGCTATGTGGGAGGCGTCGCTGTTCGAACAGGTGGGTTTTTATGACTTCAAGATCTCCGTGAAACACCACGATCCGGTCGTCATGGTGCGCGCCTACGAACTGCTCGCGGAGGCCTGTGAATACCCGCTGCACCTTGGCGTGACGGAGGCGGGTCCTGCCTTCCAGGGCACCATCAAGTCGTCGGTGGCCTTCGGGGCTCTGCTCAGCGAGGGCATCGGCGACACCATCCGGGTCTCCCTGTCCGCTCCGCCCGCCGAGGAGGTAAAGGTCGGCACCAAGATCCTGGAGGCCCTCAACCTGCGGCCCCGGAAACTGGACATCGTCTCCTGCCCGTCGTGCGGCCGCGCCCAAGTGGACGTGTACACCCTCGCGGAAGAGGTGACGAAGGGCCTGGAGGGGATGACGGCCCCGCTGCGGGTGGCCGTCATGGGATGCGTGGTGAACGGCCCCGGCGAGGCCCGCGAGGCCGACCTGGGGGTGGCTTCCGGCAACGGGAAGGGCAAGATCTTCGTGCGCGGCGAGGTCATCAAGACCGTCCCGGAGGATCAGATCGTCGAAACCCTCCTCGCCGAGGCTCACCGGATGGCGGCCGAGATGAACGAGGTGGGCGAGCCCCGGGTGTCGGTTTCCTGACATGGCGACGAGGCTGCGAACCCTTGGCCCACAGGATTTGTGGGCCATTCAGGAATTTCTTCTGCAGCGCCCCGTCGAGAACCTCTTCCTGACGCACAAACTGCACCAGTACGGTGTCGACGAACGCGTGCTCGGGTTCTTCCACGGCTTCGAACGGGACGGGCAGCTGACCGCGGTCTGCATGGACGGCGGCACGCTGTTTCCCGCCGGCGTCGACCCGGAGGCCATTCCCGCCTTCGTCAGCGCAGTCGGGGAAAGGCGTCACTGCGCTTCCATCCTCGGTCCGAGCATGATGGCGCTCGGGCTGTACCTGGGATTGACCACCCGATTCCGTGGCGACTGGATGAACGTGGTGAACGTGAGGCAGCGCCAGCCCCTGATGGCGCTCACGGGCCCACCGCTGGTGGTTCCCGACCCGCGCGTGCGGCAACTGACCACCCGGGACTTCGACTCCTACCTGGCGGCATCCGTGGCCATGTACACCGACGAGATAGGAACCTCCCCCTACAAACACGGACCGGGATACGACGCCCACGTCAAGGACCGTCTCAGGTCGAGGGATGCCTGGGGCGTGGTGGACAACAACGGCCGGGTGATATTCAAGGCGGACCTGGGTCCCAGGATAGGGGACCACGCGCAGCTTCAAGGGGTGTGGCTGGACCCGTCGCTGCGGGGCAGGGGACGGTCGGCGGCGCTGCTGTCCGGAATGCTGATCCAGGCCCAGGAACACCATCCGGTCATCAGCCTCTACGTGAACGATTTCAACACTCCCGCCATCCGGCTCTACGAGCGGCTGGGATTCCGGGAGGTCGGGTCGTTGTCGACGGTTCACTACTGATGCGACGTCCTGGTCGTTGCTCTGGAGCATGACCGGATCGGGGGCAACCGGGCGGTAGAGTTCTCCCGTCTCGGACAGGAAGGAACCTCTGTGATAACGCGCCTCAGCCAGTTGTTCGTTCGGACCCTGCGTGAAGACCCGGCGGATGCCGAGGTCGCCAGCCACCGGTGGCTGGTCCGGGCGGGCTACATCCGTCGCGTCGCACCGGGGGTGTACTCATGGCTGCCGCTGGGTCTGAAGGTGATGCAGAAGGTCGAGGGCATTCTCCGGGAGGAGATGGAGGCCGCAGGGGTCCAGGAGGTGCGGTTCCCCGCCCTGCTGCCCCGGGATCCCTACGAGGCCACCAACCGCTGGACCGAGTACGGGGAGAACCTGTTCCGGCTGCAGGACCGTCGGGGCAACGACATGCTGCTCGGCCCCACCCACGAGGAGATGTTCACCCTTCTGGTGGGTGACCTTTACAGCTCCTACAAGGACCTGCCCCTGATGCTCTACCAGATCCAGACGAAATACCGCGACGAGGCCCGCCCCCGCGCCGGTCTGCTCCGGGGACGCGAGTTCGTCATGAAGGATGCCTACTCCTTCGACGTCGACGACGCGGGCCTGGAGGCCAGCTACCAGGCCTTCCGGGACGCCTACATCCGCATCTTCGACCGTCTCGGGTTGGAGTACGTGATCGTGAAGGCCACGTCCGGGGCCATGGGCGGTTCCGCTTCCGAGGAGTTCCAGGCCGTGTTGTCCGCTGGGGAGGACAGTTTCGTGCGCTCCCCGGGAGGTTACGCCGCGAACGTGGAGGCCGTGACGGTCACGCCCCCTCCCGCCGCCGACTTCGAGGACGTGCCCGGTGCCGTCGTCGTCGACACCCCCGGAACCCCGACCATCGCGTCCCTGGTGGAGATGCTCAACACGAACCACCCCCGCGGAGACCGGGAGTGGGACGCCGCCGACACCTTGAAGAACGTGGTGCTCAAGGTCACCGAGCCCGACGGGAGCACCTGGCCCTTGGCGATCGGTTTGCCGGGAAACCGCGAGGTCGATGCCAGACGTCTCGCCGCGGCGCTGGCCCCCGCTGAGGCAGCCCCCTTCGAGGAGGCCGATTTCGCCGCCCACCCGTCGCTGGTCAAGGGCTACATCGGCCCCGGCACGTTGGGGGAGAAGTCACCCTCCAAGGTGAGATACCTCGTCGATCCCCGGGTGGTCACCGGCACCGAATGGGTAACGGGCGCCGATCAGCAGGACCGCCACGTCATGCACTTGGTCGCGGGCCGCGACTTCACCCCCGACGGTGTCATCGACGTGGCCGAGGTGCGTGAGGGAGATCCCGCGCCCGACGGCTCCGGTCCCCTCAGCCTGGAACGTGGCATGGAGGTGGGCCACATCTTCCAGCTCGGTCGCAAGTACGCCGAGGCGTTGGGCCTGAAGGTTCTCGACCGCAACGGCAAACTCGTCACCGTCACCATGGGTTCCTACGGGATCGGGGTCTCCCGCATCGTCGCCGCCGTCGCGGAGATCACCTGCGACGACAAGGGCCTCTCGTGGCCGGTGGAGCTGGCCCCCTACCAGGTGCAGGTGATGGTCACCGGCAAGGGCCAGGAGATGTTCCAGGCCGCCGAGGACCTGGCAGGGAAGCTCTCCGATCTCGGGTTCGACGTCCTCTACGATGATCGCAAGGCCAGTCCCGGAGTGAAGTTCACCGATGCGGAGATGCTCGGAATGCCTGTCGCCGTCGTGATCGGGCGGGGCCTGGCCAATGGGCTGGTCGAGGTCCGTAACCGCCGCACCGGGGAGAAACGCGAGGTGCCGGTGACCGACGCCGTCGCCGCGGTCCGGGAGCTCGCCGGAGGCTGAACGCGCCCGGCTCAGGAGTTCACCCAGCCCGGCCAGGCAGGAAGCCTTCCACCCAGCGCCTGGACGCGGGGGACCTGGGCCAGAGCCTCGTCCAGCCAGTCCTTCTCGCCGGCCGCGGACACCGCTCCCGCGAGGCCGTCCAGCAGTTTCAGCTCCAATCCCGCTTGGGCGGCCTGAAGAGATGCGGCGTCGGTGATGGCAGGCAGTTCGTAGTGACCGTCCTGGCGGGGCCGGTCGGTTCCCAGCGCCGCTATCAACCGGTCACGAAGGTCCTTCAGCTCGGTGTGCCGCGCCAGCAGGACAGCGTGCTGGGGGTCCTTCTGAGGTATGACGCCCAGCCCTTTCTCGAGCGCCTGCAACAGCGCCCAGACATGGGTGAGCGCGGTACCGAGCGCGATCTTGTCCGTGATGTCCTGGTACTGGTACGGCTCGCTCGTGGCCTCGCCGGGAAGCGCGGCCGGATTGGTCAGGCCCTTGGCGGCCAGAAGGACCGAGAGATGAAGCAGCCTCATGGGCTGGTCCCGTGCCTCCCTGAGCGCCTTCGCGGCGGCATCCATCACCAGCTGAGTGGCGGCCGTAAGACCGGCGCCCGGATCGCCGCTCTGTGAGGCGGAAGGAGAGGGAGAGGCCTCCGGGAACACGGGCTCACCACCGACGAGGGGATCGGTCGCCAGCAGGCGTCTCTGCCAGGCGGAGGTCTGCGCCAGGGCGGCGGCGCGCCACGGATCGGACTGCCGGGAGACCGCCCCGGACAGTTCCGTCACGGCCGAGGAGAGCATCGACACGCCCGGGTCCTGGGTGGGTTTGGGGGAGAGGATGGGAAGATCATCCACCATCGGTTCAGGAGCGCAGGCAGTGAATGCCAAAGCTCCCAGTCCTGCAAACAGATGACGGCGGGTCAGCGGCATGGCCCGAATTCTAGCCTCCAAGCCACGTAGGATTGTTTTCACAACCGAGCTCACAACCGAATCGGAGCCTTCATGCAAGAACAACAGCTCGCGGTGCTCGTCGAGCCCATCCTGGCAGAAACCGGGCTGGAGTTGGACAGCCTCGAAGTGATCCCAATCGGAAAGCGGCGCCTGCTGCGCATCACTGTCGATGGCGATGGACCGCACGGGCGTGGCCCGCTGCTGGATGACATCTCCACCGCGTCGGCGCGAATATCGACGGCCCTCGATGCCTCGAACGCCGTCGGAAACGCTCCTTACACCTTGGAAGTCACCAGCCGAGGTGTGGGGAAACCCCTGACCGAGGCCAAACACTATCGTCGCAACCGCGGCCGGCTCGTTCGTCTGAGCCTGGTGGAGGGGGAGTGCACAGGACGTGTCGTGCGCGTGACCGACACCGGGGTGGAGCTGGATGTCGACGGCGCGGAACGTGAAGTGTCGTTCAATCAGGTGCGCAAGGCGCAGGTGCAGGTGGAACTCAACCCCCCGAAGGAATTCGCCCTGTTGGGCGAGGAGGCCGAAAACGAGGAGGAGGCCTGACATGGACATCGATCTGGCAGCCCTGCGCACCATCGAACGCGACAAGGAAATCTCGATGGACTATCTCATCAAGACCCTTGAGGATGCGCTGCTGAACGCTTATCAGAAGACCGACAACCCTCTTCGTGGAGTGAAGGTCGAGATCGACCGCAAGACAGGGCGGGTGGCGGTCCTGGCACCCGAGTTCGACGACGGCGACAACGTTATCGGTTTCTACGACGACACCCCTGCCGATTTCGGACGCGTGGCAGCGGCGACGGCCCGCCAGGTGATCTTCCAGCGCATCCGGGAGGCGGAGGATGACCAGAAGTACGGTCACTTCTCCGGCACGGAGGGCGACATCCTGACTGGTGTCATACAGGCCGATCGTGACTCCCGTACCGTTCGGGTCGATCTCGGTTCCCTCGAGGCCATCATGCCGCAGGCGGAGCAGGTGCCGGGGGAGGAGTACCTGCACGGAAAACGCATCAAGGTCTACGTGGTCTCCGTTCGGCGCGAACTGCGGGGCCCGCAGGTGGTCGTATCGCGTACGCACCCGAACCTGGTGCGCAAGCTCTTCGCCCTGGAGGTGCCGGAAATCTCCCAAGGCGTGGTGGAGATCAAGGAGGTGGCGCGCGAGGCCGGGCACCGGTCAAAGATCGCGGTGGTCAGCAGGAACCCGGACGTCTCGGCCAAGGGAGCCTGCATAGGGCCCATGGGGCAGCGGGTCAGGGCCGTCACGAATGAACTCAACGACGAGAAGATCGACATCGTCGACTGGTCGGAGGACCCCCGGCATTTCGTTGCAGCAGCGCTGTCACCGGCCAAAGTACTGTCCGTCACGGTAACCAACGAAGCTGCCCACGCCTGCCGCGCCGTCGTGCCCGACTACCAGCTCTCGCTGGCAATCGGGCGCGAAGGGCAGAACGCGAGATTGGCCGCGCGACTCACGGGCTGGCGCATCGACATCCAGCCCGACGTCGAATCCGCCGAATCCTGATCGTGTGGATCATCGCGGGCCATCACCGCCCGCGCCGCGGACCTCGACGATTCCGGAGGCAGCGGCCTTCGCAATCACATCGGCATCCTCTTGGGTGATTTTTCCATCGGAGACGGCTTGGTCAAGGACCGTCTTGTTTGCCTCGGTTCTGACCTCCTGAATGGCGGTGGTCACCGTCGATTCGTCGAGGCTCAGTGCTTGGGCCAGGGCCTTCGCGATCTCCCCGTCCCTGTCACCCGACCCCGACCCACCGGGAGGGGCGGCCGGGGGCTGACCCTGGCCGCCCTCGGCCGCCTGCTCGGAGCCGTTGCCGGACGGCTGGTCCTGGCCGGGTGCACCCCCGGGGTTCTGGGACCGTTGGATGCTCTGGAGAGCTTCCCGCAGCTTGGACTCCTCGACACCGAGTTTCTGGGCCAGCGTCGCGGTATCGACGCCCCGCAGCCCCACCATGCCGCCGCCCGGGCCACCGCGCTGCCCGTCCGTGGGGCCGCCCTGTTGGTTGCTCGCCTGCTCCGACGCCACGGAGACACTGGAGCTCTCGGTCGGTTTCGGGGAGTTCGGATCCGCGTTGGCCAGCTGCGTCAGACCCAGCCCGATCCCCGCGGTGGCGAGGACGGCGGCGCCCCCGATGACAAATTTCTTAATCGTTGGTTCCCTTTCTCGGCCGGTTCCTCCGGCCACACCGATCAAGGGTCGGGAGGCCGGCTGTCAAGAGGCTGTGGCGAACCTGCGGGTACCATTGGGAGATGGTGTGACAGGCTTGGGGTGTGGAACCGGAACGTACCTGCATCGGCTGTCGAAACCGCGATCTTCAGTCCCGCATGATTCGTCTGGTACGCATCGGCGATGAAATCGTGGATGCGACCAGGCCCCGTCTTCCCGGGCGCGGTGCCTATCTGCACGCGGGGTGCTTCAGGGTCGCGGAGAAACGTCAGGCCCTGCGACGCGCGTTCGGGCCGGGTGCTCTGCTGACAGGATCTTTGCGCACCCGATTGTCGCAGAACCTGCCAGTTGGCATCTGACGCAGCGGTCGCGGTAACATCCTCGGTGGCCTTCGTGCATCCACGGGGCTGTTCCTGACGCGCGACCCCAGGTCGCGTCCCCTCAGAAAGTGAGTTAACGCTCATGACCACTCGATGAGTACATGAGATGACCCAGCAAACCAGCTAGTGGGCCAGCGGCGTGCGCGCGCGTTCATGGCCCTTACGAAGGAGAGTAGTGGCCAAGCCCCGCGTCCACGAGATCGCAAAAGAGATCGGGATCACAAGCAAGGAGCTCTTGAAGAAGCTCACGGAAATGGGCGAGTACGTTTCAAGCGCCTCATCAACCCTGGAGGCGCCGGTGGTGCGCAGGGTGCGCGAGGCATACGCACCGAAAGCCGAAACCGCAGCCGCCAAACCGGCGGCACCCAAACCTTCCCCGGCGAAACCTGCACCGCGCCCCACGGGTGGTAAGAACAAGACCCCATCGGATCCGGCCACGTCGAAACCGGTGGCAACCCCCGGGGCACCCACCCCAGCAG
>CAJPNZ010000066.1 GCA_905372155.1 Propionibacteriaceae bacterium
AACCTCCGATGAGGGCCGGATCAGGGGTGTGGGCCCTGCTCAGGATGCAGTGGCGCACCGCATGGCTCTGGTTGCTCCTGTCCCCCGCCCTGCTGGCGGCCCTGGTCGTCGCCATCGCTTCCGGGGTGAAGGATCTGTACGGCGAGGAGGCCGAACGGACGATCTATGCGGCGACCATGGGGGCCTCCCCCGCTCAGATCGCCATGAACGGTCGTGGTTACGACCTGGACGTTCTGGGTGGTATCGCCGCTTACGAGGTCGGTTTCATGGGGCAGCTGCTCCTTCCCCTGGTCGGTGTGCTGCTGGCCGTCCGTCTCACCCGCGCCCCTGAGTCCAATGGCGTGTTGGATCTGCTGACCTCCACCCGCGTCCACAGGACCGCGGTGCCGACGGCGGCGTTCATGAGTCTGGTCATCTCGTGGGCGGTGTTCAAACTGGGGTGCTGGGCCGGTTTGGTGATGCTGGGATACCCGGCGACGGGCAGCGCCGGGTATTCGCTGGCCATGGCCGGGTTCGGCCTGGCCTGGTCCGGGGTGGGTCTACTGACCGCCCAGGTGGCCAGCACGCCGCGGGCCGCGAATGGCCTGGGCCTTCTGCTGGCCCTTGCCGGCTACCTGACCAGGATGATCGTGGACTCGCAGGACTGGCCCGGTGTCTGGATCTCCCCGATGAGCTGGGTGGTCGAGGTCCGCCCCTGGAACGACCTGCGCTGGCCACCTCTGCTCTCGCTGTCGCTGCTGGCTGCAGGATGCGCGGTCGCCGCCATCCTGGGAACGGCCAACCGCGACCTCGGCTCCGGGCTGCTTCCCGCCCGGCTCGGCCGCCCCGGGGCGGAGCCTCTGCTTTCCCGGCCTGCCGGGCTCGCGTGGCGTTCCACACGCGGGGCGGTGCTGGGCTGGTTGCTGGGATCGGTGATCTGGGTCGCGCTTCTGGGGTTGATGACCGACGACTTCACCAGCACGATCGCGGCGAATCCCAATCTGCTCGCGGCCCTCGGCGGGAAAGCGGACGACCTGGCCCCGCAGATCGGTCTGCTGCTCGCCTCGGTCATGGCCACCGCCGCCGGGCTCGCCGTAACCCTGAGGTTCGCCTCGGAGGAGTCCCGGGCTCGCCTCGGGTTGCTGCTGTCCGGAAGGATCGGCCGGTGGGGTTGGTGGCTCGGGTGGAACGGCCTGGCGTTGTTCGTCACCGCCCTGGTGCTGTTGCTCTCCGCTGCCACGCTCGGGCTGTGTCAGTGGTGGGCTACGGGCGATCCGGCAGCGCTGGGCGACGACCTGGCCGCGGGTTCCGCATTCCTGGCCCCCGCCGTCGCCATGGTGGGGTTCGGCTCCCTGCTCATCGGAGTGGCTCCGCAATTGGGTTTCCTGTCCTGGGGGTTCCCCGTCTGGGCATTGATCGTCGGGATGCTCGCGGAGATTTTGCAGCTACCCGGCTGGGCACGACGGTTCTCTCCCCTCGATTGGGTCGGTCACCTCCCGGGAGAGGCGGCCAACGGCGCCGCGGTGCTGCTGCTCGCCGCGGGCGCCGCGGTCGCGGTCCTGGCCGGAGGTTTCGCACTCGACCGCCGTGATCTGCTGCACGGCTGAAAGGCCGGTTTACCCAAGCACGCTGAAATCCACCCGCGAGAAGCAGCTTGGGGAGAGCATCGTCTTCGACCGAGTGAGCCTTCCCGACGGCGGGCGTCGGGTCAGTAGCCGTTCTGCCCGTAGCCTCCTTGTTGGCCCCCGTAGCCACTCTGAGGGCCGTAGCCTCCTTGGCCGTATCCGCCCTGGGCACCAGGACCATCCTGAGGTGTTCCATATCCGTTCGGGACCTGTTGACCCGGCATCCCCTGTCCTTGGTATCCCTGTTGTCCCCCCTGATATTGATACGGCCCGCCGGGAACCCCGAAACCGGGATGGGCATTGGCTCCGCGGTTGGCCTTCATCGTCTGGAGCACATGAATGGTGGCCAGCGCGATGGCGGCGATGGAGCTGATCAGCAGCAAAATCAGGCCCCACCCCATGTTCGCTTGGACCAACCCGGAGTACTGCCCGGCTCCCTTGTTGATGTTTGCCATGGCGATGAACACCATGATCAGGTTGATCAGCCCCAAGACCGCCGCGGGGATCATCGACCAGGACATCCGTTTCATGGCGGGCAGGAACCCGGCCAGACCCGCCAGGACCATGATGGCGATGCTGAACAGGAGGGCCATCACGCCGAGACCCCCCCACACCTTCGTCTCCATACCGGTCGCAACAGCCTCGGTCCCGAAAACCTTGGCCGTCAGCCATGGGCCAATCGAGCCGATGAGGGACAGCACACCTGCCCCAATGGTCAGGACCGCGAACAGCGGAAAACCAGGTCCAGGAGGCTGGGGGCTTCCCGGAATCCCGTAGGTCGAACTCTGGAATCCGGGCGCCTGCTGCTGACCCCACCCTCCCTGGGGGGGCTGGCTCGGGCCGTATTCCGGCGAAGGTGTCTGATATGGAGGCTGAGAGGACATCCTGGGCCTTTCGTCACGTTTCTTGTCAGGGATCACTCTGCACCTTTTGCGTCATCTCGCCAACCCCACCCCTGGAACCGCCCGGTCAACGACGCAGCTTCGCTCCTAACATCCGCCGCTTCCCGTCTCATTTCCTGAGACAGGAAGCGGCGACGGCACACGGCCTCCTCAGATTTCTGGCCTTGCGCATCGCCAAGTGGAACAATTGTGTGATGCAAGCGTTCCCGGCATCAGCGACGAGGCCGGCCTCGTCAGTTTCCTCACGCCCGCTCTCCGTGGTCGATCTGTTCCGCCTGGGCATCGGTCCCTCCTCCTCCCACACGGTTGGCCCGATGCGCGCCGGGGCGGCCTTCGTTTCGGAATTGGCGGGTTCGCCACGGGCGAACGAGGTCAGACACATCACCGTCGACCTGTTCGGTTCCCTGGGTGCGACGGGACGCGGTCACAGCACTGATCGGGCGGTCCTGCTGGGTCTCGGAGGTCACGCCCCTGAAACCGTGTCGATTCCCGAGGTCGAATCCCTGCTGCCAGCTTTGGCCGACTCAGGCCAGCTGCCCGTGGCCGGGATCGCACAGGTACCATTCGACATCACCAAGGACATGCGTTTCGTCCCCAGGACGGTACTGCCCTACCACGTCAACGCCTTGACGATCACCGCCTGCGACGCCCTCGGTGAGACATTGCTATGCCGCACCTACTACTCGATCGGTGGCGGGTTCGTCATGGAGCAGACCAACGACGACCCCCAGGTCCCGCAGGTGCGCCCCCTGGATCGGGTGAAGGAGGACGCTTCCCCACTCGCCCTTCCCCATCCTTTCGGCAAGGCCATGGAGTTGCTGAGCGCCTGCGACAGGTCCGGCCTGTCGATCGCCCAGCTGGTCCACGAGAACGAGGTCGCCATGCGGCCTGAGGAAGATGTGGATGCCTATCTGGATCTCGTGGCGAACACGATGTTCGACTGCATCGACGCGGGGCTCCAGGAACACGGGATCCTGCCCGGCGGCCTCAACGTGCTGCGCCGCGCCGGAACCTTGGCGAAGCGGCTGCGTGAACGCGAAACCTGCCAGCCCCGTGAACTCCCGGACTCCATGGAATGGGCCGCCACCTACGCGGACCCGATGCGGTCAATGGACTGGGTGAATCTCTACGCCTTGGCGGTCAACGAGGAGAACGCGGCCGGCCATCGCGTGGTCACCGCCCCGACGAACGGCGCGGCCGGCGTGATTCCTGCCGTCATCGGGTTCCTGACCTGCTACTGCCCGGAGGCCGGGGTGCCCTTCGGGATGTTCACTCCCCTCGACCGGAATGGCCGTTTCCCCTTCCGTCTCTCCCCGGCGGACCGGGAGGGAGACAGCGCGAAGAGACGCCAGGCGGTGCACCGTTTCCTGCTGGCGGCCGCCGCCGTCGGTTCCCTCATCAAGACGAACGCCTCCATCGCGGGAGCGGAGGTCGGCTGCCAGGGTGAGGTCGGTTCGGCCTCGGCCATGGCGGCCGCGGGTCTCGCGCAGGCCCTGGGTGGCACGCCCCGCCAGGTGGAGAACGCGGCGGAGATCGCCATGGAACATTCACTGGGACTCACATGCGACCCGGTCGCCGGGCTGGTGCAGATTCCCTGCATCGAACGAAACGCCATCGCCGCCAGCAAGGCCATCAACGCGGCCCGCATGGCCATGTGGGGGGATGGACGCCACACTGTGAGCCTGGACGTCGTGATCGAGACGATGCACCAGACCGGCAAGGACATGCTCTCGAAGTACAAGGAGACCTCGGAGGGCGGACTGGCCGTCAACGTCGTGGAGTGCTGAAACGCACTCTCCCGGGCCATGTCCAGCGGTCGGGCGGGCAACTCTCGTGGGAAATGTGGCCTTGGGTGGATGATAGGGCTCATGACGCGTGCACGATCCGACTCCCCCGCGACGAAGGGCCCGGTTCCCTCCTGGGTTGGGCGCGTGCTCCCCGGGTGTGTGTTGTGCCTGGCCGCCGCCGGAATCGGCTATGGAGTCAACCTGTTCCTGCCCGGTGTCAGCGCGTTGATCATCGCGATCGTGCTGGGGGTGCTCCTGACCAATGTCGTCCACCTGCCGGATGCCCTCTCCCCTGGTATTGATTTCTCGGCGAAGAAGCTGCTGCGCGCGGGAATCATCCTTCTCGGGCTCAAGTTGTCGCTGACCAGCATCATCGACCTGGGTGTACCGATGCTGCTGGTGGTCGCGTGCATAGTCACGGGCGGAATGCTGGGAACGGTTCTGCTGGGAAGGCTGCTGCGGGTCCCCCCGAATCTCTCCCTGCTGATCGCCTGCGGATTCTCCATCTGCGGGGCCGCCGCCGTGGCGGGGGCCGCCGGGGTCACCGACCCGGACGACGAGGCCGAGGAGGACACCATCACGGCGGTGGCGCTGGTGGTGATCTTCGGAACCCTGATGATTCCCCTCGTGCCGCTCGTGGCGGGCCTGCTCGGCCTGGATGTCGTGGCCGCCGGAAAATGGGCGGGCGGCTCCACCCACGAGATCGCCCAGGTGGTGGCGATCGGGGGTGTGATCGGCGGTGGGGCGTTGGCCGTCGCGGTCGTCGTCAAACTCGCTCGTGTGCTGTTGCTGGCGCCCGTGATCGCAGTCCTGAGTTTCCGACAGCGCCGGCTTCAACGCTCGGACGTACCAGGGCGGCAGACGTCGCGCACGAAGCTTCCCCCGATCGTGCCGCCTTTCATCCTCGGGTTCCTGGCGATGGTGCTGCTGCGTTCCTTCGTGGCGTTGCCGGGGGCGGCGCTGGGCGCCGGTGAGACGTTGCAGACCCTGCTGCTGGCGGCCGCCATGTTCGGGCTGGGGTGCGGGGTTAGGGTCAGGAATCTCCTGAAGGTCGGCCTGCGGCCCTTTGGCCTGGCGGCCGCATCGACGCTGCTGGTCGCGGTGATCGCCCACGCCGGGGTCGCGCTGGCCGGCTGAGACCAGAGGCAGGTCAATCCACCATCACGGTTTCCCGGCCACGCGGGAAACGGGTCGCAACAACAACCGGCCCTTCCCGTGTTCGTCGATCATCTGCCGTCCCCGCGTCAAGGCCTTTCCTCCCCGGCCCGTGGCCCGGGGCCTCAGCTTTTCCTTCCCAGAAGTTTGAGATGCACGATGATCGTGCGGCGTTTGCGGTCGGCCACCATCATTGCGATGCGCGATCCGATCTTGAGTCTTCTCCTGACGCCGGGCTCCATGTCCTTGAAGAAAGGACGTTGTTCGAGCAGTTCCGCCCCGCATGCGCGGGCGAATGCCTCCGGGTCGTTGATGTAGAAGTTCATCGGGGCGGTGGTGTTCCCGGTCTTCTTGACGTATCTGTTGGCGTACCTCACACCCACCTCGTCCGTGGCGTCGAACACCAGTTCACTGCCCAGCAGGGATTCCCCGAGTTTCCGGGCGAGACCGATGACGTCGCCCTCGCGGAAGTACTGGAACACGCCCGAGGCCATGAACAGCGTCGGGATCGATGGATCGATGCGCGGAAGCCAGTCGAGGGAGAGGACATCGCAACCGATCAGGACCTCGCCGGGGCCTTTGGGAATCACTTTCTCCCTGGCCTCGATGACCTCGGGCAGGTCGATCTCGTAGAACCTCGCGCCGCAATCCGCCAGCCGGAAGGCGGCTGTCTCCAGCCCGGCCCCGAGGTTGACGACGTTGCACTCCCCGTTTCTTCCGGCGAACTCCCTGACGATCCGATCCAAATTGCGGTACCGCGCCACCGATGCGAAGTACATGTACTCCGAGGATGATCTCCGGATGCCGTCGCCGGGAACAAAGTTTTCGAGCGACAGCGCCTTCTCGTCGTAGAAGTACTCCGGGAATCTCCTGGACACGTAGATCCGCGCGACCAGCGGAATGAACAGTGTGTCGGCAACGCCTTGCAGATCGCGCATCACGCACTCCTCTTCGTCCACCCCATGGTAGGAACAAGCGTCTCGCGTGTCGATACCCGTTCGGGGTCCAGACAGGACTCCCCGCCCCCTCCCGTACGTGAGCTTCACAGCATCTGCCGGGACACTGAGGTCATGAGGTGGGGATTATTTCCAAACACTTGAGCATCGAGGGTCTGTGGTACGCCCGGGCGGTCGCCGAGACGGGATCGTTCAGCGCAGCCGCGCGCCAACGGGATGACGCAGCCCGCCCTGTCGAGTAGCATCTCGAGACTCGAGAAGCACTTGGGTGGACGTCTTTTCTACCGTTCGCCAAGAGGCATCGCCCCACACCGATGTCGGCCAAGGCTCGTTTGGTGCGGGCACCGTCGCCTTCGTCGGCCTGAGGACGGCCTTCGAAGGGGTATGGTTCCGGCTGACCTGGTGTTCTTGGATGCGGTCTTCTTCTTGCGAAAGGAGCCTGAAAGCTCCTGTCGTCAGTAAGCGGGCCTCGTGAATCGGCACGGGTAGGGGTAGGAACGTGCGACGTTGTCCGAACATCTCCTCCAGCATATAGATCTGCCTTGAGGGTCATCCGGGCGCGGCACACCCCGCACTCACCAAGTGGGAGCACTCGACACCGAGCAGCAGCCCACCCCCGGTAAGCTGATCCACATCGCGACATCGGGCCACGAATGCCAGATGCGCGCGTATAAATGCTTGTCAGTTTGCCGCCAGGTCAAAGCTTGACGGCGTACTGCAGTACTTTTATTTCGCTGTCAAAAGGAGTTTTTCTGTAGAAGGCTATCGCATCTTCATTGAGGCTTATTCACAGGCGGCGCGCTAGCCAGCGAAACCCCTAGTCAGGACACGCTTGAGGATGGCTGTGAATAAGCCTCCAACAGGCGTAGGAGATACTCTTCGTCGGGGTGGTCATGATCACCCCAGTCAAATACATCCTGGAAAACATCGAGCAAATTTTTGAATTCTTCAATATTCGCGTCGATGAGTTTGATGTCGAATTCTCGTGCACGCATTTTGCCCTCTTCCGGCGTTGGGTCGCTGTTTTCTGGTCTCAAAGCAGCGTTCGCATCTCAGCGCACACGGCGCACCAAGGTTGCTCCTTGCCGTGGAAAGCATAGGGGACGGTCCTACCAGCGAGTGGGTGGGGGTGGATCACGTTTCGTTTCCGTTCTTGTGGACGCGGGTGGACTCAAACCGAACACCTGGCAGCGGTTCGAGCGGCTTGGTTCCGCGTGGAAGCAGGCGAAACTCAGTGTTGGCGACGACCCGGAAGGTGCCACCGAGGACGAGCCGGAAGTCATCGCGAACCCTAGGAGACGAGCTAGAACACCCCTGTCCGAGAAGCAAGTGGAAGCTATCTGAACTGCACGCGCGAACGGCGAGAGCGTGGTCTCGCTCTGTCAGCGGTTCGACGTGCATCGGATGACCGTCTGGACGCACACGAGAGACTTGCTCTGACGTCCCCTCGTGCTGCACGCCGGAGCGCCCCGTGCACGAGCTGCGGCTCACGAGAGTTGCTGAGTCGGGAAGCCTGTCGGCTTCACTTGCGATAATGGCACCGTGAAGTTCAAGCGCCGCAACCTCGAAGCTCTTGCTGACCTCATCGTGGGCAACACGGGCCGTGACGACGCTGAAAATGAGGACGAAGCCAAGTACTTCCCGTACCGGTCCAGCATGTACATCACCGAGTTCTTCCAGGAGCTGGAGACGGAGTACCAGCATGACGGTTCAACTCGCCACCGCTGGGTGGCAGATGTGTTGGAACAGATGCTGGCCGAGCCGCACGACGGATCCAACCGCCCGCCAGAGATCTTCTGCCGCCTCATCGACCAGCTGATGAGCCCGGCTGATCGGCTCAACGAAGGGTCCGACCGTCCTCGGGCGCTCGCGCAACTCAATGAGATACTTGGCCGCGAAGGTTTCGAGGCGTTCTATGGCGAGGACAACCACTGCTACCTCCGGCATGTCGGCACCCAGACCGTGACCATCCTTGCCACCAATCCCCACCGTCCCTTCAGCAAGGCTGAACTAGAGCGGCGGCAGCTCCTGGCGGCGTACCTCGACCAGTGCAGTGAGGATGACCTCATCGAAGAGGTGCTACTCCCGATGCTCAGGCAACTTGGCTACCACCGCATCACCGCCGCCGGACACAAGGACAAGGCCCTGGAGTACGGCAAGGACATTTGGATGCGCTACACCTTGCCGACACAGCACATTCTCTACTTCGGCATACAGGCGAAGAAGGGCAAGCTCGACGCTTCGGGGGTAACCAAGACGGGTAATGCCAACATGGCTGAGATCCACAACCAGGCACTCATGATGCTGGCACACGAGATCTTTGACCCCGAAACCAACCGTCACGTCCTGGTCGATCACGCCTTCATTGTCGCGGGTGGCGAGATCACCAAAGCGGCCCGCAACTGGCTCGGCAACGCTCTCGACGCCCACAAGCGCAGCCAGATCATGTTCATGGATCGCGACGACATCTTGGACCTCTACGTCGTCGCAAACCTACCGCTGCCAGAAGGCGCGTTGCCACCAACGCCAAGCAGTCCATGGTCAACGAGCGCCGAGACTCCGTTTTGAATCTCGACGGTGTTCGCCCGCGGAATCGGCGCGACGAAGGCAGATTGACCTACTCTGGCAGCCTCGGCGGACTAACAGAATCAAGGAAGGAGTGTAGTGAGCAGTCACTTTCAAAAGGCAGGTGAGTTCCTGCGGGATGCTGTACAAGAGTCTGCTCGACAGGTACTGAGCGATCATCATTATGACGGCCACATAAGAGGTTTCAGCAAAGCTGCCGGCATAGCCTTGCACCGAATTCAGGAGAAGCTTGATGCGTACAGAGAAAAGATGAAGGGTCCAGGCCTGTCCAAGTCTGAGCAAGCGAGTTACGCTCAATTGGATGAGCTGAGGTCTGAGATCGAAGCGGAATATGACCGCTATTGGCGAGACAGCGGCATTGACTGGAGGCCTCTGAAACCAGTCGCCAAGGGCATCGTTAAGCGAGCAAGCGAATCACAGTTTGACGACTGACGTGAAGTCTCGCCTCGACACGGAATCTAGATAATCGCGTCCTGCATTACCAGCATGTGGTTCATGATCGACAGCTCCTTGACTTTTCCAAGTCCAGGAAAATGCTGACGCTGATATAGATCGCGAAACCCGTCGATTCCTAGGTTTGTCGGGAGCGACCTTTCGTCAACGAAGTCGATGAGCTTCTCAAGGGCCTCGAAGAACTTCCCGGCTGGGTCATCCTGAGTCTCATTGCTGTCAGAGCAGAAATGCTTCAAGCGGACGACATCACCTGATTCATAAGTGAAGTGAATTACTACCGCATAGGCGGGACCGCCACCTGGTCGATATTCCCTTCCAAGCGTGAGAAAGTCGCTGACGCCAAGGTAGCCTGCACTCTTGTAGCCGACAACGCGAGTGCTAAAGATACCCTCTTCACGGCCGACGTACTCTCGATTGCGCGACAGAGAAGGAAACGGGTCGTTCACCCAGACCACCGGAAGGCCTCCGAGGGGCAGCCCATATGACGCCGGGACCGTCCGATCCTCGGCAATGTTCCATCGAACTCCGTGATACGTCGCCCCTTGCAGAGTCACGGAAAGATCCAGCTCGTGAACGATATCGAGCGTGAACTGGTGACCTGCTGCCCTGGCTTCACTGATCCAACGCGACATTGCCGCGTGATCAGCGTCAGCATTAGAGAGGACGGCAAGTCCGTGGTGTTTGAGAAGATCGTTCTCAAGGTAGTAGTCGCCCAGTGCTCTCCAGCTACCCTTCGAACGTAAGTCACCAACCGAAGGGTTAAGGACGAGGTCACAACTGACCTCCTCGCCGGCTATCGCTCCCAGTCTGCGGGTAAAAAGATCGTTTGGCGAGGCCACCGGTTCAAGAATCGGTACCACACGCGAAGATGCAGCAAAGCTGGAGGCACAGTTTCGAACAGCAAAGACCTCATGCTGCCGTGCCCTAAGCCTAGGCATATACATTTACAACCTCCTGTTTCATCCAATCTTGAAGAGTGGATACCTGCTGTCTCGTCGGATCAAGTTTCAAGACGGTGGGCCGTACCGGCTCAGGCAAACGAGCTATCAGCGACCGGCCAGCCCGCGGCTTTCGCTCTCTTAGCTGCTCGGCGACCGCGTTGTGGAAAACAAACGGGTCCAGATTTCGGGAGGCTGATAGTGCATATGAGAACACCCGCGTGTTCGGGAGGTCGGGAACAGTAACGCCAAGTGCAGACAGAACTCTGAGATACTCTGCTCGACGAAGTGACCGCATCAAGACATCTGAATCAAGAGATTCACGGCTAAATCGCGCATCGCGAACAGTCTCCACGCGACCGTCCACATCAAGCCAGTGAAGACCAATAGTCTGGAACTCCGGAATTGCGAGCACTCGTTCCACTACGCGCTTTGATGCCATAACAGACACTAAGGGGGCAATTTTTCTGTAATCGTGAAGTTGACTATCGAGCCGGGAAGTGTTGTCGAGATCGCTCTTGATCTCAACGGCGTGTAACGCGTCTGTCACGGCCAAGAAGTCGACAATGGAGCGACCGACCCTGAACTCCGGCAGGAGGACGCCGTCGCTCCAAGGGATCATCTGACCGAGAGCGGCTCTACGGTAGACGAGATCGTTGCGGTAGTGTCGCGAGAGCCATCGGTCACAACGCCAGATCAGTGTTCGAACAGTGGATGCACCAACGGCTAAGCCACTCTCAACAAGACTTGCAATGGTGCGATTCGCCAACTTCGATGCCGCGCCGTCTCGCATCGCTGAGCGCAGAACGGGTGCTGAAAGCAGTGCCGAGGCAGCCGCCGCCTGGCTCTCTGCAACGCTCATGATCTGACCTCACTCTGGGGCCCGTACATCAGCCAGTCGAGGGTCACGGCCAACTTGGCGTATTGCGTGAGGTAGTAGGACTGCTGACGATAGCTTCGGTTGTCATTCAGGTACTCTCGCAAGCCCTCACTGTCGCGGGTCTCGTCCAGCAACGACCAAGGATGGCCAAGGATCCAGTCTTCTCCTCGACGATCGAGCACGTCTTGAAAAGTCACACCGGCAGGGAGAGAGCGGTTTCCGAGGTTCTTGCTCTCACGGGAGATATAAGAATGAATCTTGGACGGAACCTTAACCCGCGGCAGCAGATTCCCTACCTCATCGAGGAACCCGCCTCGCTTGAGATGCTTCCAGTAAGGCACATACCAGTTACTGGCGAAGGAACCCCCGAACGCCTCAGTGATCACCTGGTCACTAGGAAGTCCACGGTCTGGCGAACCGAGCACATCATCAACAAGATCCCAGCGAGACAGGCCAATGATTCCTTTGACTGTCATCTTGGCACCAACACCAAACACCACATCAAGTTGGTCCGAGGCCGACTCAATGTCGGAAACCTGCACGAGTCGACCGTCAGGATCGTTACTCTTTACCAACTCGTAGATCTGATTTTTGAGCTGACGTAGAACACGAGCAGGAAGAGCCCTCTCCTTGATTCCTAGTGCTCGAAAGACATCGATGAAGTCAGGGACGACGATCTCAAAGGCCTCAATTTGACCGCCCTCGATCTGCACGGTTCGAGAGCGCACCTCTGGGGAAGCTTCCGAGTTCCAGTTGACGAAAAGAAGACGCTCCTTGAGCTTGCTCGCATTGGTGCCGCGCATCGCCTTCACTAGCGAGCGAAGTATCTCTAGTATGTTGTTGTCGCTCAGACTGTAACCAAGAAATACGATGGGGTGCTCGACGAAAAAAGTCATCAGCTTGGCGGCAAGGTACGCATCTCGCTCTTGGAAGTCGTCGTAGTCCTCCCCCGTCAGAACGAGTGAGCGCGGCTGTTGCGACGACCCGTGAATCATGTAGATTTCCGCGATACCTTGTGGTTCGGCAAATAGCAACTCATCTTGGCCAGTGAAGACAGTGTAGTCGGGGTAAACAACGGACAACAGCCTGTCGAAATTGGTTGTTATCACTCCTTCGACATTTGCACTCTGCAGGAGCGTGAACTCGGAAGCATACTCGCCTGTCGGCTTGAATCCTTCAATCGCTTCTTCGAAGTACCTTGCTACTTCGATCTTTAAAGCTGACGAGAGATCAGTAACCTCAGTGCCATACCTGTCTCTCGAATCTGAGAATCGCTTATCGGACCACCACACCGAGTAAAACTCGTTGGCTAGCAGTGAGGCGGTCTTTGGAAGATCGCCTGAAGCGAGGCCACGGTAGTACTCATACGGATGGCTAGTAAATGCAGCAAAATGTCTAAGGAGACCTTCCCAATTGGGCAGATCAGCGTACCGTCTTGAAATCCCCGAGCCGACGAACAGGTACGGCGCAGCCATCGTCTTCAGATGAGAGCTGAGGAAGTCGTACGCGGTGCCCATGCTACATAGAGTATCCTTCGACGCTCTCCCGCGTTGTCGGTTCCGTGGTGGCACGCCCAGTGGTGCAGCGTTGCGCCTGCCACAACCTCGTCACCAAGCGGTTCTGCGCGTGGCGTGCCGCTGCGCGTCTGACGAGGCCGATAGTCAGAGTCTACGCCGTGGCGTGCTGCGGACGGTCGACTGGGGTCCTCGTCATCATCGTATTGAATACTCGCCTTGATGTGCCGCAATGCGAGCTGGCCTGCTCTGTACTGGGCCGCTTGTGTCTGCCACTGTGTTCGCGCTCTCGGCTGGGTCGGAGGCTTGCCAAGTCGTGAGGCCCAGCTTGCTTCGGCACTCCGTGCCTCCAGCTACGAGTCGCCCTGCGGCGGCTTCGATGAGTGTCTGCCGTTCGATGAGTGCGGTCTGCATGTCGTCAGCTATCGGTGCAGCGGGTGTCGGGATGAGTCCGGCGAATCGCGTTCTGGCTCGTTTGCCGGGCCGGAGCCGCTGGGTGGCTCGGTCGAGCATCGTGGCGAGCTGCGCGGCGGGGTAGGCATGGTGTTCGCCGGGTGCAAGCTCGGTGAGCGCGACGGCTGCGAGGTGGCCGGCGGTTTCGTGTCGGACGAGGGCTGCTTCGAGGCGTTCGTAGTAGGGGCTTGGTGAATATGTCTTCGGGGGGCGGTGCAACGTCGAGCAGCGAGGACCAGCGGTCGGCTTGTGCTTCGCGGGTGAGCACCTCGTACTCGGCCAGCAGCGTGGACAGTGAGGCGTGACGGTTGTCCCGCGTCAAGTAGCTGGCAGGGTTTCCTTGGTTTTGAATGTCGGGGTGTCCGGGGTGGCCTGCCCCGGATGCACTTCCTTGGGCCGGTTCCATGAGATGGCCTCATGAAGCCGGAGTTCGTTGTACTCGATCCGGTAGGCCTCGGCCCGCCCGGCGAGCACGAGCACGTCGTCGATCTCATCAAGGCAGAGCCGCTCGTATCTCAGCGTGCCGAAACCGCGCTCACGAGAACCGTTCCGACCGGGCGTCCTCACTCGGGAGCACACATGGACCAGCCCGGGGTGGGCGGTGATGAACGACTCGAAACGGAAAGACCAAAACGACCCACGAGGGTGTTAGATGGTTTGTGTAAGAGGGGTTGGGATGATCTGAAGGAGATTGACTGTGGCCAGGACACCAAGGAGCAGGGAGTTGTTCAGCCAGGCGGGTGTGCTGCGGCGGGAGCTGATTGATGATCGGCTGTTGGACGAGTTGTTGGTTTCGGCCAGTGAGCGGGGGATCGCTTTGACCGGGGAGGGTGGGTTGTTTCCCGAGCTGGTCAAGGCGGTACAGGGTACACGGGATGCAGGTCTGGGTTGACCGAGCACCTGGGCTATGAGAAACACGACCCGGCCGGGCGGGGTTCGGGGAAGCTTCCGTAACGGCACCATCCCCAAGACCGTGGATACGGAGGTCGGGCCGGTCGAGCTCCCGGGGATCGTAATGGCTCGTTCACCTCGCGGCTGGTGCCCACCGGTGAGCGGAGGCTGGGTGGTCTTGATGACATTGATCATCAGCCCTTTATGCGGGTCGGTGTGACGATCCGTGAGATTCAGCATCACCTCGCCGCGAGGCTGGGTACTGAGCTGTCCCATGAGACCATCAGCAATATCACCGAGGCCGTGATGGACGAGGTCACTCAATGGCAGGACCGGTCTTTGGAGGCGTTCTACCCGGTGATCTTTCTGGACGCTGTGGTGGTGAAGGTCCGGGACCAGAACCGGGACGGTGAACCGCCACGCCCACATCGCGGTCGGAGTCGATACCGAGGGCGGTCAAACACGTGCTGGGGATCTGGGTCCAGGCCGCTGAGAGGGGCGAAGTTTGGGGCCAGCGTGTGCGCCCGAACTGGCCAACCGCGGCCTCAAGGACGTGTTGATCGTCTGCTGTGACGGGCTTACTGGGTTCCCCGAAGCGATCGAGACAGGCCTGGCTCGGATCCTTGGTCCAAACCTGCGTGGACCCTTTTGACCGGGCTTCCATGCGCTACGTCGCCTACGCTGACCGGAAAGCCGTCGCAGCGGCGTTGAGACCGGTCTACACCGCTGTTGACGCTGATGCCGCGCTGGCAGCCCTGGTCGCGTTCGCCGATTCGCACCTTGGGCAAGAAGTACCCGGCCGCGGTAGCAACCCGGGAAGGGAACGCGTCGGTTCCGGTTCATCCCGTTCCTGGACTTCGGTCCCGCGACCCGGGGAGGTGATCTACACCACCAACAGCATCAAGTCGTTGAACCACCAGCTGCGCAAAGTCACCCAAGAACCGGGACCACTTCCCCTTCGACACGGCCGCCGTCAATCTGATGTGGCTGGCGATCCGCAACCATCAAGGACGATGAGGGCCCGTGAACGAGCCAAACAGGCCGGCAAACCCAGAGCCCAACGCACGACCCCCGGGAAACTGGTTGAGGGTTTCACCGTCCAGGGCTGGACCAGAGCCCTCAACGAACTCGCCATCCGCTACCCCGAACGATTCCCCCAAACCAACCAAACCCAACCATTTACACAAACAACTTGACGTTGATACTGGAAACAGCCGCCGAGGGCATGACCCGCAACTTGGCTGACGGCCCCGCTCAGGTGTCTGTCTTCGCTTTGATCTGTCTGCCCTTGGGCGGTGCCGGAGCGTCGGCCGGCCGGGCATGACCTCATAGGAGCGTGATCCCTGGACCGGTATCTCGTCAACGTCTTGTCTGCCATGCCCGGCCGACGCTTCCCAATTGTGAAACGCCAACGAAGGGAAGTACACGATGACCGACGAGCGCAGACCCGTCATCGCGGGCGTCAACACGCACAAGAACACCCACTATGCCGCGGTGATCAACGTCACCGGCAAGCACCTCGCCGCCGCGGAGTTCCCCGCCACCCAGGCCGGCTACCAGGCGTTGCAGTGGTTCATCACCTGTCACGGCATGCTCGTGCGAGCCGGGGTCGAGAGCACGAACTCCTACGGCGCGGGCCTGTCCCACCATCTCCATGATGCAGGCGTCCAGATCATCGAGGTAATCCGCTCTTCCCGGCAGATCCGGCGGATGCGGGGAAAGCCCAACGAGATCGACGCGTACGCCGCGGCGCACATCACCCTGGCCGCCACAAACACCATCACGGCCAACACCGGCACCGGGAACATCGAAGCGATCCGCCTGATCCACACCGCACGCCGCAGCGCTGAAGTCCCGCACCGAGGTGATCGTGCAACTCAAGTCGCTGCTCATGACCGCGCCCGAGCCCACCCGCGCCGAGCACCGCGACCTAACCCGCCACCCGTCTCGTCCCTCACCCGGCCGCCTCACACGCCCAAACCGGTGACGACCAGGTCGCTGCCCGCACCCGGACCGCGCTCAAACGCCTCGCGGCCCGCTACCAGCAGCTCGACGAGGAGATCGCCGCGCACGACAGCGACCTCGCCCAACTCGTCGAGACAGTCAACCCCGCCCTCGTGCAGGCCAAGGGCATCGCGACAATCACTGCCACACAGCTGCTGATCACCGCGGGCGACAACCCCGAACGGATCGCTTCCAAAGCCGCGTTCGCGATGCTCTGCGGCGCCGCGCCCATCCCCGCCTCATCTGGCCGCACCACCCGTCACCGCCTCAACCGCGGTGGCGACACAGCAGCGAACTCCGCCCTGCACCGCATCGCGCTGGTCCGCCTCGCCACCGACCCCGACACGCGCGCCCACGCGGCCAAACGCACCGCCGAAGGCAAAAGCAAGAAGGACATCCTCCGCTGCCTCAAACACGCCACCGCCCGCGAGGTCTTCCACCCCACCACCCACCCCC
>CAJPNZ010000067.1 GCA_905372155.1 Propionibacteriaceae bacterium
GCTGACGCTCGCGGATCGACTCAGCCAGCTCCGGAAAAGGAAACCCCACCGGCTCGCGGGGCTCGGCTCAATCAGCGCCGGGAGGGAAACCCTCCCGGGTTGTCGTCATTCGCCGGGGCGCGCACCCCGATGGTGAGCAGCAGGTTGGCGTAGAGCCGCTGGTCGGCCGAGACGATGACGACGGTGACGTCCTCGGCCTTCGCGGCGTCGTAGAAGTCCCATCGGGGAATCTCGTCGAAGGCCACACCGGGCAGGGCGGCCCGGTACTCGTCGTGGGCGGGGATCACATCCGGGGCCTCGATTCCCACCGCGCCCGGGGCGGGCACCATCAACCCGGCCCTTTCGATGGGGACGGTGCGTTTCAGCACCTCGAGGATCCGGGTGACGTCGAGCAGCCCGGGGTGGGTCATGGGTCCGTACAGCATGTCAGTGTCCATTCGTGGATTCTCGGATGATCAGTTCGGGGGCGAGGAGTGTGTGTCTCGCCGACCCCCCGGCGATCAACTCGGCCAGGTGCCCCACCGCGCAGGCCCCCACCTCCTGGTGCGGTTGCCGGATGGTGGTCAGGGGCGGCAGGAAGCTGTCCGCCCCGTCGACGTCGTCGACGCCGACCACCGCCACGTCCCCGGGCACGGCCCGGTCGTGTTCCGCCAGCCAGCGCAGCGCTCCGAGCGCCAGGTGATCGTTGCTGGCGAACAGTCCGTCAACATCGCTGGGGAAGTGTTCCCCGAGCGCGTAGCCGCTGCGGGCCTCCCATGAATCGGCCGAGACCGTGACCGGTTCGATCCCGGCTTCCCGGCAGGCCGCGTTGAAACCGTCGCGGCGTTCGTGGGTGTCGAACCAGTCGGAGGGACCACAGATGTGCAGCAGCAGCCGGCGTCCCAGCTCCACCAGGTGGTTCGTCGCCTT
Organism: Propionibacteriaceae bacterium; assembly: GCA_905372155.1. Taxonomy (GTDB): domain Bacteria; phylum Actinomycetota; class Actinomycetes; order Propionibacteriales; family Propionibacteriaceae; genus Arachnia. The sequence goes on from CAJPNZ010000067.1 coordinate 910, forward strand.
CCGGGCCGCCGCGTCCTGGTCGATGGCAACGCTGGCGACGTCGTCCGGGAGATCGAACCGTTGCCCGACGAACACCGCCGGTATCCGGCCGTGCACCACCGAGACGAGATCCGCGGACCGGGCGTGACCGCCCAACACCACGATCCCGTCCACTCCGAGCGGAACCAGCTGGTCCAGGGTGGGGTTCTGGTCCTTGGGGCTACCCGCCACCGAGGTCTGGTAGCCGAGCCGCCCGAGCTCCGAGACGATCGACAGGAAGGTGTGCGCATGCCCGCCGAACAACGGGGTGGCGTTGACGACGTGGATGACACCGGTGCGGCGGTTCGACAGCGACCGGGCCGCCAGGTTGGGGCGGTAACCGAGCTCCTCGACGGCGGCCAGCACCCGTTCCCGGGTTTCCGGCGCCACGACGCTGGCGCCGCGCACCACCCGGGAAACGGTCTGGCTGGAGACCCCGGCGAGTTTCGCGACGTCGGAGAGCCGGGCCCGGCGGGAATTGAACCTCATGGCCGGTGGATCCTGGTCTCGGCGGTGGCGGCGATGACCTCGTTCCTGCGGGCCGGGTCGAGTGCCCCGGTGATTTCGAACCGCCCCAGCAACGACCCGAGGGTGGAGGCCTCCGCGGGCCCCGCGAGCACGGGAACACCGAGGAAGCGCGCGGTCAGACCGCACAGCAGGGTGTTGCGGGATCCGCCGCCGACGAGGTTCAGCTGCGTCGGGGCCTGGCCGGTGAGCGCTGCGAGGTCCCTCACCCCCCGGGCGTAGCGTTCGACAAAGGACTCGCACAGCGCCCTGACGAGCTGCCCCTGGCTGGTCCTCGCCGGAGCTCCCCCGGCCCGGAGGGCCTCGGTGACGCGTTCCACCATGGAGCCGGGTTGCGCGTACCGGGGATCGTCGGGGTCGATCACCGCACCCAGGGAATCGGCCCGGTGGGCTGTCTCGACCAGGGCGGCGATGTCGTTGACCTGCCCGGCCGCCTTCCAGTCGCGCTGGCACCCCTGGAGGATCAGGTCGAGATCCCAGCACAGGTAGCCGTCGCGCATCGCGGCGGTGTGCGGGAAACGGTGCACCTCGGTCTCGGTGATGCGGTCGTCGTCCAGTACCCCCGCGATCACCGGCCCGGAGGAGGAACCAAGGTCTACGGCTAGGGCTGTGGCGGTCACGGGACTCTCCTGAAAAGCTGGCTCTGGAAAAACGTTAGCGTTGACAACACAACTTTGGCCGCTGTGTGGGCATCCTCGCACGGGAATCGCCGCGCCCCCGGGTTCTCGCGGCGATTCCCGCACTGGAAAGGCACGACTCAGCCGTACAGCGGGCCGAACTGGACGCAGGCGCGGTAGTCCGCGCCCTCCGGGTCGGCGGTGCCGAAGCCGAGCCAGTTCTTCGGCCGGAAGACCTGTGCGGTGGGAACGTTGTACATGTCGACGGGGATGCGCGTCATGGAGGCCGGCGTGATGAGGCGGGCCCCGATGCGGCCGTAGCTGATCGCACCGTGGTTGGCCCCAGGCGTTCATCGCGTCGTAGACGGAGGTGAACGGGCCCTCGCCGGTCAGGTTCGGCACGAACCAGGTGCGGTCGGTGCGGTTCTCGATGGCGGTGGCGACCTCGTCGGGCAGCTCCACGGTCCAGCCCTCGGCGATCTGGATGACGGGACCGAGTCCGTCCACCAGGTTGATGCGGCACATCGTGACGGGCACGTCGCTGGCGGAACGGAAGCTGTCGACGAAGACTGCGGCCAGAACGATGACACCCATGACCACGAATTGCCAGGATTGGTTGACCTGCATCATCTGCAAGCCCGTCAGAAGGGTTTTCATCAGCAGCGCACCGACAAAAGTGCCGAAAACGTTGGCACGTCCGCAGGCCAGAGAGGTACCACCGATCACCACGGCCGCGATGACGTCGAGCTCCATTCCGAGGCCCTCGGCAGGCTGCGCCACACCAGTGCGCGCCGAGAAGATGATAGCACCGGCAGCCATGAAGATGCCCGCCGTCATGTAGATCAGGATCTTCCGCATCTTGACGTTGGCCCCAGAGAGCCGGGTGGCCTCTTCATTGGATCCGATGGCCAGTGCGTAACGACCGAGCAGGGTTTTGTTGAGCAGAATTGCCGCGATGATGGTGAAGGCCACGAAGACCAGGGCTGCATTCGGAATGCTAGGGATCAGCTCCGCGGTGGAGAAGAATTTGAAATCAGGATTCTCTATCTGCATCGGTTTGGTGTCAGAAATGACCAGGGCCAGCCCGCGCGCCACGAGCATCATGCCGAGCGTGGCGATGAATGGAGGCAACCCGAGAATTGAGATGTTGAAACCGTTCACCGCTCCGACCAGTGCCCCGAAAGCGACCGCCAGCAGCAGCCCCAGCGCCAATGGTAGGTCCAGGAATTTACCTCCCAGGAAGAACGCCGTCATCACGGCGGCCAGGCTGAGTCCGGTCCCGGCTGACAGGTCGATGCCTCCGGTTGCGATGACGAAAGTGGCGCCCAGCGCCATGATGCCGATGGATGCGGAGCGCAACAGAATGTCGGGCAGGGTGCTCGGAGCAGCGAACCCGGGAGCGTTGAAGACGAAGAAGGCGTAGACCACGATCAGTGCGGCAGCGACCAGCATCTGTTGCAGCGATGATTTGATGATCCGGACGAAACCATCCTGTCTGGCGGCAGGGGCGTTGGTGGTGGTGCTCACGCTGCGTTTCCTTTCAGCTGCGCCTTGCCGACGATGGCAAGTTCCATGATGTTCTCCCGGATGGCTTCCTCGTCGTCGAGGAAACCGGTGATGCGGCCGTGCGTCACCACCGCGATCCGGTGGTTCATTCGCAGCGCCTCGGGAAGTTCCGAGGAGATCATCAGGATGGCCTTGCCCTGACCGCAGAGCTGTTCCAGCAGCTCGTAGGTCTCTTCTTTCGCGCCGACGTCGATACCGCGGGTGGGCTCGTCGAAAATGAGGATCCTGCCGTCGAGGGTGAACCCCCCGATGTCGAGGTCCTTCATCGCCGCCATCGCGGCGTTTTGTCTGATGTTCTGTTCCAGGAGCAGGCCGAACTGTTTACGATCCTCGGACAGGTAGCCGATGCCGTTGCGCACGGCGTCGGCGGCGGTATTGATCGCCGCTTTCTTACCACGGATCCAGATCGCCCGCGGTGCGCGGATCAGCACCGAAGATGCAGCAGGCCACCTCCGCGCGCCCGGCCCCATGAGTCCGGCGAACCCGAGGAACTCGCCCTCGCGGATCTCGAAGCTGATGTCCCGCAACAATTTCCTGGTGGCCAACCCCTCGACCTTCAGCACCACCTCGTCGGAGGTCACCTCGGTGCGCGGCCGGGCATCGGAGGAGACCTCGCGGCCGACCATCAAGGAGATGGCCTCGCACATCTCGACTTCCTTGGTGGTCACGGTGCCGATGTACTGGCCGTCGCGCAGCACCGAGACGCGGTCGGTGATCTCCTCGAGCTCCGGCATCCGGTGGGAGATGCAGATCAGCCCGGTGTCGGGGGTGATGAAGTCGCGGATCATCCCGAACAGCGTCTCGGTCTCACCGACGGTCAGGGCCGCCGCGGGTTCGTCCATCACGAGGATGCGGGAGTTGTAGGACAGCGCCCGCGCGATCTCGACCATCTGCTGGCGGGCCACGGAGAGGTTCCCGATCCGGACGGTCGGGTCGAGGTTCATCCCGAGGCGCTCGAAGAGTTCGACGGCATCGCGGCTCAGTTTGGCGTCGTTCATCCAGCCCGCCCCGTGACTGCCCTGACGGCCGAGGTACAGGTTCTTCGCCACGGTCAGGTCGGGGACCATGTTCAGCTCTTGGTGGATGATGGACAGGCCCAGTTCCCGGGCGTGGTTCACGCCACCCACCACGACGCGGCTGCCCTCGAGCCAGATCTCACCCCCGGGGTCGGCGATGCCGGTGAGGATCTTCATCAGCGTCGACTTTCCCGCACCGTTCTCGCCACAGGCCGAGCACCTCTCCTGCCTTGAGATCGAGGTTGACGTTTTGCAGTGCCTTGACCCCGGAGGTCTTGCTGATGTTCTTCAGCTCAAGCAGCTTCGTCACTTGCACTCCCCCGTGTCCTCATCCGCCGAGGTCCGCGAAGGTGTCCGCCTCAGCGAACGTTAACGCTAGCATCACTTCCGCGGGATACGTCGAGCGCATTGCGAAACGGTTATCCAGTTTTCATGAAACCCCTAGTCAGAACGATATGGTAACGTTGCCATGATTGCCCTGCCTCACCGGTCTCCACTGCGATGGTCCTCTCCTCCTCTCCGCGCCGCCGCCGGGCATGAAAGACCGGGTGGCCGCCCCTTGGGGGACGACCACCCGGCCCGGTGTCGTTGTGGATCAGGCGTGGGTGCCGGCGGAACGCAGGTACTCGCAGGCCTCGACGACCCGCTTGGCCATGCCCGCCTCGGCGGCCTTGCCCCAGGCGCGCGGATCGTACTGCTTCTTGTTGCCGACCTCGCCGTCAACCTTCAGCACGCCGTCGTAGTTGCGGAGCATGTGATCCGCAACGGGGCGGGTGAAGGCGTACTGGGTGTCGGTGTCGATGTTCATCTTCACCACGCCGAAGTCGACGGCGTCCGAGATCTCCTGCGGGCTGGAACCGGATCCGCCGTGGAAGACGAGGTCGAACGGACGCTCCTTGCCGTGCTTGGCGCCAACGGCGTCCTGGATCTCCTTCAGCACCTCCGGGCGCAGCTTCACCGCTCCGGGCTTGTACACGCCATGCACGTTCCCGAAGGTCAGCGCCGTCATGTAACGGCCCTTCTCCCCCAGGCCGAGCACCTCGACGGTGCGCAGGCCATCGGCGACGGTGGTGTAGAGCTTCTCGTTGATCTCAGCGGAGACGCCGTCCTCCTCGCCGCCGACGACACCGACCTCGATCTCGAGGATGATGTTCGCCTTGGCGCAGCGGCTCAGCAACTCGTCCGCGATGGCCAGGTTTTCCTCCATCGGCACCGCGGAGCCGTCCCACATGTGCGACTGGAACAGCGGGAGCTGGCCGTTCTTCACGCGCTCCTCGGAGATCGCCAACAATGGACGCACGAAGCTGTCCAGCTTGTCCTTGGGACAGTGGTCGGTGTGGAGTGCGACGTTGATGGGGTAGTTCTTCGCGACCTCCTGGGCGAAAGCGGCGAAGGCGGAGGCGCCCGCGACCTTGTCCTTGATCGTGGGACCGGAGAAGTACTCGGCGCCACCCGTGGAGACCTGGATGATGCCGTCGGAACCGGCCTCGGCGAAGCCCTGCAGGGCGGCGTTCAGCGTCTGGGAGGAGCTGACGTTGATGGCCGGGTAGGCGAACCTGCCTTCCTTGGCTCGGTCGATCATCTGGGCGTAGACCTCAGGAGTTGCAACTGGCATGATGCCTCTTTTCGTACTGAGACTAGGAACGAGTCCAGCCTATCGCGCAACACCCCGCCGAGGGAGCCCCAGCAGACCAACGCTCAGAGCAGTCGGTCCATGTCCGAGGCGTCCACCCCGATCCTCCCCATGGACCTGGCCCTGGCGGCCGAGTCGATGGCCCCGGGCATGGCGTCCAGGAAACTGACAGGGATGCTCGCCACCTCTCGGCCCGAGACCTCCAACCGCAGCCGCGGACCTGCCCCCCACGACCGCCCGGAGATCTTCAGGGCCGTGATCTCGGCCCAGCGGGCACGCACCTGTTCCGGATGGACGAACTCCACCCCGGTGCCGTCGATGTAGAGCGCCGCCCCCTGGCCCAAGGAGGCCAGGTCCTGTTTGGCACGTTCGAGAAAAACCGCCGTGAGGATGATCCGGGCCAGCGTGGGCACCGCCCAGATCACGGTGAGGGCCGGGAGACCCCAGGACGGAAGGGCCCCCTGCACGGCCTGCTTGGCGTCCTCGGGCAGCACCTGAGGGCCCAGCCACACCAGCAACAGGACCGCGCCGAAGACCAGCGCGAAGATCACCTGCAGGCGCAGTGCGGAACGCTGCCTGGCAATGCGCGCTGCCGTGGGGTCCGGGGTCAGGGCAACCGCGAATCGTTCTGCTGGGGTCATGGCGTTCATGCTAGAGGCTCCGTGGCCGGGTGCTGGAGGCACCAGTGGTACATGGCGATGGCGGCCGCCGCCCCCGCGTTCAGGGAACGGGTGGAACCGCGCTGGGTGATGGCGACGAGACGGGAACAACCCGCCACCGCACCGGGGGTCAGGCCGAGCCCCTCCGAACCGAAGACCAGGCAGACGTCACGGGGCAGGGCCGCCGTCTCCAAGGGCACCGAGCCGGGCAGATTGTCCACCCCGACCGCGTCGATGCCCCGCTCCCCCAGCCAGCCGAACAGCGACTCCTCGGTCTCGTGGTGGTGGACGCGGAGATAACGGTCGGTGACCATCGCCCCTCTCCTGTTCCAGCGTCGTTTCCCGACGATGTGGACCCCACCGACGTTGAAGGCGTTCGCCGTGCGCACGATGGAACCGATGTTGAAGTCGTGCTCCCAGTTCTGAATGGCCACGTGCAACCCGGACCGGTTGAGCTCGAGATCGGCGACAATCGCCTCGAGTTTCCAGTAGCGGTAGCGGTCGATGACGTTGCGCCGGTCCCCATCGGCCAGCAGCTCCGGGTCCAGCCGGTCGTCGGAGGGCCAGGGCAACGGGTGGGGACCGACCCCGACGACCGGGGCCGTGGGGTCTTCCGCGCTGGGGTTCACCGTCGTTTCAGGCGCCGGTCGACCCACACGATCCCGACCACGACAACGGCACCGACCAGGGCCAGCCCCAGCAGCACCGCCCAGTGCGCGTCCGGGGCCAGTGGCCTACCGTCGGGACCCCACGGCCACACCGCACGGAGCGATCCGAGCAGCAGACCCGACATGACGGCCATGGTGGCGGCGTGTTTGTGCTCGAGCAGCCAGTTGAGCCCCTTCACGAACAGACCCAACCCCACGGCCGCGCCGGCGGCGAACAAAGCGAGATAGCCAATGTTCCGGGCCTCGACGGCCGCCATGGTCGGAACGTACAGGCCGAAGATCTTGAGCATGAAGGACCCGGAGACACCGGGCAGCACCAAGGCGCAGACGGCGATGGCCGCGGAACCGAAGATCATCCAGGCGGGCGGGTCCTTGACGTCGCTTCCCGCACCCAATCCAGTCAGGAAGAAAGCGGCGATCGCCGCCACGAGAAGCAGCGCTGCTATGGCCCCCTTCTGACTCCCCGTGCTCCTTTCCTCTGGTTTGATCTCCAGGACGGGAACAACGACGGAGGCCAGAACCATCCCAAAGAACAGCGCGTGGGCAAGCTGGGGGGTGTCTCCCACGAACACCTTCATGATCCCCGCCATGGCCACCACCACGATGGCCATGCCCAGCAGGGCGGGGATCACGATGCCCCAACGAACCTTCCTGAGCTCGGCGCCCGCCTCGGAGAACTTGCCTGTCACCACGCGCTTCACCGCGCTGACCACGTGGCTGGCCGAGTTGATGAGAGGTTCGTAGATTCCCGAGATCAGGGCGATGGTGCCTCCCGAGACGCCGGGCACCAGCTCGGCGAGGCCGATCAGCATTCCCCTGACGAGGTTGGCAACAGCAGTTGTGGGGTTGAAGCGCCCAGCGGCGCGCCTCGGATTGTGCATCAGGCTCCTTCTCGCGACCTACCCGGGGCAACAACGTTAGGGTAGCGTCAGTTGCCGTTCGGCGCGATCAGGCTCCTGCCGGAGGCAGCGGGGGTTGGCCGAAGTTGACCGTCGGGGCCTGCCGGAGCATCGGGTCGTTGGTCTCGAAGTAGGTGGCACGCTCGAACTTGCCCATTCCCGCGATGACGTTGCTGGGAACTGACTCGATACGGGTGTTGTAGTCACGAACGTTCGCATTGTAGAAGCGACGGCTGGCAGCAATCCTGTCCTCGGTGTCGGCGAGCTCGCGCTGCAGCTCCAGGTAGTTGGTGTTCGATCCCAGGTTGGGGTAGGACTCGACCGAGACCATCAGGCCACGGACCGCATCCGTCAGGGCGGACTCGGCCGCGGCCCGCTGTTCGCTGGGTGCGCCCTGCACCTGGGCCGCGAGGCTCATCGCGCTCTGGCGAAGGCTCGTTATCTTCTCCAGGACACCGCTCTCATGGGCGGCATAGCCGCGAACCGTTTCGATGAGGTTCGGGATGAGGTCGTAGCGGCGGTTCAGCTCCACGTCGATCTGTCGCCAGGACTCCTGGATGACGTTGCGGGCCTTCACCAGGCCGTTGTAGGCGGAGACCCCCCACAAGATCCCCAGGAGGACCAGAATCAACAGGATCCCGACGAGGCCCAACAGAATTGACATGAATTCAGCTCCTTCGAAAAGTTCGGCTCACAACAACGGTAGCGCCTCGGGAGGTCTTCGGAACGGTTCGCTGGAGCCATGGAAGCACTGGTCGTGGATGATCAGAGACCAAGCTCACCCAGGCCGACGGCGTATCGGTATTCCAGGCCTGCTTCGGCGACGCGTTCCGCGGCCCCGGTGGCGCGGTCCACGACCACGGCAACGGCCACCACCTGCCCGCCTGCCTGTCGCACGGCTTCCACCGCGGCCAGGGCCGACCCGCCCGTCGTCGAAGTGTCCTCCACGACCAGAACCCGACGCCCGACGACATCCGCGCCCTCGATGCGCCGCTGGAGGCCGTGGGACTTGGCCTCCTTGCGCACCACGAAGGCATCCAGCCGACCACCTGCCGCGGCCCTGGCGTGAAGCATGGCGGTGGCGACCGGATCAGCTCCCAGGGTCAGTCCCCCGACGGCATCGAACTCCAGATCGGCCACCAGATCGGACATGACCCTGCCAACCAGCGGCGAGGCCGCCCCGTCGAGGGTCACGCGACGCATGTCGACGTAGTAGTCGGCCTCCTTCCCGGAGGCCAAGGTGACCCGGCCACGCACGACGGCCAACTCCTTGACAGCACGGATCAGGTCTTCACGGTCAGTCATCTCGGCTCCTGTGATCTCACGCCCACCGCGGGCTCGGGGTCGCCGCCCATTGTCCCATCACGAGAACCACAGCTTGCTGCCGGATGGCGGAGGCGAATCCTGTGTGTCGGCGTCCGTGAACGATTCCGCGCCCCCGATCCAGCTCCTCAGATCCCGTCCCTCGAGCCAGCGGTACGGGCAGGATTGCCTGGCGCTGTCGCGGCGCAGACCGGCCACGTCCACCCGGGTTCCGGACGCGGCGAGCAGCAGGTTACCGAATCGGCGTCCCTTCCACACCGCGGGCTCGGTTCCGACCAGCAGGTGGCGCCAGCGCTCCGCGAGCCCCGCGGCGAATCGTCTGGTCCACCTCAACGGTGAGGAATCGGTCACGTTGCAGATCACCATCCGCCTGCCCCTGCCCAGCCTCACCAGCTCGTCCAGGAACTCGGTTGTGACCAGCTCGCCCGGCACCCGGGCGCCGTCGAAGGCGTCGAGCACCACCAGGTCCGCGTAGTCCGGGGGCATGACGGCCACCCCGGAACGACCGTCGACGTCACGCACCTTGATGCCGCTGCGCGGCGGCAGGGGCAGCTTCCGCCGGACCTCCTCGGTCAGCCCGACATCAGGTTCGCACACGATCTGTGCCGTTCCGGGTCGCCGCCAGGCGATCCAACGCGGGATGCTGAGTCCTGCCCCACCGATGTGAATCACCCGGATCCGCTCGGCCGGATCGACGTCGGCCAGGCCATGTTCGAAGAGCAACGAGAGCTGGACGACGTACTCGAAGAGGAGATGCTCCGGTCGAGCCGGATCCACCCAGGACTGGGAAGCTCCCCCGAGCACGATACGAAAAGCTCCCGGGTGTTGGGGGTCTGGCACCAGCGGCATGGTCCGATTACCCCAGGACGCCCGGCCACACCGCCCGGCGCTCAGGAGCGGACACAGGTCTGCACCGGCTCCGAGACCTGCCCTTTGGCACGCCGCAACACGATCTTCACGCAGGTCTGCTCCCCCTTCATGGGAAGGACGATGCTGGGCTCGTCGACGCTGTGACGGGCCTCGGACTCGGGGGCTCCCACCACCTCCACCAGGTAGGAGTCGTCGGGTTGCGGGTCGGGATTGCTCCAGGTGAACCTGATCTCCTGGCCGGTCACCCTGCCGGAGGCGTCGACCACGGCCGGGACAGTCCTGGTGCCCCGCTCGTTGCTCCCCGTTGGCTCCTGGGCGCCGGGCCCGATCACACCGTTGAACCACAACATCCCGAGGGTCATCACGGTTGCGATCGTCACGATCCCTGTCAACAACAAGGTGAGCTGCCTGCGTTTCCTCTTCTTCCTCCTGCGTGCCTTCTCGGCCTCCTCCGTCTTGTCCACATCCGGACTCGCAGGCTCGGGCACGGGAAGTCCCTCGACATGCCGGAGCCCTGCCTGGGCGAAGCCGTGTCCACGCAACAACACCCCCGGCCCCGGTGCTCCCGTCGACACCCCGGGTGGGGTCGGGTCGAAGGCGGGGCTCATCGTGTCGTGGAAGGTGTAGCCACCCGTCAGTGACGACATCCCCATCGTGTAGCCCGCCGTCAGCATTGACCCGGAGTCCCCGAGCATCCAGCCGGAATCAATGCTTCCCGGTTCCCTGTGCTCGGTGCCGTAGGCGGTGTGGTCCTCGGACTCGGTCAGGACGTCCACCGGCGTCACGGGCACCCCCATGGAGGCCTGGACGGCCTGGATCGCGCGCGCGAATTCCAGCGCCGAGCTGTAGCGCCGCGCCGGATGTGCGGCCATCGCGGTTCCCAGCACCTGCTCCAGCATCTCGGGCACGTCGGGGCGACCCGTCCGGGGGGCCACGAAGGAACGGGCCCTTTCACGCAGGGCGTGACGTTCGTTGTCGCCGCCCGGCACCGCGAGCGGGCTGCGCCCCACCAGCATCGCCCATGTGGTGGCAGCCAGTGAGAACACGTCGCTCCAGGGCCCCGCCTCCAGCGGCGAGTCGGGATGCATCTCGGAGGGGGCCCACAGCGGGCTCAGCGCGTTGGCCGCCGCGGAGAAGTCGTGGGAGGCAGAGATCCCGAAATCGGTCAGGGCCGGACGCTGGAAACCGGTGAAGAGGATGTTCGCGGGTTTGATGTCGCGATGGAGGATGTCCTGCCGGTGCACGGTTTCCACGGCGCCCGCCAGCTGCACCGTGTACTCCATCGCCAAGGTGGTCGCCAGGACCCGGTTCGCCACCCGGATCCCCAGGTGGGCCGTGGAACACTCCTCCATCACCAGGAAGGGCCGGCCGTCGGCGGACAGGCCCGAGCTGTGGATGGTGACGATGTTCGGGTGTCCCGACAGCCGGGCCATCAGCACCGCCTCCGCGGCGAACGCGTTGAAGGTGGCCTCGTTGACGGTTTGGTGCAGCACCTTCACCGCCACTCCCCGCCCCAATGAATCGCGGTAACGGAAGACGTCAGCGAAGCCACCGCCACCGAGCCATTCGATGAAGGTGAATCCCGGTATCTCGGGAGGAGTCGTTCGCTGTGCCATCAAGGAATCCGATCAAGATGAAGAAGCAGGTCGTGACCCATGTCAATCACGTCTCCAGGCAGCAGGGTAATGGGCCTTTGGGGCAAGCGCACGGGAGGTTTGGCCCTGCGTCGCACGCAGGTGCCGTTCCGGCTGGCCAGGTCCAGCGCCAGGACACGCCACCCGTCCAGCAGGATCGCCAGGTGATTGCCGGAAACGTGCCGATACTGCAGGGCGAGCAGTTTCGGGGGCTCCGGCAGGGTGAGCGCATCGGCCCTGGGATGTCGCCCGATGATCATGGACTCGAGCAGTGGGATCGGATCGGCGTGTGGCACCTTCAACCAGCCGAGCTGGGGGCGCTCTGTGCGGCGCGCTTCCCCCTGCACCGGTTGGTCACACACGAAACATCGGGACCTCTCCGGCGGGTTGGGGTGTCCAATCGTGCAGAATCGGGCGACCACCTCGGCGAGTTCGGGACGGCGAGGCCTGCTGGTCTCCGACGCGTCGGAGATGGTGTCGCCCATCAGCAGCTCCTCATCGCTGGGGATTGCGGGACCGTGCCTGGGTGCCGGTGCGTCCTCCGCGTCCACCGGCTGACCCTCCACGCACGCGAGCTCGTCCGATTCATCATCTTCATCATCGGCCCGATACCCCTCCGGCAGATCTCCGAATCCCACTCCTTTGGCCTGTACGACACCCCCCACCAGGGGTCTCGACATCGCGGCAACCTGTCCCAGGTGCAAGGCGGTCACGTCGGAGACGACCCGCTCCGCCCACGTCGCGACCCCTTCGCCGGAGAGTGGTTCGTTGCCGGCAGGACTCACGACCTTCAGGGTCAGGGAACCCCGCACCGCCAGATGCCATCGTTCGCCATCGGAGATGGCGACGGCGAACGGCGGTAATTTCAGGAGTCCCGCTCCTGTGCTTTCGGAAAGGGTCCTGACGAACACCCCGAGCTCTGACTTCTCCCGCATCCTGGAGAACAACAGTTCCGCCACGGGCAGTCCCGCACTGGGCGAGAGCAGCGCGAATCCTTCCTGCCAGGCGACAGCGATCCACCGCCCCTCACTCCATCGCAGCACGCCTTCGAACGCCATCAATTGCCCTCCGGATCAGGAATGGTGTCCTCGTGAATCCATGAGACTGTTTCCTCCTCCCCCTCGTCAAGCGACACGACGTCATCCAGTTCGTCAATCTCGGGAACCACCGTCTCGAGACAGTCCACCACGATCGCTGACACGTTGTCCCGTCCACCCTCCGCCAGGGCCTCCCCCACGAGACGCCGCACGGCCTCCTGTGGTTCGCTCCTTTCACGCAGAACGCTTTCCACGCATTCTCCCGCGACCTCATCGCTCAGGCCATCGGAACACACCAGGATCCTGTCCCCGGCGTGCGCAGGCGTCAACCACTGGTCGGCGACGGGGCGTTCGAGCCCCGCCCCGAATGCCCGGGTCAGACCTCCTCGGACGCCCGGTCCCGCGGAACTGGTCCTCATCGAATGATCCACACTGATCCGACGCAGCTGTCCGGATCGCATGAGGTATATGCGGGAATCCCCGATGTTGAACAGAAGCCAGCAGGCAATCCCGGCCCGTTGCGCCGAAGCGGCCCCGGCCAGAGTCGACCCGGGGGCGCGATCCCCGCATCCCAGGCATTCCACCCTGTCAGCAGCCCGTTGCACGGCCGCCGCGATCTCGTGGCCCGTCACCCACGGCCTCCCCACGAAATCCCGGAATGCCGAAACCACTGCACGGGAGGCGAGTTCACCGCCTGCGTGCCCTCCCATTCCGTCCGCCACCAGGAAGACGGGATGGGAGGCCAGGACGGCGTCCTCGTTTGTGGGCCGTGTCAGCCCCGGATGAGTCGCGGCGGCGAACCGCAGCGTCATCCGGGGCCCAGTCATGACACCAGCCTCAGCGTGCGCCCCCCGAAGTGCACCATGTCGCCGGCCGAGAGATGCCAGGGCGCATGGGTGGGGATCCTGGTGCGTTCCCGGTCCGCCTCGATGTAGACACCGTTGGTGGCCCCGACATCTATCACCTGGACCTGACCACCAACGGGCCGCAGCACCATGTGGGTCTTGGAAAGTCTCATTGTTTCATCGGTGACCCGAACCAACCGGGCATCGGGATAGTCGTCGGGGGCGAGTGGATTGCGTCCCAGTACCAGGGGACCGTCGACCTTGATCCGCAGACCGTCATCCAGAACCACCTCGGGAATCGCCTCCGGTCCGTCGTCCGCGATCGTCTTGTCCTGCACCAGGGACGGTGTCCTCGCGGCGCGAGCGGCCGGGGCCGGTTCCACGGTCGGCGGGTCGACCGGACTGGCCGTGGTTGCACGGGCCGGCGAAACGGGAGGGAACACGGGGGAGGCCGAGGTCGCCACCCAGGAGCCGACCGGAGGCTGGAACACCGAGGCCCGTGATGGACTCACCGGCGAGGGCGGAGGGAACGGCGACGGTGACGGGAAGGGTTGCGGGGCGAACGGGCTCGTGGGATGAGCCGGCTCCGCGGCCCGCGTCGGAACGGGATCGACACCCGGGGCCGACTGACCGGACGAGGCCTCGGCCGGCATCCCGTGCGCAGGAGCGGGTATCGGCCAGCTGATGTCGCCACGGGGAGCCGGGGACGGCACCGAAACCGCGGAAACATGGTCCGGGGAAGAGCTCTCGGGCCCTGGGGGAACCGGGTCTGCGGTCGGTGGGTAGGCGGGAACCCCGGTGGACTGAATTTCGGCTCCGGACGCCCCAGAGGTGGAGAAACCCGAGAGTTGCTGAGCCGCGAACCCGGAGGGCTGTCCACCCTCGGCACCAGTCGCACCGACCACGACGGGCTGCGGCATCCTCATCGGTTGTCTGGGAGTCGTGGAGCGAGATGCGGGACCACCGTAGGCGGGGGGCGCGAAAGCGGACTCGGATGTCATCTTCTGGGATGGTGCATCGTACTGGGGCATCGCGTTTGCGTCCGCGGGCTGCGACATCACGGGCACACCCGACATCGCGGCCGGGGTGGTGACCCCCTGGAGATCCGGCTCGGCCGTCTTCTTCCTGACCGCTACCACATTGAAAGCTCGGTCCAGCCAGTGCTGGCCATCCCTGTAGGTGACATAGTAGGAGATCGTTCCCAGCAGCAGGGTGGCACACTCGAAGACCACCTGGGTCAGAACCTTCGCCAACGTCACCGCGCCCATCGGCTGGCTGGTGTGGCTGTTGACGAAACGGTATCCGAGAAATGCGCCTCCGAAGGTCGTGGACCCCAGGAGCGCCGCCACGATCCCGCCGAGAAGGACAACTCCACCCAGGATCATCCCGATCAGGCTCAGGATCGGCGCGATCCCCTCGGAGCCGAGGAAAGCCACGCTCGCCATGAGCAGGGACGGGATCAGCAACCCCACCATCCACAGCAGGTGCCCGGTCACCCTGCGGCCGACGCCGACAGGTGTGGCCTTCTCGCCGCCAAGCTGTCCAGGCATCATTCACTCCTCATTTCTTCGGTTCCCGGCTGGAACCTTCGTTCCTCTCACCACTGTCATGGGGCTGCGGCTTCCGGGAACGCCGCTCCGTTTCTGCCTTCACCCGCCGAAGCGACCTCAGGGAGAAAAAAGCAGCGGGCCGAGCGTACCAAGGCTTCGTGGCCAGAAGTGAACTCCTGAGCTCTCCGCTTCGTTCCCAGACCGATTCGCGCACAGCCGCTCCTGGCTCCTCCGGCCCGAAGACGGACGCGTCCACCTGATCCGCCATGGGTCTGATCGGCAGGTTCGGGTAGTCCTCCTGAAGGTCGTCGGCGGATTCCCGGCGTGTGTAGTTCGCGACCACGGCGAAACCCAGGTCTCTGGCGCGATCCACCACCTCGTCCCAAGCACCGGCCACCTGGTCGGCGATCTCCCCTTTCCTGCGCCTCGTGAATGCCCGTCGTCCCTTGATGATGGCGATGACGATCAGTGGGGACAGGACGAGCAGGATTCCCCCCGCTCCAATGGCGATCATGATGACAACCTGCACCCAGTCCGGTGCCTGCTCCTTCGGGTTGTCGAACTCCACCTCCTGCTGATCGACGACGACGGTTTCGTCCTCGACGTGTGCGGGGGGAGTCGGCGGTGGATCGACGCGGGGTTTCGG
>CAJPNZ010000068.1 GCA_905372155.1 Propionibacteriaceae bacterium
GGGGTGGACGATCGTGCCCGGTCCAACTCGGCAAGGGAGGAGCAATTGAAATTGTGATCATTTCCCGCCTCGGGATTCCGGGCCGAGGGTCCCGCCGAACGGTGTTTCCCGCGTGCTCGACCTATCCGTCGGTTCTGACGGTCAGCGGCACCCTGACCTCGGCATGCCACTGATGTCCCTTGGGGGCGAAGGAATGCGTGCCGTTCAGCAGATCGACCCTTTCCTTGACGCCGAGCAGCCCATGGCCTCCGTTGCTCTTCGCTGGAGCTGCGGTGCCGATGTCGTTGATCACCCGCAGCATGACGCAACCGTCGTCTTCGCGGGCTTCGATGGTGCACGTCCCGGGAGCTCCGTGCCACACGACGTTGGCGACAAGCTCTCCCAAAATCTTGGAAATGCCGTATTCGAGGTCGGGGGAGAGCTTGCCGCCAGGGATGTCGAAATGAGTTTCTGTATTGAATCCGTTGTCCCGAAGGGCGCTCAATGCCTGGGTCAACTGTGTGTCGAGGGAGTGAGTCGACTGGCGTCCGAAAGAACTGAAGTCCTGATCTACGTTTCGAAGAGCCACCATGGCGGCGCGTAGTTCGGTGGCCGCGCGACGTGACAACTCGAGCGCATCGAGAAGATCGGGGGATAGTTCCCCGGGAAGACGTGGATCCTCCGCGAGGTCCTCGAGGTTCATCACCACCAAGGTCTGGGTTTGGGCGACGCTGTCGTGGAGCTCGCTCGCCATGAGGAGGCGGGTCGATCGCAGGGTCTCCTCGCTTTCCCGGTGAGCCTTCTCCTCGGTCTCATGCCTCTTGTGAGCGATCGCTCCGGTGGCACCTCCGAACAGAGTGACTCCGGTGAAGAAGATGAGATTGATTAGAGTGTCGTTCCACGAGTCGCGAATCTCCCAGGTGATCAGCAATAACAAAGGGTAGATGATGGCCAGTGTCCAGCGACCGGTGCGGCGATTTTTGAACCAGTTGTATACGAAAGCTCCTCCGCACAGATTCATGGATACCCCGGGGATGTTGAATGTGCTCCACAAGCCGAAGTAGCACATTGCTAGTGCAAGGGCTGGTAATGGTTGCCAAGGAAGTAAGAAAGAGGCTGCAACCATCACCAGTGCAACTCCTGTGGAAGTCGGTCCCGGTGTGCCCTGTGGCGTACCCAGGGTCATTGCGAATAACGCAACGCCGATCACCGGCTCCACGGGCAGTTGTTTGATGAGGGAGAGGGTCAGACGGGCGCGTCGCAACTTCACCCGTCAAATGATACAGCTGTGCCATTGAGGCTTATTCACGGGTGAGGTACCCGTCGGCACATTCTTCTGGTCGGGGGGCGCAGGTGAGGGGTTGTGGTCAAGGTTTCGAGGAGCGGAAGCTGGTTGAGCCGGCCTGCTCGCTCTGCGAACTGACCGTGTCGAAACCCCCGGCGACCACGTCCAAGGAATTGCAGCGGCCTCTGCTGTGCGGCTGCCGGGTGGTTTCGAGGTGGACCACTCCTTCGTCGCGGTCCGGCTCAACCGGCTTCGGAGAGGCTGTGAACAAGCCTCATTGACTTCAGCAGTAACCCCTCCAGATGTGGCAGAGGAAATTGGATGCGGGGGCGGCGCTGGTCGGAGGAATGGTCTTGGAGGCAGTGGTGATGGGCGTCGCGCTGGCCTCGGCCGGGAGAGTGAGTAGGGGCGTCGCGAGGGTGAACATGGCTGCGAGGGCGATCGTGATCTTGTGCTTCATGGTATGCTCTACTTTGAACAGGGGTAAAGATTAAATTTCAGTAAGCAGCCCCCGAAACGGAGAATGGAAGGTCCCTTTTCACTATTGATTCGGTGTGGACTGTTTTTGTTGATCCCAATCAAACCCGACCCGTCGCATCAAGGCACGCGTACGTCAACTTTGGGAGATCGACGCGGCAGACAGTCCGGGTCGAACGACTAGATTGTGTGACATGAACGAAGCCGAGATCCGTGTTCTGATCGCTGAGGACCACGACCAGGTGCGCGCCCGCATCCAACGCATAGTGGACGCCATGCCCGGGATCGTCGTGGTCGGGGCGGCCGCGAACGGGCTGACGGCCGTCTCCACTGCCAAGCGCCTCGACCCCGATGTGATCCTGATGGACATCAGCATGCCGGTGCTCGACGGCATCCATGCCACTCGACAGATCGTCGACCTGGGACTCCGGGCCCGTGTCATCGCCCTCACCTCGTTGGAGGACGACTACACCTTCCATGATGCGCTGCGTGCAGGGGTTGCCGGTTTCCTGCTCAAAACCAGCTCCCGTGGCGAGATCATGCACGCCATCCAGCAGGTTCACCTCGGTGAGTCCATGCTCTCACCCAGCCTCATCACCCGGGTCCTGACCAATTATGAGCGAGGACATCGTCCGTCGAAGGCCATCAGCGAACTGCCCGAGAAGGACCAGGAACTGCTCCGTCTGATCGCGCAGGGCCTGAGCAATCTCGAAATTGCGGAGGAACTCTCGTTCTCGCCCGCGACGGTGAAGAGCTACGTCTCCAGGCTGTTGACCAAACTGGGTGCCCGCGACCGCGCCCAGCTCGTGATCCTGGCCTACCAGAACGGGCTCGTGGAGAACTGATGAAACCCGGGACGGGCCCCTCTGGGAGCAACGTCACAGCGACCGGAGCCGGTTCTCGTCGAGCACCGGAAGTGTCTCACGAGTAACGGCGACCCGCTCCGGATCGACATCGACGAAGGCCAGATCGGGTTCCGCGCCCAGCTCCAGCAGGACCCGCCCGGTGGGATCCACCGCCATCGAGTGGCCGATTCCCGTCGGGCCGCCGGGGGCCTCCGCATCGCCTTGGAGCGCCTGATCCACCGCGACCACGAAAGAGACGGAATCCATCGCCCTGGCCGTCGTCAGAGTTCGCCACTGGTGCAGCTTCCCCGGGCCGGGCGCCCAGGATGCGCACACCACCATGACCGTTGCTCCTCCCAGCGCCAGGTCGATGAAATGGGTGGGAAACCTCACGTCGTAACAGATGGCCAGCCCCAGCCCGTGCCCGGCGACCTCGATCGACGTCGACCGCAGCCCCGGTGCGACGGTTTCTGACTCGCGTTGGCCGAGAGCGTCGAAAAGATGGATCTTGTCGTAGCGACCCTCGGATTCGCCCGTCGCCAGGAGCGTGTTGTGCACCCGGGCGCCGGGCGCCTTGGTGAACATGCCCGCAATGATGGTGATCCCGAGGTCACCGGCCAGGCGTCGCACGGCCGAGGCCCAGGGCCCGTCGAAGGCCTCGGCGACCTGGGTGGGTGCCCGGAGGAAGGAACACATGGTGGCCTCCGGGAACACCACCACGTCGGCCCCACCGCGGGCGGCGCGGCTGGCCGCGTTGGTGACCAACGCCAGGTTTTCCCGGGGATCGATGGTGGAACGGAACTGTGCCAGGGCGAAACGCATGTCTCCACTGTGACTGTGCGATATCCGTTGCACGACCCCGGGGTCTTCATCCGACGGAGGCGATAGGCTCGCTGCGACCCTGAATGAAGGAGCCCAGATGTCGCGACTCACGTTGCTGGCCACCACGGACGTCCACGGCGCCGCCCTGAACTGGGACTACTATCGCGACCAGCCCTGGACCGGTGAGGCGGAAGCCGGGCTGGCCCAGTTGTCCACCGTCGTCGAACGCATCAGAGCCGAGCGTGGGGCGGAGAGCGTGGTGCTGGTGGACAACGGCGACACCATCCAGGGAAATCCCCTGTGCACCTTCTTCGCCCGGCACGAATCCGGGACCGGGGACCTGGTTCACCCGCTTGCGGCGGCGTTCAACGTCATGGGCTACGACGCGGTCAACATCGGAAACCACGAGTTCAACTACGGCCTCGATTTCCTCTACTCCTTCGAGCAGCAGCTCGACCCGCTGCTGCTCGGAGCCAACGTCGTCGATCCCGGCTCGGGGTTGTCGGTGTTCCCGGCCTTCACGCCCCTGATCCGCAGGCTCGACGGGCGGGAGATTCGGATCGGGGTGCTCGGCCTGACCACGCCGGGAGCGATGATCTGGGACCGCCAGCAGCTCGCCGGGAAGGTGGACGTCACCGACATGGTCGCCGCCGCATCCCACTGGGTGCCGAAACTGCGCGAGGAGTTCCTGTCCGACGTGGTCGTCGTCCTGTGCCACGCGGGGATCGGGCAGACCACCTACGCTACGAACGCCGACGCGCCCGCCGAGAACCCGGCCAAGGAGATCGCGGAGCAGGTGCCCGGCATCGACGTCATGGTGATCGGCCACACGCACCGCGACGAACCCGAGCGGTGGGTGACGTGCGAGGCCACGGGCCGTCCGGTCCTGCTCACCCAACCGAGGGCCCATGCCGCAGGACTCACGGAGACCGTCATCGAGGCCGAGCACGACGGTGACTCCTGGCGCATCGAGGTACTCGGCGCCACCCCCCACCACGCCCGAGGGGAGGTGCCCGACCCGCGGGTGCTCGACGCCGTCGCCGAGGCCCACGCGGCCACCCGCGCCCACGTGAACCGGCAGGTCGCGGTCTCCCCGCGGGAACTCAGCACCGCCGATTCCCGGTGGCGCGCCACCGGGGTCATCGACTTCATCCAGCGCGTCCAGGCCGCCACCGTCGCCGAGGCGCTGGCCGGCGGGGAACACGAGAGTCTTCCCGTGGTCAGCCTCACCGCCCCCACGTCACGAACAGCTGTCATCCCGCGGGGGCCGGTCAGCATCCGCGACCTGGCGGGCGTCTACGTCTTCGACAACACCCTCGCCGCGGTGCTGCTGACCGGGGCCGAGCTGCGTGCACACCTGGAGCACGCCGCCCGCTACTACGCCGACCTGCCCCGCGGCCTGGGTTTCGACCCCGCCACCATGACCGGCGCCGAACGCGACGGCCAGACGATCTGGGACTACCAGTACGACATCGCATGGGGTGTCGACTACGAGATCAACCTGAACGAACCGATCGGGAGGCGCATCACGGGCCTGCGCCACCCGGACGGCCGTCCGGTCGCCGCCGCCGATCGGTTCGCGGTTGCCCTGAACCACTATCGACTCAGCGGGGCAGGCGGTTACCGGCAGGTCGCGAACGCCCCTGTCCTCTACAACGACATGGTGGACATTCGTCAGCTCCTCATCGACTGGGCCCTGTCCCACGGCATCGACATCCCGGAGGCGGAGAACTGGCGTCTCGTCCATGACGGTTCGTCTCAGTAACATGGATTCGGTGCGGGACTGGTTCGTCTTCTGGGGGCGTCTGCTGGCCGACACCGGCCGTGTGCTGCGCGACCACTGGCCGCAGCTCGTCGGTCTGTGTCTGCTCGGGATCATCGGGCGCATGGGGTTCCTGTGGCTGGCCCTGTGGGGATCGAATTTCCACGGTGCGGTCGGGATGTTGATTCTGCCGTTGGCGCCGCTGAGCACCCTGATCAGTCTGATGCTGATGCTGCGGGTCACATCGGAGACGCTGCCGGCCTTCCGGGGAACCTACCGGGGCTCCACGGTTCTGGAGCGCTGGTACTACCACTTCATGATCACGGCCCGGGTCCTGGTCCCCTTCATAGCCGCGTACGCCGCTCAGGGCATGTTGGCGGAGGACAGCCGCTACTACGTCCAGGACATCTACTACGACGACAGCACCCATTCCGTGGTTGCCAATTCAGCGTCACGGCTCGACTACGCGGAGGGGTGGTACCTGCTGCTCTTGGTGGTCGTGACACTGGTCCTTCGCAAGGCCATCTCCATAACCGACGTCTTCCGCCGGTCCACGGTCGCGGCCCTGGGGGCCATGTACCTGGAGTCGCTGTGGGTCGTCACTCTCGCCAAAGCTTTTTTGTCGAAGCTCAAGGAGATCCTCCAATGGATTCGGGAAAGAGCCGTCGTCGACAACCTCGCAAAGGCGTGGGAAGCGTTCTCCGCATGGCTGGGACCGGTGGGGGATGCGCTTCGGGCCGCCATCGGATGGGCAGCGGGTCTCGGCGGTGGGTTCGGCACGCTGGTCGTGATTCCCCTGGCGTGGCTCGCCATCGGAGCCGCGAATTACCAGGCCGACCTCGCGAGCAGCGAAATGCCCACTCCCAAGGTCGTGGCCATGCGTCTGGGAAAGCTCTCGGAGCGTTCACGGCGGGTGCTCGCCGAGCTCGCCGAGCCGGTCATCACCCCGCTGCACAATTTCTGGGGCGCGTTGTCACGGATCATCGTCGCCGGGCCCGCACCCATCGTGATCTTCTGCCTGTCGTTCGTCGCGGTGAACCAGTCCCAGGTCGGGGTCGCGTGGTTGCTGCACGAAGCGATCGGACCTCGCTCACCCACGCGCCACCTGGTGCTGATTCCCTACCTCGACGCGGCGTCGCAGCTCGTCGGTTCCGTGCTGGGGATGGCTCTCCTGGCGGCTGCCGTGAACCTCGTGGTCGGCGGGAGGCGGCTTGCTGGTACGCCGCGCGGCGGGCCGGGAAGCGGCGCCGCCGTTCCGAAGCGTGCCCTACAAGGGGATGTACAGGTACTCCGGGTGATGCCACCACAGTCGTAGTGCCTGTGGCGTGACGCCTGTGGGCAGGGCGAAGGTGAGGCGTCTGGGCCACGTTCTCGGGCGAGGCGGTGTGGTCTCGGTGACCTCCAAGGTGAAGAGACTAAGCGACGGCCCGGGAGTTTCCTCGGGCACGCAGGAGAGCGGCGCCATGGTGCCGTACGGGGAGTTGTGGACCTTGGCCTCCATGACGCCGTACCGCACCCCGTCGGCCTCCAGCTGGACGCTGCAATACATCAGGATCTGATCCGGCTCCGCGGTGAACTCAAGATCCACCTGCCACAGCTGCGCTCCTTCCGCCGCCGTGATCTTGCCGTTCTCGTTCTCGACCACCTGGACATCCGTCACCTGCACCGCGACCGTGATCTCGGACGTGGTGCTCGTTTCGTTTTTGGTGTCGGTCACGACGAATTCCTGGTGCAGTTCCCCTCTCCTGTCCTGTCCGCTGATGCGGCGGCCGTTCTCCTCCCAGGGCAGGTAGAGGTTCACGAGGCGCTGGGAACAGGCCAGCGTCGCACACACCAGCAGAGGCACCAGGGCAATCACCCACCCGCGGTTGCGGGCCCACCACGGGGATCTCACGCCTTGCCCTTCACGCGCGGGGGTTCCACGGTGATGCGCCCCGTGTCCGCTGCGAGCTGTTCCGCCCGGGACTCGTCAATGCCCAGATCTATGCTCGCCACGTCAAAGGGGGCAGAGGTGAGGAGGGCTTTCTCCAGGAACAGGAGGAGTACGGCACCCTGCAGGGCGTCCGCCGGTAGTTCGAGAGCAAAGGTGCAGCCCAGGACCATGCCGGGCTGCCCCGGGCCGCAGGGCGGCACGGTGATGGCCTGGAAGTCACCGAAGTCGCGTCCCTCCGAATCCGACAACTGAGGCGCCAGGAGACTGCGGGGCTCGTTCCTCGGCGTGAAGTCCACGTCGACGACCAACCAGATCCCCGGGGTCTTGGCCACATTCGGCCCGGACTGGACCTCTGCCGCGGAGCGGACCTGGGTCACCTTCACCGATCCCATGCGCAGCTCCACGGGCTGGCCCGTCGTGCCCGCGCGAAAGAACGGTGCATTCCTGACGGAATCACTGGTGGGGAGGTGGCTCGCCGCCCATGACCCGAACAGCAGGGCCACGACCAGGGCCGGGACTGTCACCCAGCGTGACAACCGGCGCCGACGGGACGGGAATTCCTGATCCGGGTCCGGATACATTCTCCGGGGCGGCCCGGGAACTTCTCGGTTGGTGGCGGTCATCTCTTCTTCAGCTCCTCCATGGGAAGGGTGACAGAGATTTTCGCCTCCCGGTCGTACCAGAATTTATCGCTGCTCAGGAAGGATTCACGATAGGTATATCCGGACAGGGTCACCGTGACCTCCGTCGGCAGGGGTTCCGCCTCGTTCTGCCACCAGACGGCGAGGAGATACTGGGGAAGGCCGGGCTGGAAACTCCCCTGGCGTTGGGCGTCCTGAAACCGGTAGAGCTCGGCCGGATCGGCCTGGCCATCAGGTTCGTCGTTCATCGTGGCCAGGGGGAGATCCGGATCCAGCGCGCGGGTGAGCAGTGCCGAGCTCACCATGGTTTTGCCGGTGTTCACCACTTCCAAGGAGATGAGCAGCAGGCGTTTTCCGCTCTTGGGACGGATCACCGGATCCAGGTCGGTGGCATGGAAGGCTCTGAGGAATGTCACGTCGAAGGGGTCTGCGTGCGCCACCTCCCCAGGAGACACAGAGGCGAGTGATTCGTCACGTTCGGCCAGGATGATGTCCCAGCCACCGAGCAGGCTGATGATTCCGACGACGACCAGGGCAGCGAGGACTCCCAGGCCTGTACGGGACCGGCGTCTGGTCGTACACGCCGTCGGCAGCGGTTCGTCGTCGGTACCCGGCTTCCGGCCGGGCTGAAGAACCTGCTGTGTCATCATGCACAAGAATTCTACGACCCCATCCGCCGGATCCGGTCAGCTTCCGCGGACGCTCGCCCTGCGGATGAGCGCGGCGGTCCCGGCCAGCGCCAGAACGGAGACCAGAGCCATGGAACCCGCCAGCCAGCCGGCATTGAAGTGTGCGGCGAACCGGGCCCAGCCCCAGCAGAGACTGATGAGCCAGAGCGTGGTCATGAAAATGGCCATGGTGGTTGCCGCGTGGAGCAGCAGGCCGAGCGTTCCCCGCCAGAGCCAGGCTGTGGCCACCGACGCCCCCATGGCCATTGTCGCCAACAGCGACAGCGGGGTGAACCACCAGAAGGTGAACCAACTCCCGTGATCCAACAGGCCTGTTCCGAAAATGGGCTGATTGATGAACCATCCCCCGGTGGCACCCTCCAGCACCAGCATGCCGGCCAGGAGCAGGGTGTTGTAGACGACCGCCTGGAGGTGGTGGAGCAGATTTCCCAGGACGACGTCACACCGGGTGATACCTACGGCTGTCGCCAGGGGGAAACAGGTGGCCAGAGCGGTGATGGCGGATGCCAGCAGGGAGACGGCGATGGCCGTTCTGCCGCCTCCCGCCGCGATGTGGAGTTCCTGGCCAGTGGTCAGCAGAAGGGACCGGAAAACCAGTATGAAGGCCACCATGCCGAAGGCGATGATGGGGCTTAGGTACCAGCAGGTCATGCGGCGCGACAGGATGATGCGCGCCATGACGAGTGAGCGTTTCATGCCGTCACCCCCATGCCGTCGAGCCCGTAGGTGGCCACCAGGGTGTGGAGATCCGTCGCCTCCACGGTGAGGCCGGCGGCCTTCGCCTGTGTGGCGAGGCCGGGGCTGTTCTCGACGATGACCGTGCTCATCGCCCCCACCCGGGTGCTGCGCAGGACGGAGCGTCCCGACAGCAGCGCATCCACGCGCTCCCGGGAACCGGTCAGGGTCAGGGCCCTGGAGCGTAAGTCATCGATGTTTCCGGTGGTCCGCACCCGGCCTGCGTGCAGGAGGACGACGTCCTCGAACAGGTTCTCCATCTCGTCGATGAGGTGCGTGGAGACGATGATGGTGCGGGGGCGTTCGGTGTAGTCGGCCAGCAGGAGGTCGTAGAACAGGGTACGGGCCGTGGCGTCCATGCCGAGGTAGGGTTCGTCGAAGATCGTGATGGGTGCGCGGGAGGCCGTTGCGATCAGGATGGCGACGGCCGAGAGCTGGCCGCGCGACAGTTTCTTGAGCGTCCGTTTGCGGGGGATGCCGAACTCGCCGGCGATCCGATGCGCCAGGCCGGTGTCCCAGTTCCCGTAGAGGACGGGGCCGAGCCGCAGGATGTGTTCCAGCCGGTACTCGTCGGGGTAGCGCTGGGTGTCGCGGATGAAGCAGGTCCGGGCCAGGACGGAGGCGTTCTCGCGCGGGTTGCGCCCGAAAACCCGGATGGTTCCGGTGGCGGGGCGTTCCTGCGCGGTGACCAGCGACAGGGTCACGGTCTTGCCTGCGCCGTTGCGTCCGAGCAGACCGGTGACGACGTCCTGGCGGAACTCCAGGTTCAGGTCGTCGACGGCGGTGACGGTGCCGAAGCGTTTCGTCACGCCGTCGAGGGTGATGGCGGCGGTCATGGGTTGACCTCTTTCTGGATGAGGGCGATCAGTTCCCGTCCGCTGATGCCGAGGGTTGCCGCCTCGGCGATCAGCGGGCGGACGTACCGGTCAACCAAGGCCTGGCGCCGCTCCTCGATCAGGTGGAGCCTGGCGCCGTCGGCGACGAACATTCCGATCCCGCGGCGTTTGATCAGGACGCCCCGCTCGACCAGCAACGCGATTGCGCGGTTCGCGGTTGCCGGGTTGATGCGGTGGAACACGGCGAGTTCGTTGATCGACGGTGCCTTCGCGCCGTCGGGGTAGGTGCCCGCGACGATCTCGGCACACAGCTGGTCGGCCAGCTGCATGAAGATGGGGGTGGAATCGTCGAACACATACCCTCCTGGTTAGTTAGTACACTAACTAACCTACTGAGTGACCCTGTTCGGGTCAAGGAACCAGGGGACGGGGCCGCCTGCGCCTCCGCGCCACGAGCACGATTCCGGCACCGGCGCCCGCCAGTGCGATCACCCCGAGGGTGAGCCACAGCCAGCTCAGGTCCGGGTCGGCGGATGCGGTGGCCCGCAGACCCTCATCGGTGTACATGTCCTTCGGGTCGGACCACGTGACGGTGTTGCCCTCGATCCTGCCGCTGCCGCTGGCGCTCAGGACGCGACCCGGAAAGGTCACGCGGACCTCGAAGTCGGTGAACGTGCTCGCCGATTCCATGGAGGTGTTACCGGATCCGCTGGAATACCTGAAGGTCCATTCCCTTCTGGTCTCGTCGTAGGTGATGATCTGGGCCTGGTCGGGAGCCGGACCAATCAGTCTCTTGTGGTTGATGGGCAGCTCACCCGTGAACCGGCAGGCGTGGAACAGGTCGTCCTCGTACGGGGCCTGCGCGAGCTCCTCCGGGGGCTGCGCGTGTTCCACGACCGCTCGGCAGATGTTCTCCACCGTGATTTCTCCGGGAGCCTGTGCACCTTCCTCCGGTTTCCGGATCCCGATGTTCCAGTTCAACTTGACGCGTTCCTTGTCGACTATGTCGTACTCCACCCGATACCTGACGCAGGATGTGAGTCCCAGTAGGAGAGGAAGTAGCAGAAGCAGGATGCCGAATCGTCGTTGTTTCGTCATGACCAGAATCTAACGGCAGGAAAGACGTGTGGGACGCGATCCGCGATTTGTCCAACTGCATGAAACGCCGTGGAGAACGGCCCCGTGACGCTCCTGTATCGGGCACCGGTTCCACGGCGTTTCGTGAACGGGCGGGTTCAGACCCAGATCTTCTCGAACACCTCCGCCACCAGGTCCTCGAACAGACCCAGCTCCCACGCGACGTCCAGGGCCGTGTAGCGGGAGCGGTAGTACATGGCCCTGGGGAACAGGGCCCGCACGTCCTCGCGTGTCACCCCGATGTCCTCCGGGCGCGACGGGGCGCCCGCTCGGCGAAGCCGGTCGGCCAGCACCCCCGTCGGGACGAGCTGCGCCCGCAGCCGCTCGGTGACCTCGGGCCATTCCGCGACCAGTGGTCGCAGCCGGTCGGCCAGTTCCGCCCCGGCCAGGTACTTGGCCCTCGTCTCGCGCACCGCGTGATCGGCAAGGGCCCCCTCGAAGCGGTTCCGGATGTCGGCCTCGATCTCGGGCCACGGTGCACGCCGCGCCGCGACGGAATCGACGTCGACTCCCGACAGGTCCCGGCCGATGAGGGCCTCGTAGAAGGCGCACATGGCCAGGGAACCGACGGCCACCTTCGCCCCGTGCGACAACGGCACCTCGAGATCGGCGCCCAGGTGGGCCAGTTCCCACAGGTGGCTGAAGTAGTGCTCGGCTCCCGAGGCGGGGCGGGTTCCGCCGTAGGCCTGCATGGCCAGCCCGGACAGGCACAGCCCCTCCACGAGACTCCGGAAGGCGTCGGGTTGTCCCGCGGCGAGGGCGTCGGGATCGGACAGGGCCGTGGCCACCCCCGACTGCACCAGGCGCCACACGTCGGGGTCGATGGGTTCCACCCCGGTGGCGTCGGCCAGGATCCAGTCGGCGCCGCCGGGGATCTTCGCCGCCAGGTCGCCGTAGCCCGAGGCCGTCAGGTACGCCGGGGCGGCCGCCGCGACGTCCAGGTCCATGACGATCACCGCCGGGGCCTTGCAGGCGCGGGTGACCTTCACCCCCTGGCTGCTCATCGGCGCCCCGGAACCGGTGTAGCCGTCCATCGATGCGGCGGTGCCGACGCAGGCGTAGTCCCGGCCCAGTTCGAAGGCCGCCAGCTTCACCAGGTCGTTGAGGGTACCCGCCCCGACCGCCACCGGCACCGCATCCCCCAGCGAGTCCCGGATCCGGTCGGCGTTGTCCTGGGCCGCGTACAGCACCGGGCGGCCCGGGAAAACCAGCGGCTCGGCGACCGCGGCTCCGGAACCACGCAGCGATTCCTGGACGGCCTCCCCGGCCACCGCGAAGGTGTTCTCGTCGGCGACGACCTTGAAGGGCCCGGGCCCCAGGTGGGCGGTGATCAGCTCGCCCGCCGAGGCCAGCACCCCGCGGCCCACCGACGCGGCGACCGTGTCGGTGGCGCGGGCGAGCGCGTCGCGCAGGATGTCGTCAGGCATTGCCGATCACCAGCCGTGTGCCCGCTGCCAGGGCGGGTTCGGGATGCGATCCGCTGAGGTGCAGCGCTCCCGGCAGTCTCGGTTCCGATGCGCCGTCGAAGACCAGGGTGACGTGCCCGAGCGCGCCCAGGTTCTTCTCCGCGACATCCCCGATGGCGGTGATCCGCCACTCCTGGTCGCCGATCAGCACCGGCTGGCCGACGGCCAGCGGGCTCGTCAGCTCCGACTTGTCGATGACGAAGCAGTACGAGCGCAGCTCCTCGGGGGCGTTGCCCGCGAAGGTGATGGCCATCTGTTCCGCGAGGAAGTCGTTGGCGTCCGGCCCGACATCGATGATGGTGGTTGAGTAGCCCATGGGAAATCCTTTCAGGTTGTTCGGTTCGGGTGGTCAGGACTGCGGGTAGAGGCCGATGCTGGCCAGCCAGGCGATGGCGACGCGCGGAACGCCGTTGAGGAACCGCGAGTACAGCACCGCGGGAACGCCGACCTCGATGGTCTCGGGTTCCGCCTCCCCGAGCCCCATGCCGACGGGAATGAAATCGCAGGCGTTCTGGGTGTTGATGGCGAACAGCGCGGGCAGCGACAACTGGGGCGGGATGTTGCCCTTGCCGATCTCCACGCCGATGAGGGTGCCGATGATCTGGGCGATGACCGCCCCGGGGCCGAGCAGCGGCGACAGGAAGGGCAGGGAGCAGATGAGACCCAGCGCCATCAGGCCCCAGCCGCTGCCGGCGAGGGGGGTCAGCAGGTGGGAGAACCAGTCGCCCAGCCCCGAGGCCTGGATGATGCCGATCAGCATCGCGACGAAACCCATGAACGGCAGGATGGTGTTGATCATCATCTGCACGGCGTTGCGGCCGGCCTGGTAGAACACCGCGATGACCTTGCCCGCACCCAGCCCGATCTTCTCCAGCAGCGATTTCTTCTGTTTCGTGGCCATCTGCTCGGTGAGTTTCATGGGGCGTCCGTCCTCCCTGGTGGGAACGGACTTCTGCGCCGGCGCAGTGGCCGCCGCTGCCTGCGCCCCGGCGGCCTCGTCGGCATCCGCGAGACGCACCTGGTCCATCCCGACGGCGGAGACGTAGATGCCCTCGTGGATGTGCTGGGCCAGGGGACCGGTCTTGCCGGTGGGCACGACGTTGATGGTGGGGATGCCCTTCTTCGGGTAGAGGCCGCAGCGCAGCGACCCCCCGCAGTCGACGACCACGCAGCAGTGTTCGTCGTCGGGCACCCGGGTGTTGAACCCGTTGACGGCCTCCGCGCCGGTGAGTTCGGCGATCCTGTCCACCACCTCGGGTTTCTGCCCGCCACCGACGATGTAGACGACCTTGTTGCGTTTCTCGTCCGGGGTGATGGTCAGGGGACCGCCGTAGCCGCCGGGACCCTTGGAGACGGTGATCGTGCGGAACTCAGACATGAGCGTGCACCTCCTTCGACAACGTGACGCCCTGCTGTTTCGCGACGTAGGCGGTGGTGAAGTCCGTCACCCAGCCGCCGAAGAAGTTCAGGACGGCGCCGAGCAGCAGGTAGCGGATGGCGAGGTCGCCGGTGGGCAGCTGCAGGGTGACGATGCCTTGCGCGATGCCCGCCCACACGAACAGCTCACCCGGGTTGTTGTGCGGGAACAGGCCGTTGTTGGTGTGCACCATCTGGGCGACGGAGGCGTAGTAGCCGGGTTTGTAGGCCTCGGGCAGGAAACGGCCGAGGGTGAAGGCCGCCGGGTTGGTCAGGAAGAAGGCCCCGATCCACGGCAGGATCAGGTAGCGGCTGATCACGTTGCGGCCGGCCCTCGCGGCGAGCTTGTTGATGCGTTCCTCCCCGATCAGGGCGATCAGGGAGTTCATGGCGATCAGCAGCATCAGGACGAGCGGCACGATGTTGGTCATCCAACCCAGGAACGTTTCCGCTCCCTTCCGGAACAGCCCGACGAACCATTCCGCTGCCAGAACCATCCCGTCCTGGGCGGCGGCCATCCAGTTCAAAAAGTCGGACATCTCAACTCCTTTCGGGTGTTTTCGGGCATGACGGACCTGTCAGGCCCCGGTGGGACCCGGGCTGGCATGCCCGGGGTGTGAACAGGAATGAAGAAGAGGGGTCGTCAGTCCGCGGCCGGAGTGGGGGTCCGGCGGCGGAAGGTTCCCCTGACCTTCTTGACGGTGCGGGCCAGGGCGCTCGGCGGTTCGGGGGCTTGGCCTCCGGCGGTGATGATCCGGTAGTTCTCGCGGGCGTTCTCGACGGCTTTGCGGACCTGCCTGCCGTGGTGGGCGGCGTCGGCTGGGTCGATGCCGGTGATGCTCTGGCCCGTGAAATCCTCGAATCCACGGAACCGGGCCATCACCGTTACCCCGTTCAGCCGGTGGCCCTCGGTGATCACGCCGTCGGCGTCGATGCCGAACAGGACGATCGCGCCCTGCACGATGCCGCCCTTGAACCGCCCCATCGCAACCCGCCCGCGGCGGCGCATGGCGACGAACAGTTTCGTGAACGACTGGGTCTGTTTGAAGGACAGGTAGGACTGCAACACCCAGGCGGCGCCCAGGGCGGCGAGAAAGATCCAGAACGTCATCGTCTCAGCTTTCTGTGAGCGGATTGGTGGCGAGGAAGTAGTAGAACTCCTCGAAGGTGGTCAGGTGCGAGATCCGTGTCAGCAGGTCCCGGCGGGTGCCGAGCCGCAGCACGGCGTCGTAGACGGGCACGAGAACGCTCTCGCCGCGGCGGGGATCCTGGGGAATCCCCAGCAGGATGATCAGCCGCACCCCGTCCTCGTCGGGTTTCCGGGGAACCACGCCGACGGCCAGCAGCACACTGGATCCGGCGGTGAGGGTGGTGTGGGGGAACCCGACCCAGGAGTCGAGCTGGGTGGGGGAGAGCCGTTCGCGTTCCCGGATGCGTTCCCCGAAACCCTGCTCCGCCAGGCCGCGGGCCTCGAGGTGGGCGGTCATGTAGTCGACGGCGTCCGCGTAGTCGGTGCCGGGCGGCAACGCGAAGAAGTGCTGTTCGTCTAGGGCGCTGGCCAGGATGCCGCCGTCCGAATCGGGGAGCCGCATGTGGTGGCGGTCCAGTTCCCGGGCCAGGGCGCGGCGATCCAGGATGTGACTCACGCGCAGGACCGGCACCGGGGCGGAAACCGGGCGGTCGTCGGTGGTGACCACCAGATCGATCCCGGCGAGTTCGTCCTTCGTGACGGTGGACGGCAGTAGCAGGTACTGCGTCGCTGAGGGCAGCAGCCTGGACAGCTGGAGGCGCACCAGCTCGGCCGTGACCCGGCCCGTCGAGGTGATGACCGCGACCCGCAGCGGCAGCCGTGGGTTCCGGTCCACGGCCTCCAGGAACACCTGGAAGTAGGCCGTCAGGAAACCAAGCTCCGAACCGTCGACGGGCAGCCCCACCCGCTCCTCGATCACCCGCGCGGCCACCGTGGCCATGCGGTGGGCGACGGGGAACTCCTGGCCGATGCTGGCCACCCCCGAGTCGTCCACCCAGATCCGGTACCGCATCCGGTTGATCATGTATGCCAGGTGCCTGGTGAACTCGGTGAGCTGCGGGGCGCCCGTCAGGTCGATCTGCATCTCGGTGTGGATGGCTGTCAGGGCTCGTTCCACCAGCTCCTCGATGGGTTCGCCGTGGTCGCCGTGATCGGTGGTGAGTTCGCTGTCGCTCGGGGCGCGCATGCCCGCGATCGGGAGCGCCAGGAAGGTCACCTCGTCGCCGGCCAGCTCAACCCCGTCGTCGGCCAGGCGTAGGGTGAGGCGTTCGGCGAGTGCGTGGGCCGGGGTGCCCGGCAGCTCCCGGTACCGGGCGGGCAATATCCCCAGGGGGCGGGACTGGCGGG
>CAJPNZ010000069.1 GCA_905372155.1 Propionibacteriaceae bacterium
CCACACACCAACACCCGGAGACAACAAAGGGAAACTCTGACCAAAAGTTAAGGTGGCATCGCGGAGCGAGTCACCCGGTCCCCGGGCATGACGTGGTCCCGGAGCAGCAGTCCATCAAGCTTCGGCGGGCGGCCCCACCGGACCCGATCACGAAGGTCTCCTCCACACCACCATGGATTTGACCGCCCTCCCCCGAGCAAATTGAGCGGGGTGTCTCGCGGCAGGTTCTCTCAGGGGGTTCACAGGGCTGAACCGGGGCTGACCCCAATGGTGCAGTCATGGCAGCAGTGCGACACTGGAATGCATGACCACGCCGAACATCAGTGACACCGCCCGGGAGAAAGCCATCGAACTCGTTCAGCGCGCCTACGCCGAGGGACGCATAAACGAGCCGGAACTGGAGCATCGGTTGGATCTGATTCTCGAGGCCGGTTCGCAACAGCAGCTCCGCCTGGCGGTCGCGGACCTGCCCGCCCCGCCACAAACGCTGGCGTCGGCGCAGTCACTCGCAGCCGTTCCCCGGCCCACCACATCCTCCACCGACATGGCTGCGCTGATCCACTTCTCCGGACTGTTCTCGGGGCCGATTGGCCCAGGTCTGGCCTGGTTGGCGACCAAGAAGAACTCGACGGTCAATCGCGAAGCAGCGAAAGCGTTGAACTACCAAATCCTGGCTGTTGCAGGCTTCGCGGTGGCCATGCTGCTGAGCATCATAGGTTTCGGAATTCCGGCTTTCCTGTGGTCCGCGGGTTGCCTGGCGCTCACCATCATCAGCGCGGTCAAAGCAAGTCGAGGCGAGGACTGGGAGAATCCACTGACCCAGATCACCGGTTTCCGACCCATCGCGTATTGAACTTGTTTCTTGAACGCCAATCCACCAGGACAACCATTTCGTTCCAGGCGTCATAAACTTGACGAACTCCTGGAGGCTTATTCGCGGCCATCCTCAAGCGTGCCCTGAGTATGGTTTTCACTGGCCAACGCGCCGCCCGTGAATAAGCCTCCCGACATCAAACAGTTTCCTATTCAGTTTTCAAGTGCGTCGGGAATCCAGGTTTCCGGCACCCCGGCTCCGTCGAAAAGGCACCCCGGCAACCACATGGGATTTGCCAGATGCCCCCCGAGACATTCGTCGATCCGCCCAAGTTCGGGATCCACGTCGCTTCGCTCCACGGCCGGGCATCCCTCTCCTCTCAGGACCTTGAGCCTGGAGGTTTTCCGCGGAACTTCCAAAGATGTTGATTTGCACTCCTTCGTTCTTCTCATGAGAACAACCATTTCTTGTGAATTTCTTTTGATTCGTGTTCGGGGGCCGCGCGCCGACGCCTCAGCAACCCCGTGAACCCGGCGATGGGTTCGTTTCAGCCGGTGAGCCAGCGCTGCCTGACCTGTTCGAGGCTGGTGGCGGGTGGTTCCCACCCCAGCGCCGCGGACAGCTGCAGCAGGATTGGTTGACGCAGACGGGCGGCCGCCAGGAGCTCGGCGTCGCTGAGCAGCTCCACGAGCGCGCCCTGCCGCAAC
The DNA here is from genome assembly GCA_905372155.1 of Propionibacteriaceae bacterium. Classification (GTDB taxonomy): domain Bacteria; phylum Actinomycetota; class Actinomycetes; order Propionibacteriales; family Propionibacteriaceae; genus Arachnia. Next base: position 1,522 of record CAJPNZ010000069.1, read on the forward strand.
CTCCCATCGGTCATCACCGCGGCGTGAGTGGCGAAGGCCAGGGCGTTGTCCACCTCGTGGGTCGAGAACACCAGCGTGGTGCCCCGCGCGTTGATCTCCCCCAACGTCTGCAGCAGGGCCTCTACCCCGGCGGGATCCAGCCCTGCCGTCGGTTCGTCGAGCAGCAACACGTCCACGTTCATCGCCAACGCACCAGCGATGACCACGCGTTTTCGCTCCCCGTAGCTGAGTTGATGGGTAGGCCGGTCGGCCAGGTGTTCGATGCCCATGGCGGATATCGCCGAGTCCGTGGCCTCGGCGGCCTCGGTCTCGGACAGCCCCAGGTTCAACGGACCAAAGCTCACGTCCTGCCGCACGTCCGCAGAGAACAACTGGTCGTCCGGGTCCTGCAGCACCAGCTGCACGCGACGACGATGCTCCCTGAGCCCGGCACGGTCGAAACGCACCGGCTCCCCGTCGAGGAGAACCCGTCCGGCCGATGGCCGGTGCGCACCTGCGATGGTGCGCAGCAGGGTGGTTTTGCCCGAGCCGTTGGCACCGAGCAACGCCATCCTGGCCCCTGCGGGAACCTCCAGGTCGAGGTCCCGCAGCACCTCGCGCCCCTCGAAACCCGCGACGATTCCCGCCGCAACCAGCCTCATCGCGTCCACAACGCAACTCCCCACGTGAGGATCATTCCCACCAACACCCAGACCGGGAGATGCCGGTTTCCGCGCCGGGACGGCAGGGTGGTCAAGGTTGATTCGTGTCCCCGGATGGCCAGGCCATCAGCCAGGCGGGCGGATGCCAGCCAGGTCCGCACGGCGACCGCACCGACCAGTTGCCCCGTCTCGGCGAACCGTCGCTTCAGGGGCCCGGTGCCACCGAGACGCTGCTGCTGGGCCTGATGCACCAGGACCAGTGAGTTCCAGGCGGTGAAGATCATCCGGTACATCAGCGAGGCGATCTCGATCAGGGAGGCCGGGACGTGCAGTTTCCTCAGCCAGCTGAGCAGATCCACCATGGGGGTGGTCATGGCCAGCACCAGCACTCCCAGGGTTCCGGCCGTCGCGCGCAGCAGCAGACCGACCCCCAGGGCGATGTCGGCGTCCCGGATCCCCAGCCAGCCCCAACGCCAACCGGGTCCCTCGAAAGCGCCGATCGTCAGCATCGCCGAGACCGCTCCCAGGAGGATGAACACTGCGGGGGCGGTCATGGCTGCGACCACCATGCGGGCCGGAATCCTGGCGACGGCGAGGGCCGCGATGGCCATTGCCGCGACGAGCACCGCGGTTGGCCAGGGACGGGCCAGCAGTGCCGTCAGCACGAGCAGCAGCGACAGGCCCACCTTCTGACCGACCGGGACGGCTCGCCAAGGACCGCCCCAGGCGGCGTCATCCAGGCCGCTAATCCTCAACGGAAGCGGACCTCCCGGCTTCTTTCTCGGCCTTGCGCCTACCGGCCATGCGGCCGAGGCAGTAGAACATGATCCCGGAACCGAGGGCGGCCTGCATGGCGAACAGACCTGACTCTACTTCCGCGCCCGCGGGTGGGGCGATGGGTTCGAACCAGGGTTTGGCGCCGTTCTCCTCCAGGATGTCGGTCACGGCCGAATCGGTGCCGCCGAACTCGGATTCGGCGGGTGCCGTGTAGAACGGGATGCAGAACAGCAGAACCAGGGCGACGAGGCCCGCGGCGATTCCCCATTTGTTCAGTTTCATGACGCCACCTCCACGTCCTTGCGGGAAAGCACACCGAGCCTAGACAACTCGGGCGATGCGACCCTGGTCAGGAAGGAGAACAGGAACACGCCGAGAACGCCCTCGGCGAGAGCCAGCGGGATCTGGGTCAAGGCGAAGATGGACATGAACTTCACCAGAGTGGCCCCGAAGCTGCCCTCGGTGCCCGGGTATGCAATGGCCAGCTGGAAGCTCGTGACGACATAGGTGCTGAGGTCTGCGACGGCCATGGCGAGGAACACCGCCACCATCTTGTTGACCTTCTTGAACAGCACCCACATCAGGTAGCCGCACCACGGGCCCGCGATGGCCATGGAGAACACGTTCGCCCCGAGGGTCGTGAGGCCTCCGTGCGCCAGCAGGATCGCCTGGAACAGCAGCACGATGGTCCCGAGGAAGGCCAGGACCGGAGGTTTGAACAGCACGGCCCCGGCCCCCGTCCCTGTCGGATGCGAGGAGGAACCCGTGACCGAGGGCAGTTTCACCGCCGATAGCGCGAAGGTGAAGGCGCCGGCAGCGGCCAGCAGGAGTTTGGAATCAGGATCCTTGCGCACCTGCCTCACGACGGCTTTGGCCCCGTGGGCCACGAACGGCGCCGAGGCCACGAACCAGGCAGCGGCCTGCAAAGGAGGCAGGAAGCCCTCTGCGATGTGCATGACGAACACATCCCTTCTGCGGAATCATGCGTTCCGCGACGGGGCGTGGGACGAGTTTCTGACTCACCTGGTTTGGCTCACAGTGGCGCGACCGTCCCGGACTTCCACCGGGTTCCTCGTGACTAACCCACGCTTCGGGCCTCACACTACCGGAACGAAACGCGGTATCCGCACCCTGCCGGAGGTAGCCATTTGCGCCAGGCAAGGATCCGGATGGCTAGGAAAGCCTTTACTTGTCCACTGGTCCGGACCGAGCCCCACCACCGAAACGATGGCCCACCGTTCACCGGCCACGGGTTCGCCGGGGACGTGTCGTTGGCCCTGTGGCCCCGACCGGGCCGATGGCCCACAGGACCCCGGTCACAGCTCGGACTCGCTCGCCAGGGCGTTGATCGCCGAAGCGGCCAGCGCGGATCCCCCACGATGCCCGTGAACCACGAGCCACGGCACCCCGAAATCGGAATCCGCGAGGGCCTGTTTCGACTCTGCCGAGCCGACGAAACCGACGGGCACGCCGATGATCGCCGCGGGACGCGGCCCGCCGTCGGCGATCACTTCCAGGAGGTGGAACAGCGCCGTCGGGGCGTTTCCGATGGCGACCACCGCGCCCTCGAGGTCATCGCCCCACAGCGACACCGCGGCCGCGGAACGGGTGGTTCCCCACTCATCGGCCAGCGCCGCCGCCCGTTCGTCGCGCAGGAGACAGCGCACCTCGTTGTCGGCGGGAAGGCGCCTGCGGGTGATACCGGACTTGACCATGTTCGCGTCGGTGAAAATCGGTGCTCCCCCACGCAGGGCACCGCGCACGGCGGACACCAGGTCAGATTGGAAGACGATTCGTCGGGGCAGGTCGAGATCGCCGGCGGTGTGGATCATGCGCACCACCACCTGGGCCTCCTCGGGGGTGAAAGCCGTCAGGTCGGCTCCCTCCCGGACGATGCGGAAGGACTCCTTGGAAATGGCGGAGCCGTTGGTTTCGTAGAAGTAGCGTCTCTCGGGTCGCTTCATCACCGAGGTCACCTGCCGGCCGCGGTCAGGACGGCCCCGGTTTCCACCGGGGTGATGAACCCCACCCGCTCTCCGCCGGACTCACCGCTGTTCTCATCCACGGTGTGTCGGGAGTGCGGGAGACCGGGGCAACGGTCATGTTCAACGGTTCGGATCATGCCTGCCATTTTGTTCTACCCGCTTGCCCGTTGTGGGAGACGACATCCGGGAATGCCGTAGGGCTACGATGTCCGCGATGTTGACCTTCGAGTACCGCGGCTTGGGCCCCGATCATTTCCGCAGCGACTACCGGGAATCGTGGGATTACCAGCGCCAGGTGCACGCCGAGGTAGCGGCCGGGAAACGACCCGGGCACGTGATCCTGCTGGAGCACGAACCCGTCTACACGGCGGGACGGGCCACCCTGCCAGAGGAGCGTCCCTTCGACGGCACCCCGGTGGTGGACGTGGACCGGGGCGGGAAGATCACCTGGCACGGCCCCGGCCAGCTCACCGGCTACCCGGTCCTGCCTCTGCCCGATGGTGTCGGGGTGGTGGATCCGATCCGGCGTTTCGAGGACGCCGTCGTCGACCTGCTGACCGGTTATGGCCTGGCCGGGCGTCGCGTGGTGGGCAGGACCGGGGTCTGGCTGCCCGCTTCCGGGGGCCGGCCGGAACGCAAGATCTGCGCCATCGGGATCAGGGTTGCCAGACGAACCACGATGCACGGTTTCGCCCTGAATGTGCTCCCCAACCAGGAGGCGTTCGGAAACATCGTTCCCTGCGGCATCAGCGATGCCGGGGTGACCTCATTGGCGGAGGAACTGCCCGGGAAATGGGACGTCGCTGCAGTTGCCCACGAGCTGGAACCCCATCTCCACAGGCACCTGAAAACCTTCATTCATGACGCGGGTTTCTCGGAGGCACCTCGGGAGGTGTGACGGACCACACGGCCAGCGTCTCAGCAGGTATCATCCCCTGAGTGACTGCTGTACATCCGGATGGACGTCGACTGCTTCGCATCGAGGCCAAGAACGCCGAGACCCCGATCGAACGCAAACCCGGCTGGATCCGCACCACCGCCCGTACAGGCCCGAATTATGAGGATCTGCAGCAGATTGTGCAGACAGCGGATCTGCACACCGTCTGTCGCGAGGCGAACTGCCCCAACATCTTCGAGTGCTGGGAGGATCGCGAATCCACCTTCCTGATCGGCGGTGATCAGTGCACCCGGCGCTGCGATTTCTGTCAGATCACATCCGCGAAACCCGAGGGTTACGACCCGGCCGAGCCGATGCGCGTCGCCGCGTCGGTGAGGAAGATGGGGCTGCGTTACGCCACCGTCACCGGTGTTTGCCGTGACGACCTGCCCGATCAGGGTGCCTGGCTGTACGCCGAGACCATCCGCCAGATCCACGCGGTCAACCCCGGGGTCGGGGTGGAGATGCTCGCCCCCGACTTCTCCGCGAAACCGGACCTGGTGGGCCAGGTCCTGGACACCCGGCCCGAGGTGTTCGCCCACAACGTGGAGACCGTGCCGCGGATCTTCAAGCGCATCCGCCCGGCCTTCCGCTACGACCGCTCTCTCGACGTGCTGAGGATGAGCCGGGATGCGGGGTTGGTGACGAAATCGAACCTGATCCTGGGGATGGGTGAGACCCGCGAGGAAGTTTCCCAAGCATTGGTGGACCTGCACGAGGCGGGAACCGAGTTGATCACCATCACCCAGTACCTGCGCCCGAACGCAACCCTGCACCCGATCTCCCGCTGGGTGCCCCCCGAGGAGTTCGACGAGCTCGCCGAGGAGGCGAAACAGATCGGTTATTCTGGCGTGCTGTCCGGACCTCTCGTACGCTCGTCCTATCGAGCGGGCAGGCTGTACAGGACTGCCATGGAGGAACGCAAGAAGGCCGCGCGGAAGGCGGGTGTCAAATGATGGCACGCAGCGAAAGGGCCCAGGAGCTGGCCCAGCGACAGAAGGAACAGGCACGGAAACAGAAGGAGAAGGCCCGCGCAGAGAAACTGCGCCGCCGGAACTCTGACAATCCGGCCGACTGGGGGCAGATCCGCCAGATCACGGAGTCCTACAAACTCACGAAACAACAGGATCCCAGGCTGCCGTGGATCCTGCTCGCCGCTGGTCTCGGACCGTTCGCCCTCATCCTGATCCTCGGTTTCGTTCTCCAGTCCCCCATCATGTGGGGTGTGCTGGGCCTCACCGTCGGCCTTCTGGTGGCACTGCTCGTGTTCACGCGGCGCGTCAAGCGCGCGGCCTTCACCCGCTATGAAGGGCAGGCGGGCTCCGCCGAGCTGGCGCTGAACATGCTCGGCAGGAAGTGGAAACACACCATAGCGGTGGCGGTCACCCGCAACCGCGACTCCGCGAACGTGGTGCACCGCGCCATCGGTCCCGGTGGCCTCGTGCTGATCGGCGAGGGGAACCCCAAAGGCCTCAAGACCCTGCTCACCTCTGAGAAGAAGAAACACGAACAGGTCGCCTACGGTGTGAGCGTGGTCACCTTCGTGGTCGGCAGGGGCGGCGGGCAGGTTCCCCTCGACCGGCTGGCCGACGAGATCAAGAAACTCCCCAAGGCCCTCAGCGCCTCGAAGATCACTGAGGTGGAGGACCGGCTCCGGGCGCTCGACGCGATGCGTCCGAAACTGCCCATGCCGAAGGGCCCCATGCCCACCGGAAAGGGCGGCATGAAAGGAGCCCGGCAGGCGATCCGTGGCCGCTGATGGGGTCTCTCAGGAGCAGGAGATGGCCCGCAGAATGCGGGCCGGATTGCCTACGGCAATGACATTGGCCGGGAGGCTGTGCGTCACGACCGAGCCCGCACCGATCACGGAATTGTCGCCGATGGTGACCCCGGGACAGACGATCACTCCCCCACCCAGCCACACGTTATCCCCCAGGGAAATGGGTTCAGCCGCCTCCAGCTTGTCGCGACGAGGTTGTGGCTCAACGGGATGGGTCGGGGTCAGGAGCTGCACGTTCGGCCCGATTTGGCAGTCCTCCCCGATGGTGATCCGGGCGACATCCAGAGCGGTCAGATTGTTGTTGATGAAGGTCCTGGCACCGACGTGGATATTTTCGCCATAGTCCACTGTCAGCGGCGGCCTGATCCATGCCCCCTCCCCCAGGCTACCGAGCAGCTGCCCCAGCAACGCCAAGGCTTCTCCCTCATCATCCACGATTACGGCCCGGTGGTACTCGTGACACAGCCGCATGGCGCGCTTGGCTATCCTCGCATTCTCCGGGTCATCGGCGATGTACAGGTCACCCGCGAGCATCCGTTCCCGATTCGTGCGGGGATCGCCGGTGAAGTAGTCGGTTCCCATGCACCAAAATTCTAGGAGGTCGTGACGGGGAATATCCGTTGGCGTGTTTCCATGGTCTTCACTGGTAGCTTTCCGAACGTGGCAAATCTGGTCAATCTGGAATCCGTCTCGCATGCCTTCGGCACTCGCGTGCTGCTGGACGAGGTGAGCCTCGGGGTCGGGGCGGGTGAGGTGATCGGCGTGGTCGGCCGCAACGGGGACGGGAAAACCACCCTGCTGCGTGTCCTGACGGGCGACCTGGCCCCCGATTCCGGGCGGGTGACGATCTCGAACTCCGCTTCCATCGGGGTGCTGACCCAGCATCAGGCCGGTTCCCCCGGTGAAACGATCCGGCAGGTGGTCCTCGACGGCGCCGCCGACCACACCTATGCGGCCCGGGCGGATCGGCGGGAGATCGTCGAGGCGCTGCTGGCGGGAGTGGACCTGGACCGCCCCATCGAAACCCTGTCCGGTGGCGAACGGAGGCGGGTCGGGCTGGTCGAGGTGCTGCTCGGCGACCACGACCTGATCGTGCTGGACGAGCCCACCAACCATCTAGACGTGGAGGCGATCGCCTTCCTCGCCTCCCATCTGCGTTACCGCACCGCGGCAGGGCTCGCGATGCTGGTGGTCAGCCACGACCGCTGGTTCCTGGATGCGGTGTGCACCCGAATCTGGGAGGTTCACGACGGTGTGGTGGACGCCTACGACGGCGGCTACGCGGCGTACGTGCTGGCGCGGGTGGAGCGGCAGCGGCAGGCCGCGGCCACGGAGGCGCGCCGCAGGAACCTGGCGCGCAAGGAGCTGGCATGGCTGCGGCGCGGGGCCCCTGCCCGCACCTCGAAACCGAAGTTCCGCATCGAGGCGGCCGAGGCCCTCATCGGCGACGTGCCCCCGCCGCGCGACCGGCTGGCGTTGGAGAAGTTCGCGACCTCACGACTCGGCAAGGATGTCTTCGACCTGATCAACGTCGACTACGCCGTCGAGGACCGCAGGCTGCTGAACCGGCTCACCTGGTCCATCGGGCCGGGCGACCGCATCGGACTTGTGGGTGTCAACGGCGCGGGCAAGACCACCCTGCTGGATCTGCTGGCCGGCCTGAGATCCCCTCAGGGCGGGAAGATCAAGCGCGGCGTCACGCTCAGGGTCGGGTATCTGTCGCAGAGCGTCGGGGAACTGGACGACGAGGATCGCGTGCTCCAGTCCGTCACCCGCCTGAAACAGGCGACGAGGTTGGCGACCGGCCGGGAGGCGTCGGCCAGCAATCTCCTCGAGGAGTTCGGTTTCACCGGCGACAAACTGGTCGCCCGCATCGGCGACCTGTCCGGCGGGGAGCGCCGCCGCCTCCAGTTTCTCCGGCTGCTGCTCGAGGAACCGAATGTCCTGCTCCTCGACGAACCGACCAATGACCTCGACATCGACACCCTCACCGTGATCGAGGACTACCTGGACACCTGGCCGGGCACCCTGATAGTCGTCTCCCACGACCGCTACTTCCTGGAGCGCGTCACCGACGCTTCGTGGGCGCTGCTGGGCGACGGCTCATGCGTGCTGCTGCCCGGCGGGGTGGAGGAATATCTGGAACGTCGCCGCGGGACGAAGGACACCTCCCCCACACCCGCTCCCCCGGCCGAGGACAGGCCCCGATCCGGTGCCGCACTCGAACGCGCCCGGAAGAAGGAACTGGCGCGCCTGGAGTCACAGCTTTCCAAGGTGGAATCCGAGATCGAACGCATCCACGACGCCATGGCCGCCTCGGCGACCGATTTCGAGAGGCTCGCCGTGCTGGACACAGACCTTCGGGCCGCCTGTACTCGCAAGAACGAGCTGGAGGAAGCCTGGCTGCTGGCGGCCGAGTGATTCCCCTCCCCGCGGGAGCACCGGTCGATGTCACGTCCGCCCACCGCGCGGAGCAGCGATGATCGGCAACGGCTCGGTTCGCGGGATGGGATCGTTCGCCAGGCGTCCGTAGGTCACGACGTCGATTCGCTGCCCGTCGATCAGGAATTTCTCCCGTTCGAGGCCTTCTTGGACGAACCCGGCGGCGAGCGCCACTCCTCGGGATGCGGGATTGTTGACCCGGTGGCCGAGTTCCAGGCGATGCAGTCCGCCCGATGCCAGGGCCCAGTTCGCGACGGTGGCCGCCGCACGGCCCGTCCAGCCACGCCCCCGCGCCGCGGGATGGGTCCAGTACCAGAACCAAGCGTTGCGGTTCCCGGAATCGACACTCAGGGCAACAAGCCCGAACAACAAATCGCCTTCCCCGGCCATTGCGAATGGCAGATGTGCGGCATCAGGATCGAGCAGCCGCGCCACATAGGCCTCCGCCTCCAACGGATCGGTGACCCGTCCCTGCCGGGCCATGTCACCGGCCGACGTGAACGCCTCCAGAACTCGGGACGTGTCGCTGATCCGCAGTGGGCGAAGCCTCATCCCAGTCATCGGTTGCCCTCCGGGTAGTTCCGCATCTCCTCGGTGCAGCAGACACCTCGGAGAAACTGAGGGTCCCGGGCACGAACAACGACATCCCGGTAACCGGGTCTCATGGTAGGCCCAGTTTCCCGAAAGCCGGGTCAGCCGATGCCGGCGCAGCGACCCACTGCCGCACCTCCCCGCGGCCGCGCGCCGGGGCGTCCCGCATCGAAGGTGATGAGGGTCGCGAGCAGGCGATTGTTTTCATGACGGTCCGCCACGGACCGAGGCCGACCCCCTGCCCGACCGACCTCCCCTTCTCCTTTGTCACCCAGACAGGTACCATTCATCACATGATGAACTCATCACTTGATGAATCAGCTGTCTCCGTGTCCGGCCTCGTCGTCAGGCGCGGCCGCAACGAGATCCTTCACGGGGTCTCCCTCTCCCTGCCCCGCGGTTCCGTCACGGGGTTGCTGGGCCCCTCGGGCTGCGGGAAGACCACCCTGATGCGCACCCTCATGGGGGTGCAGCACATCACCGCGGGCTCGGCGACGTTGCTGGGACTGCCGGCCGGACATCCGAGGTTGCGCCGACGGGTGGCCTACACCTCGCAGGCCGTGAGCATCTACACCGATGCATCCCTGCTGGCCAACACCACTTACTTCGCACGCCTGCTGGGTGCCGGGCGCGACTCGGCGCGCCGGGCCATCGAAAGGGTGCAGCTGGATGGCCTAGAACACCGCCGCATCGATCAGCTCTCCGGGGGTCAGGCGAGCAGGGCCTCCCTGGCCTGCGCGCTGGTGGGTGATCCGGAGGTGTTGATCCTCGACGAACCGACGGTGGGTCTGGATCCCCTGACCAGGCAGGCCTTGTGGGAATTGTTCCGCGACCTGGCCGGCCGGGGAACCACGCTGCTGGTGTCCAGTCACGTCATGGACGAGGCGACCCGCTGCGATTCCGTGTTGTTCATGCGGGACGGCTGGTTCCTGGCCCACGAACCCGTGGCAGCTCTCCAGCGCAGAACGGAAACCAGCACCCCGGAGGATGCTTTCATGGCCCTGATCGAGGAGGCGGCGTGATGAGCACCCACACTGTCGCACGATCGGTACCGTTCGCCACGGTGGCCCGGATCGCCGCGCAGTTGAAGAGCGACCCGCGTGCCATAGCCCTGATCCTCCTGATCCCGCCCCTGCTGTTGACCCTGCTCTACTACGTCTTCTACGACCTGCCGACACCACCCGGGCAATCCCGCGTCTTCGACACGACCGGCCCGATCATGCTTGCCGTGTTGCCGATGTTCATGATGTTCATCGTCACCTCGGTGATCATGCTCCGGGAGCGCGTCTCCGGAACCCTGGAACGGATCTTCACCACTCCCCTGACGCGCTTGAACCTGCTGGTCTCCTACGCCTGCGTGTTCGGCCTGCTCGCGGTTCTGCAGAGCAGCATCCTGGTGGTCCTGCTGCTGGGCCCCCTGGGAATCGAGCTGACCGGCCCGGCCTGGGCCCTGCTCCTGCTGTCCTTCCTGGGCGCGGTGATCGGGGTGGCCTTCGGCCTGCTGGCCTCGGCCTTCGCCCGGACCGAGTTCCAGGCGGTGCAGTTCATGCCGGTCTTCATCGCCCCGCAGCTGTTTCTCTGCGGCCTGCTCGTCCCGAAGGAGCAACTCCCGGACGTGTTGGAGGCCATCGCGAACTGGCTGCCGATGACATGGGCGGTCGATGTCGTGCGCGACGTGCTGGCCAATCCGGAGCTAGGCTCGGACAGCTGGTGGCGGTTCGCCGCCCTGGCCGGGGTGATCGTCGCCGCCCTGCTCATCGCCGCGGCCTCCATGCCGAGAAAGACGAGGTGATCGCTTGCCCGGGGGTTCGAAGTCGGAACGCACCAAACTGCGCATCCAGCAGGCGGCCGCGAAGCTGTTCGCATCCCGGTCCTTCGAGACGGTCAGCACCCGCGCCATCGCCAAGGAGGCCGGGGTCGACGCCGCCCTGATCCACCACTACTTCGGTTCGAAGGAAGGTCTGTTCCAGGCGGTGCTGAACGCCGCCATCCGCCCGGAACAGTTGGAGGCATTGGTCGTATCGGAATCATCCGAGGACTGGGGACGGCAGCTGGTGCGCGCCGCCGACAAGGTCTGGACCTCACCCGCCGCCCCCGCCCTGAAGGCGGTGGTGCGGCGGGTCCTGGTGGGCCACGAGGGCATGCTGCGAGAATTCGTCACACGCTCCCTGCTCAACAGATTCCTCTCCCACATCAAAGGCCCCGAGCCGGAACGACGGCTCCGGGCCTCTCTGATCGGATCCCAGATGTCAGGACTGGTGATCGCACGCCACATCGTCGGCATCGAACCACTGGCAAGCCTTTCCACCGACGAGGTCGCCGACCTGATCGGACCCGTGCTCCAGCACTACATCACGGGATCACTGCAACCTGGGAAAATCGTCGAGGGAGAAAACTGACTCCACGGGAACCTCGAAGAACCTGGCGATCCTGAGCGCCAGATGCAATGACGGCGAGTACTCACCCCGTTCCAGGTAACCAACGGTCTGGTAGTGGACGCCGAGCGCCTCGGCCAGCTCCCGGCGGCTCACCTTGCGATCTGCCCTCATGACGGCAATGCGATTGAAGACCCGCTCCTCCACCAAGTCATCCTCCCGCCAGGGAACGAATGTTGGTTTGCATGCGTGAAAGCCTACCGATGCTCTCCTTGCGGAAACCGCGATGCACCAGGGCCGCGGCAACCGGGAAGCCCACGAGAACCCAGGCGGTCAACACACAGAAGGCCAGAAGCGGCTGGAACGAACCACCCACTTCCCAGGCCGGATCGCCGACGAGCGCCCAGCGGGTCAGGTGCCCGGACCAGTAGAACGGGAGCGCCTGCTGGATGACCTGCACCCAGCCGGGAAGCGTCACCAGCGGTATGGCCGCCCCGCTGGTTCCGAGCAGCGCGAACACCAGCACGTAGGAGAGCATCTGCAGATTGGAACCGCGCGCCACCGCTCCGGACAGGAAACCGATGGGCGCCGCCGCCAGGGAGGCGACGATCGCCAGGCCGACGACGGGGATCAATTGCCCCCATCCGAGCGGGAAGCCGTTCAGCAGGAACATCCCGAGCACCAGGAGGATCACCTGGCTCACGACGAGTATCGCCGCGGTCGAGATGGTCTTGCCGATGGCCCACACCATCGGGCCGTGCGGCAGGACCCGGACGCGCAGCAGGGCACCCCCGACGCGGTCCATGTAGGTTTCCGCCCCCACCTGTATGACGATCATGCAGCTCCACGAACCGACGAAACCAGCCACCGTGAGCGAGTCCGTTCCCGGGCCCCCGGTCAGATTCAGCCGGGACAGCCAGAGGATCAACAGCGCCGGCAGGAACGCAGTGAAAATCCCCGCGCCGACGAAAGCCGGCCGCAGGTCCCCACGGACCTGGACCAGAGCGGCGCGGAGAATCGCGAGGAACGTGGGAGGGGTTGCGCGGGTCATTTCCCCTCCTTGGTCAGGGCCAGGTAGGCATCCTCGAGGTTGGGGCGGGTGATGGTGAGACCCGAGATGGCGTCGAGATCGAGGGTTTTGACGAACCCCTCGGGGGAGCTGGTCGCGTGGACGTGACGTTCACCCGCCTCGTGCCACGTCACCTGGGCCGTGCCGGAGAACTGCTCACGCAGTTCGGTGACGGTACCGTCCGCGAAGACCCGACCCCGGCCCATGATCACCACCCTCGACGCGAGCCTTTCGACCTCCGCCAGGTCGTGGCTGGTCATCAGCACGGTGGCGGCGTCATCGACGCGTTCGAGGATGAGATCGTGCACCCGCGCCCTGGAGGCCGGGTCCAGACCCGCGGTCGGTTCATCGAGGATCAGCAGCTCCGGTTTCCCCAAGAGGACAGCAGCTAGGTCGATGGTCCGGCGCTGACCTCCCGAGAGCCGTCCGAGCCGAACCTTGGCCTTGTCTTCCAGACCGACCATGCGCAGCACTTCAGCCACGGTTGAGCCGGACCACCCTGATGTGGCCTGAATGGCGCGCACCCATTCGAGCTGATCACACACCCGCCACCTGGTGTGATCGGACCAGCTCTGCTGGACGAGACCGATCCTGCCCCAGAACCCGGCATCCGCTTTCCCTGGGTCCACGCCGAGCACCCGGATCGTCCCGGAATCGGGCGACAGGAAACCGAGCAGCAACTCGACGAGAGTGGTCTTACCCACCCCGTTGGGTCCCAGGAGGAACACGACCTCACCCGGCCGGATCCTGAGATCCACTCCCCGAAGCACCGGTAGGTTGCCGTAGGCGAACTCGACCTGTTCGACCACAATCACTTCAATCGCACCCTCTCTCAGTAGCGAAGACACCAGCTTTCATAGCAGGAATGCTACATATCATACTATGTCCATTCCGCCTTGGGTTCGCCCCTGACGCGACAGCCACCGCGAGGACCATCCGGCACGGACCCCGGAAACCGGCAGAGCCTGCCCTCTGCGCTGTAACACCGCCGTTACGATGGCGGAAGATCTGGGCAATCTGGGCCCCGTAGGGTGGGCCCAGTTCACAAGACAACTGGAGGGTTCATGTTCACAAGCGCCGAGGAGCTCCTGGCCTTCGTCAAGGAGGAGGGCATCGAGACCATCGACTGCCGCTTCTGCGACCTGCCGGGCGTGATGCAGCACTTCACCGTCCCGGCCGGCTCCTTCGGCCCCGAGGTCTTCACCGAGGGCCTGAGTTTCGACGGTTCCTCGATCGCTGGTTTCCAGAAGATCCACGAATCGGACATGGCACTGCTCCCGGACCCGACCAGCGCCTTCGTCGACCCGTTCCGCAAGTCGAAGACCCTGAACATAAACTTCTTCGTCCACGATCCCCTCACGAAGGAGCCCTACTCCCGCGACCCGCGCAACATCGCCCGCAAGGCCGAGGCCTACCTGATCTCCACGGGCATCGCGGAAACCGCCTTCTTCGCCCCCGAGGCCGAGTTCTACGTCTTCGACGACATCCGCTTCGACTCCACCCCCAACGCCTCCTACTACCATATCGATTCCGAGGCGGGGGCCTGGAACTCCGGTCGCGTGCAGGACGGCGGCAACCGGGGCTACAAGGTCAAGTACAAGGGCGGCTACTTCCCCGTAGCCCCCGTCGATCACTTCGGTGACCTGCGCGACGACATCGTCCGCCACATGGAGAACGCGGGCCTGGTGGTCGAACGCGCCCACCACGAGTGCGGCACCGCCGGTCAGGCCGAGATCAACTGGCGGTTCGACACCATGCTGAAATCCGCCGACGACGTGATGAAGTTCAAGTACCTCGTCAAGAACACCGCCTGGGAGGCCGGCAAGACCGCCACCTTCATGCCGAAACCGATCTTCGGGGACAACGGCTCCGGGATGCACGTCCACTCCTCGCTGTGGAGCGACGGGAAACCGTTGTTCTACGACGAGAACGGCTATGCGGGTCTGTCGGACATGGCCCGCTGGTACATCGGCGGCATCCTCAAGCACGCGCCCGCGTTGCTGGCCTTCACCAACCCGAGCGTCAACTCCTTCCACCGCTTGGTTCCCGGTTTCGAAGCCCCCGTCAACCTGGTGTACTCGCAGCGCAACCGTTCCGCCTGCATCCGCATCCCGATCACCGGTTCCAACCCGAAGGCCAAGCGCATCGAGTTCCGCTGCCCGGATCCGTCGAGCAACCCCTACTTGGCCTTCGCCGCCATCCTGCTGGCAGGACTCGACGGCGTCCAGAACCGCATCGAGCCCCCCGCCCCCATCGACAAGGCCCTCTACGAG
>CAJPNZ010000070.1 GCA_905372155.1 Propionibacteriaceae bacterium
GTGCGTGATCTGCCTGGGTGGGGTTTCCTGCCCGGAGGGACCGGGGGATCCCGGCACCTCGACGGGCGGGATGGTGGAGGGGATCCGCAGTTCCGAGCCGGTCCAGGCGGGCCGTTTGTCGCGGCGTTTGAGGTTCTTGAACACCTCCGCGACCTCGGCCTTGTTGAGGGTCTCCTTCGCGAACAGCTGCCGGACCAGCTCGTCGAGCACCTCGCGGTTCTCCACCAGCACGTCGTAGGCCTCCTGGTGGGCGGCGTTGATGAGCTTGGCCACCTCCTCGTCGATGATCGCCGCGGAGGCCTCCGAGAAGTCCTTCGACGGCTGCGCCCCGCGCATCCCCATGAACGGTTCGGAATCGCCGCCGCCGAGCTGGACGGCGCCGACTCGCTCGCTCATGCCGTACTGGGTGACCATGGCCCGCGCCACCTTCGTGGCCTTCTCGATGTCGTTCTGGGCGCCGGTGGTGGGATCGTGGAAGATCATTTCCTCCGCGGCCCGGCCGCCCATCATGTAGGCCATCTGGTCCAGCAGCTCGCCGCGGGTGTGCGAGTACTTGTCGTCGTCGGGCATCACCATCGTGTAGCCGAGCGCGCGGCCGCGCGGCAGGATCGTGACCTTCTGGACGGGATCGTTGCCGGGCATCGCGGCCGCCACGAGGGCGTGCCCGCCCTCGTGGTAGGCGGTGATGAGGCGTTCACGGTCGTTCATCAGGCGGGTGCGTTTCTGCGGTCCCGCGATCACCCGGTCGATGGCCTCGTCGAGCTGCGGCTGGCCGATCTCGTTCAGGTTCATGCGCGCTGCGAGCAGTGCGGCCTCGTTGAGGACGTTGGCCAGGTCGGCACCGGAGAAACCGGGGGTGCGGCGGGCCACGGAGTCGAGGTCGATGTCCCTGGCGAGGGGTTTGCCGACGGCGTGCACCTGGAGGATGTGGGAGCGGCCGGTCAGGTCGGGTGCCTCGACGGAGATCTGGCGGTCGAAACGGCCCGGGCGCAGCAGCGCCGGGTCGAGCACGTCGGGGCGGTTCGTCGCGGCGATCAGGATCACCCCGCCGCGCACGTCGAACCCGTCCATCTCGACCAGCAGCTGGTTGAGGGTCTGTTCGCGTTCGTCGTGGCCGCCGCCCATGCCTGCGCCGCGGTGGCGGCCGACGGCGTCGATCTCGTCGATGAAGACGATGGCGGGCGCGGCCTCCTTGGCCTGCTCGAACAGGTCGCGGACCCGGCTGGCGCCGACACCGACGAACATCTCGACGAAATCGGAACCGGAGATTGAGAAGAACGGCACCCCGGCCTCCCCCGCGACGGCGCGCGCCAGGAGGGTCTTGCCGGTCCCGGGCGGGCCGTAGAGCAGCACGCCCTTGGGGATCTTCGCACCGAGTTTCTGGAATTTCGCGGGCTCCGCGAGGAATTCCTTGATCTCCTGCAGCTCCTCGACGGCCTCGTCGACTCCTGCGACGTCGGCGAAGGTGGTCTTGGGCATGTCCTTGCTGGCGAGTTTCGCCTTCGACTTGCCGAAGCTGAGCGGGCTGCCCGAACCGCCTCCGTTGACCATTCGCATCACCACGAAGAAACCGATGATGAGAAGCAGGAAGGGCAGGCCCGTGTAGAGCAGGGAGGTGAACAGGTTCGCGGTGGGGTGTTGGGTCGTCCAGCGGTCGAGCGTTCCGGCGGTGGAACGCTGCTGGAGGATCTCCACGAAACCGTCGACCTGGCGTCCCACCCAGCTGGACTGGATGCGTTGCCCTGCCTCCGTGGTGATCCGGATGACCTGGTCGCCGTCATTGAGGGCGACCTCACTGAGCTTCTCGTCGCTCTGCAAGACGCTCATGATCTGGTCCATCGAGACTTCCCGGACTCCGAGCAGCCCGTTGAAGAACTGCATGACCAGCGTCCCAAGAAGGATGATGACGACAACCCAGGTGACCCAACTCATCGGGTTCTTCATGATTTTCTGCAACGGCGGGGTTCCCTAGAAGAAGATGTACGTAAGCACTGGAAGGCTACCAGCGCTCACCAAGAGGACAGAATGTCACTTCCCGGCGGCCGGCGTCGTCCAGCCGACCGGAGGACACGAACTCCCGTTCATCGCGGCCGGAAACCGGAGGGCCATCCGGCCAGGGCCATGTCACGAAGATCACGACTGCGACCAACGCACGGGAGCGCCGGCCCTGCGACCAGTGACCACCGGAGGAACGACGATGTCACATTTCGGTTCCCGGTCACGTCCCGTGAGCATGAACACAATCGATGCAGTCATCATCGGCGGCGGATACGGTGGAGTCATGGCCGCGAACAGGCTCGCCGCCAAAGGCCGCAGGGTCCATCTCGTCAACGACGGCCCCACATTCGTCAACAGGGTCCGGCTACACCAGCACACCGCCACCGGGTACGAGGTGACGCGCCCGCTCGGCGAGATGCTGTTTCCCGAGATCGGGTTGAGCACACAACGGGCGGTCCGGGTCTCGGCGGGTGGGGTGAGACTGGCGGACGGAACGGAACTGGAGGCGTCTCATGTCGTGATCGCCACCGGCAGCACCGGCAACGGCCCCGCAACCCTGGCAGGGGCCGATGCCCTGCGCACGACCCTTTCCGCGCTCCCCGCCGGGGCGCGGATCCGGGTGGACGGTGCCGGCCTGAGTGGAATCGAGACCGCTACGGAGATCGCTGAGGCGATGCCGCACCTGAAAGTGTCCCTGACCGATCCCGCCGGGCTGTTTCCCAGCGGCTCGGAGGTAGACAGGAGGTGGCTCGCGAACCAGCTTCCCCGGCTCGGCGTGGTCTGGGACGACGGCCCGGCCGACCTGGCGGTCGACTGCACCGGGTTGTCCGCTCCGGATCTCGCCTCCCGGTCCGGGATGCCCGTGGATGGACGGGGCAGGCTCGTCGTGGACCAGACCCTTCAGGCGGCCCCCGGGATCTGGGGACTGGGCGATGCCGTCGTCGCGCCGCAGCTGCCCCACCTGCGAATGGGCTGCGCGACCGCCCTTCCGATGGGCGCCCATGTCGCCGACAACGTCCATCGGGTACTGGCGGGAGAAGCGGCCACCGGTTTCGATTTCGGTTTTTCGTTCCGCTGCGTCAGTCTCGGACGCAGGAACGGCCTGATCGAATTCGTGGACCGTTGCGACGTCCCCACCGGCCGGCGCCTGACCGGAAGGGAGGGAGCTTCCTTCAAGGAGAAGATCTGCCGCCTGGTGATCGACGCGCCCCGCCGCTCGGCAGCGGGTTACCGTTGGCTCGGGAGGCAACGGTGAGCACGGACGAGTACCTGCGACATCGTGGGCTGGTGCTGCGCATCGCCTACGACATCACCGGTTCCCTCTCCGAGGCCGAGGACATCGCCCAGGAAACGTGGCTGCGCTGGCACCGCGCGACTGAGGAGACGGGGATAGCCCAACCCAAGGCCTATCTGGCCCGGATCGCCACGAACCTGGCTCTCGATGCCCTGAGGCGACGCGACTACCCCGGTTGTTTCCTACCGGAACCCGTACCGGAGGGCGATGCGACCGATTCGGAACTACTGGTGGCGGAGGAGGTGTCGCTGGCGCTGGCACTGGTGTTGCAGTCGATGTCACCGCTGGAACGCACCGCCTTCGTCCTGCACGACGTCTTCAGTTTCTCCCACGAGGAGGTCGCAGAGTTCTTGGGACGTTCCCCCTCCTCCGTACGGCAGCTGGCGAGTCGCGCCCGCCGCCACATCGAGGCAGGGCGTTCTCGTTTCGACGTGGACACTGAGAAGCACCACCGGTTGACTGAGGTATTCCTGACCGCTTGCCGGGCGGGTGATCTCGAGTCGCTGAAGAACCTCTTGGCGGAGGACGTGACCGTCTTCTCCGATGGTGGCGGCCGGGCCACGGTGGCTCTGCGACCCGTCGTCGGAGCCGACAAGGTGGCCCGTTTCTTCCTGGGCCTGGCCAGCAAGATGACGGGGACGACCAGCTTCGAGCCGGCCAACCTCAACTCGACTCCCGCGTGGATCGCCCGGGTGGATGGGCGAATCGATCACGTCGGGTGGCCGATGGTCGCCGGGGACGGCATCTCGGCCTTCTACATCGTGCGGAATCCGGAGAAACTAACCTCCCTCGGCCGCCCTCAGGAGTAGACGTGGGGGGCCAGGACCGCGAGGTCGCGGAGGTTACGGTAGCGGCTCGCGTAGTCGAGGCCGTATCCGACGACGAACTCGTTGGGGATGTCGAAGCCGACGTACTTGACGGGCACATCCATCTGAGCCGCCGCAGGCTTGCGGAACATCGTCATGATCTCGAGGCTGGCGGGCCTGCGGCTGGTCAGGTTCGAGATCAGGTAGCTCAGCGTCAGGCCGGTGTCGATGATGTCCTCGACGACCAGGACGTGGCGTCCCTCGATGTCGACGCCAAGGTCCTTCAGGATGCGCACCACGCCACTGGACTGGGTGCCGGAACCGTAGGAGGAGATGGCCATCCAGTCCATCTCCACGTGGCTCTTCATGGCGCGTTGCAGGTCGGAGACCACCATGATCGCCCCGTTGAGCACCCCCACGAGCAGGATGTCACGCCCGGCGTAGTCGGCATCGATCCGGACGGCGATCTCGGCGACGCGTGCCGCGATCTGGTCGCTGGTGTAGAGAACTTCGGACAGGTCGGAGATCACATCGGCTGCATCCACCCTTGTCACCCTAGAACCCCCCACTCCCCGACACCGTCTTCTTGGTTGGCGAGTCGGCGACTTGGGTCCGAAACGCCTGTTCGGCCGGCTTCACCCGCTTACGATCAAGCCATGCGACTCCTCCTGATCCGTCACGGCGAAACCCAGGCGAACGTCGACCACCGGCTTGACACCGCCTACCCGGGCTACCGGTTGACCAATCACGGCCTGACCCAGGCCGCCTCGCTGCCGGGGAGGCTTGCCGACGAACCGATCGAGGCGGTCTACGCATCCCCGTTGACACGCGCGCAGCAGACGGCTGCCCCCCTTGCCGAGTCGCTGGGACTGGAGGTGCAGGTACTCGACGGGGTGCAGGAGATCTCGGCGGGCGTGGAGGAGCTCAACCACGACTGGCGGGCCTACGTGGCGGAGCTGCACGCCTGGTCCTCCGAGAACATGGACTCCTGCCTGGAGGGCGGCGAGACGGCGCGGCAGTTCATGTCCCGTTTCACCTCGGCCATCTGCAGGGTGGAGTCGGCCGGCCACGGTTGCGCCGCGGTCGTCAGCCACGGGGCGGCGCTTCGGGTGTGGACGCTGGCGCAGGACCCCGGTTTCGGCCTGAAGAAGGCACCGCCGCTCAGCAACACCCAGTGGATCGTGATCAACGGTTCCTGCCGGGACGGCTGGAGCATCGAACGCTGGGGCGAGGCCGTGGCCTGACCCCGGCAGGGGATCAACCGGCGAGAAGCCGCCGGGGTCAGCGGTCCCCGGGTGTCACGGGACCCTGGGTGGTGCCCGGCGTCCCGTCCCCGCGTTCCCAGCGGACCACCATGCCCTGCTTGGCGCCGAATCGGGCCAGGTGGATGCCCACGACCTCCTCCAGTCGTTCGAGGTGCTCGTCGGCCGCGGACAGCCGCAGCACCAGGACCTCGCCGTCGCAGGAGAGCTCGACGACGCCGGTGGTGGGGCCCTCGCGGTTGAACTCCAGGGAGCCGGTCCTGCTGTCCTCGTCCCAGGCGGCGGTGATCTTGCGGCCCATGTGGCTTGCCAGCTGTTTGCCGTAGCGGGCGGGGCGGTCCGTGGCCACCCGCGCGGTCGAGGTGCGGGGAAAGGCGTGTGTTTCGGAAGTGCGCATGGGACCATCCTCACCCACCCGCCCAACGGGTACCAGTCCCGACACCGCGAGAAGATCACCGAGCACACTCTCCGCTCCGGGCTCCCGGACCCACGATCCCACCGTCGGTAGGACCAATGCGTCCGGCCCTTGTCCGGCGAGCACCTTTCAGCCGAAACGAACCAACCCCGAGGTCGGTCTTTCATCCGAGCTGGGCTAGGGTTGGGATGTCGAGGACTACCAGTCCCGAAACCAGGCAGCCATTTCCCCGCGATGGCTTGTCAGAAGGATTTGGACGGAGAGCGATGAGCACAGAATCAACGAGCGCGGCCGAGATCAGTCTCGCTGCCGACTTCGCCACTCCCAGCCTTGCCGACTGGGAGAAGGAGGTGCTGAAGGTACTCAACCGGAAGCGCCCCGAGGGCAAGGAACTCAACATTGAGCAGGCATACAAGCGCCTGACGAGCCACACCGTCGATGGGCTTGTGATCAAGCCGCTGTACACCATTGACGATGGCGTCAAGGAGCTTGGTTTCCCCGGAGTGGCCCCATTCACGCGCGGCACCACGGTCCGTGCAGGAGAGATGGATGAGGGCTGGTTCAGTGCTCAGCTCATTGAGGAACCCGACCCGGCCGAGGCCCGCAAGGCCGTGGACACCGACCTGGAGCGCGGCACATCCGCGGTCTGGGTACGCGTGGATCCCGATGCGGTCCCCGCAGACAAGCTGGCTGAGGTCCTGAGCGATGTCCTGTTCGACCTTGCCCCCACACATGTTTCCTCCAACACCGATGAGCTGGCGGCCGCCGAGGCCCTGGCCGCGGCTTTCGCCGCCTCTGGTAAGGAGAACATCCGCGGCAGCCTCGGCATCGACCCGATCGGTTTCGCCGCCCTCAACGGAACCACCCCCGACCTCTCGGTGATCGCGAGGGCCGTGGAGCTTGCAAAGCCGTTCCCGGGTGTGCGTCCCATCGTCGTGGACGCCTCCCGTTACGATTCCATGGGCGCCGGTGACGTCGCCCAGCTGGCCTACGCGATGGCAACGGGCATCGAGTACGTGCGCGCCCTCACCGATCTCGGGCTGAGCGCCGACGAGGCCTTCCACAGCATCCTGTTCCGGGTCTCCGCGAACACCAACCAGTTCGTCACCATCTCCCGGCTGCGCGCGCTGCGCACCCTGTGGAACCGGGTCGGCGAGGTGCTCGGGGTGAGCCCGGAGAAACGCGGCGCGGTGCAGCACGCCGTCACGTCGCTGCGCGAGATCACCCGCGACGACGCCTACGTCAACGTGCTGCGCGGCACCATCTCGGCCTTCGCGGCGGCCGTCGGCCAGGCCGAGTTCATCACCGTGTTGCCGCTCGACACCGTGATCGGTCTTCCCGACATCCTGACCCGCCGTATCGCCCGCAACACCCAGGTGGTGCTGGCCGAGGAGTCGAACATCGGCCGCGTCAACGACCCGGCCGGCGGCGCATGGTTCGTCGAGTCCATGACCAAGCAGCTCTGCGAGAAGGCCTGGGAGCTGTTCGGTCAGCTCGACGAGAAGGGTATGGCTGCCGCCATCGCCGATGGCACCGTGGCCGCCCAGCTCAAGGAAATCAACGAGGCCCGCGCCAAGCTGCTCGCCACCCGCAAGCTGCCGCTGACGGGCGTCTCGATGTTCCCGAACCACCTCGAGAAGGCCCTCGAACGCGCCCCGCGCCCCGCGGCCCCGAAGCTCGGCGGCATCCCGTTCGTGCGCGACAGCCAGGTCTTCGAGGACCTCCGGGACCGTTCCAAGGCCGCCAAGAAGACCCCGACCGTGCTGCTGGCCTGCCTCGGCACCCGGCGCGACTTCGGTGGTCGCGAGGGCTTCACCTCGAACCTGTACCACGTGGGTGGCATCAACACCGTGATCGCGGAGGGCACCAACCCGGAGGTGTTCGTCAAGGCCATGCAGGAGGCGGGCACCGACATCGCGGTCCTGTGCTCCAGCGCGAAGGTCTACGCCGCCCACGGTCTCGCCGTCGCGAAGGCCCTGAAGGAGGCGGGCGCCCAGGAGGTGCGGCTCGCCGGGCAGCTGAAGGAACTCGGCGGCGACGAGACCGAGGTGAACGCCGTGATCGACGGCAACGTCTTCGACGGAATGAATGTGGTGGAGTTGCTGACCTCCACCCTGGACAAGCTGGAGGCCTGAGCAATGACCACGATTCCCCGTTTCGGCTCGGTCGACCTGAACGGCGACGGCATCCCTGCCGACGCCAAGAAACAGTTCGACGACCACTTCCACCAGGTCGGTCACTCCGCCGGCTGGCAGACCCCGGAGCACATCCTGGTGCCGCCGCTGTTCGGCAGCGGCGACCTGGAGGGCCTGGACTTCCTCACCACCCGCCCCGGCATCGCGCCCTACCTGCGCGGCCCCTACGCGACGATGTACGTGAACCAGCCGTGGACGATCCGCCAGTACGCCGGGTTCTCCACCGCCGAGGAGTCGAACGCCTTCTACCGCCGCAACCTCGCGGCCGGCCAGAAGGGCCTGTCGATCGCCTTCGACCTGGCCACCCACCGCGGCTACGACTCCGACCACCCGCGCGTGGCCGGTGACGTCGGCATGGCCGGCGTGGCCGTCGACTCCATCCTGGACATGCGGCAGCTGTTCGACGGCATCCCGCTGGACCAGATGTCGGTGTCGATGACCATGAACGGCGCGGTGCTCCCGGTGCTGGCGCTCTACGTCATCGCCGCCGAGGAGCAGGGCGTCAAGCCCGAGCAGCTGGCCGGAACCATTCAGAACGACATTCTGAAGGAGTTCATGGTCCGCAACACCTACATCTACCCGCCGCAGCCGTCGATGAAGATCATCGCCGACATCTTCGCCTTCACCAGCGCGAACATGCCGCGGTTCAACTCCATCTCCATCTCCGGCTACCACATGCAGGAGGCCGGCGCGACCGCCGACATCGAGATGGCCTACACCCTGGCCGACGGTGTGGAGTACATCCGCGCCGGTGAGTCGGTGGGCCTGACGGTCGACGCCTTCGCGCCGCGGCTGTCGTTCTTCTGGGCGATCGGCATGAACTTCTTCATGGAGGTCGCGAAGATGCGCGCCGCCCGCATGCTGTGGGCGCGTTTGGTGCGCGGCTTCAACCCGAAGAACCCGAAGTCGATGAGCCTGCGCACGCACTCGCAGACCTCCGGCTGGTCGTTGACCGCCCAGGATGTCTACAACAACGTGGTGCGCACCTGCATCGAGGCCATGGGCGCCACGCAGGGGCACACGCAGTCGCTGCACACCAACGCCCTCGACGAGGCCATCGCGTTGCCGACGGACTTCTCCGCCCGCATCGCCCGCAACACCCAGCTGTTCATCCAGCAGGAGTCGAAGACCTGCCAGACGGTGGATCCGTGGGCCGGTTCGGCGTACGTGGAAAAGCTCACCGAGCAGCTGGCCCGCAAGGGCTGGGAACGCATCCAGGAGGTCGAGCAGGCCGGTGGCATGGCAAAGGCCATCGAGCAGGGCATCCCGAAGATGCGCATCGAGGAGGCCGCGGCCCGCACCCAGGCCCGCATCGACTCGGGTCGCCAGCCCGTGATCGGCGTCAACAAGTTCACCCTCGACCACGAGGACGAGCTGGAGGTGCTGAAGGTCGACAACCGCGCGGTCCGTGAGCAGCAGATCGCGAAGCTGGAGCGGCTGCGCGCCGAACGCGACGAGGCAGTCACCCAGCAGATGCTGGAGCGCGTCACCTGGGCGGCGGGGAACCCGGATCCGACGGACCCGGACCGCAACCTGCTGAAGGTCGCGATCGACGCGGCCCGCGCGAAGGCCTCCGTCGGCGAGATCTCCGACGCGCTGGAGAAGGTCTACGGGCGCTACACCGCGCAGATCCGTACCATTTCCGGTGTGTACAACAAGGAATCCGGTTCGTCTGCTGCGGTAGCGAAGGCCCGCAAGCTCGTTGAGGAGTTCGAGCAGGAGGAGGGACGTCGTCCCCGTATCCTGATCGCGAAGATGGGCCAGGACGGTCACGACCGCGGCCAGAAGGTCATCGCCACGGCCTACGCCGATCTCGGCATGGATGTCGATGTCGGCCCCCTGTTCCAGACCCCCGAGGAGGCCGCGCGGCAGGCCGTCGAGTCCGACGTGCACGTCGTGGGCGCCTCCTCCCTGGCCGCCGGTCACCTCACCCTGGTGCCCGAGCTGCGCAAGGAGCTGGACAAGCTGGGCCGGCAGGACATCATGGTCGTGGTCGGCGGCGTGATCCCGAGCCAGGACTTCCAGGAGCTCCGCGAGAAAGGCGCGGACGCGATCTACCCGCCGGGCACCAACATCCCGGAGGCCGCGATCGACCTCCTCGAGGTCCTGCACAAGCGCCTCCACGGCGACAAGTGACCCCGTGACCAAGCGGCCCGCCCCGGAAAGGGGCGGGCCGCTTGGTGTGCTCGGATTCGGCCCCCAGAATGTCGGTCACCGGTAATATGATGCTTGCCATGTCATCGCGTACCGGACTGCCCGAAGCTGCCAGCGGTGGGGCCCGGCGCTGGCACCTCTACGAAGAGGTCGAGGGAGACCCAACCCTCAGGGAAGAGCTACGTGATGTTCTCACGGCGACTCGTGACGGCTCTCCCGTTCCTAGACATGAACTCGAAATGCGATTGGCCGAGTTCAAAAACCAGGTCAACTACGCAGAGCATGGGCGGCTCTCGGCAACGGGCTGGGAATACGTCAACCGCGACCCGCGCCTCTGGGAGTTCCGGCTGCTGTGGGGAGACCAGGACATCAAGGTTCGTGCCTACTTTCACGAGCCACGGCAACGCACGGACCAAACGGTGGTGCTGCTCTTCCACGTCAAAGACACATCGCTTCCCACGTCAGAGGCCATTGCCTCGGCGCAGAACTTCTTCATAGAGAGGGCACGGTGTCGGCTCACGACCGGGCAAGGCAATGACTGGGGGCTGGGTTGGACCCGGCCGTTCCTGGGAGACCGATGACCCGGCTTGACGGCGTGTTATAGACTAAAATCTATGAACACGCTTGAAGAGCTGCTCGGCATCGATCCCGGCTCTCCCTCTATGCGGCGCGCGACCCAGCTCGTGGAGAACGATCGCGCGCTGCTGCGCAGGCTCATTCAGCTCCGGGGCGATCAGGGGCTGACCCAGCAGGACGTCGCGGACCGGATGGGGGTGACCCAGCCCACAGTCGCCAGGTTTGAGGCGTACGACAGCAACCCGACGCTCGCCAGCATCCGCCGCTACGCACACGCCATCGGGGCGCTCGTCACGCACGTCGTCACGACCGACGAGGAGCGGCGACGGGATGGCGGCTCCTGGATTCCAGCCCGCATGTCCACCAAGTTTGTCTCAACCCCATCTCAGAACAACCGCGCCGAGCATGTTCCTCCATCGCGTCTTCAGGTCCTCAGCGGCGTCGCCTGACTTCCGGAGAAGCAGTCATGGACATCCACGAACTCCTCGAACAAGTCGAACTCAAGGAAGTTCGCCTGATCGAACGATACGCCCAGCTACTGCTGGATCCTTCCCCGGACCACGGCTTGCAAAGCCTGTCGAACGCAACGCCTGAAGGGGATCCGGCTCTCGACATCAACCCGATCTCTTGGAGCGACATCATCGAGATCTGGTTCCGAATGCAACTCACGAACGAGCACATGACGGTTCGGTGTGCCGTGGCTGTGGTTTACCAACGCGAGCCCAAAGACGAGATTGATTCTGATGTACAGAAAGATTTCATTGAACGCGTCGCGGTCATGACCGCGTACCCGTACCTGCGAGCCGAGCTGCAGCATCAAGTGGCCGACCTGCGCCTCGGCACTCTCACTCTGGGAGTTCTGAGGCAAGGAGAGTTCGAGCTCGTCAAGCGTCCCCTCACAGACGTTTGCCCTCCCTCAACAAGCTGAGACCCCATCTTTCCAGCTCTTCATCACAGTCGCCGCTGGAAATGCTGGTACCTTCAGACGGGCGCGTGACGTGCCACGCATCGTCCCAACCTTGAGGCTTATTCACAGGCAGCACGACTGCCAGCAAAATCCCCAATCAGGGCGCGCATGAGGATGGACGTGCACAAGCTTCCTTGGAGGAACTGGCCAGGGCCTGCGCTCATGTGGCTCATCCCATGTCAAGCATGTCAACGCCTATTTGCTGCCTCCACCGCTTGACATCCGTAGTTCCCGGACCACCGCTTCCAGAGTCGCATCGTCCCAAGTCACACTTAAAGTGTAACTCTGGGTGTAGAACTTGCACTTTACAGTTCCACTTTGCCTCGCCGATCCCCGGTCGGAAGGCGTCGGTCTGCATCCGCGGGTTCCCCGGTTATGCGGCACTCAACCCGATTTCGGGGGTGAAACGGAGCGTTTTCCATGTTGAGCGCTGCACAACCGGGTTTCCCGGGAATATCAGCGGCACACGGTGACCGGATTCCGCAGCACCCACTCCAGCGTCAGCGACACCAGCCGCTCCATCCCCTCGGGACGCTCCACCAACTCCCACGCGACGGTGCGGGCCTCGGTCAGCTGATCCGGGCCGAGGGGTGTTCCGGAGCCGAGGATCGCGAGGACTCGTTTGACCCACAGCCACTGCTGGCGCACCCAGTCGCCGCCATGCCGCACGATCAGGCACAGGTCCGAGACGTGGGACAGCAAATCCTCCAGCGGGTCCGGATCCCCCAGGCGTCCGCTGCACAGCAACTCGGCGAGGTGGTCGATCTGGCCGCAGCCGGGGCCGCCGAGGGCTTCCTCGCGATCCTCCCAGATTCGTTCTTCCCACGTGGGATCCGGGGCGACGCCGAGGAGCCGGTTCAGTTGCCCCAGCGCATCCTCGGCCACCTCCAGCCGGGGCAGGCAGGCGGCAAGAAGCCCGGGACGCAGCAGGCCGCTATGGAACTCGAAGGCCCCTCCCGACCGGGCCAGGGCAGCGCGGGCCTCCCGGGTGACGGACACCCCCGGGTCGAGCAGCATCCGGGTGATCGCGAGGGTGGCGGGAAGGTCTCTCGTCGCTCCGGCGAGGCACTCCACCAGGGGCGACGGGGAAACACCGCTCGGGTCGGGATCGGCACCGAGATCCAGCAGCGTCGCCACCACCTCGGGACGCCGCTCCCGGCAGGCAATGGCGAGCGGATTGGCCTCCCCTTCCCTGTTGATGTCAGCCCCCAGTTCCACCAGTTCGCGAAGGCGTGTGGTGGCACCGACCACGATCGCCTCGTGGAATGCGCTGGTTGGTTGTTCGTGACACCTGTCGAGGTCGGCGCCCCGGGTCTCCACCAGCCACCGGAGAACCTCCAACGGGGTTTCGGGAAACATGTGGGCCTCGGTCCGGGAGCCCCACAGGGTTGCGTCGACGTTGCGTACCCGGAGAATCCGCTTCAGCTCCTCTGCGCTCCTGGTGCGGCACAGCCCAACCCAGTCGTCGGGCAGCAGCGAGGGCCTGTGCCCCAACGTCGACCCCGGTTCGGGTGCGTGCCGGAGGATACGCAGGTACGACGCGATGTCCTCCGGGATCTCGTCCGCGACCTCCTCGCCGCGACGATGGTCGTCCCAGTCCCGGAGCACCACCTTGACCCAGGCCGCCCGACCGCCAGCTCGTTCCATCCCCGGATGCACCGCCCCGGTGATCTTGAACTGCGCCATCGCCATGGCCATCATCCGGGTCGCCAGTTCCTGCAACCCGGCCTGCCCGGTCTCGTCGGCATTCAGCCAGGCCTGGATGTTCCCGTCGGAACCCAGCCACACCTCCCGGGGAACACCGGATGCAGCACCGGTTTCGTCCCGGAGCCCGGAGAGGTCGTCACCACCGCCATCGGTGTACCAGGCCTCCACGCGCCGCAACATCCCGATGCCCTCCGGACTCCCGAACGGCGAACGCGGATCGGTGATGTCGTGGTACCAGGCGGGCACCGCGGCGGCGAAGACCGGGTGGCTGGTGGCGGGCGACGGCACCCCGCCGGGAGGATCGAACCAGTGTGTGACGGCCATGCTTGAGCTTAGGGCTTGCGCGGTTATCCTCGGCGCATGATGACCGGAGGCTTCACGCCACGTAGCACGGGATTCTTCGACGGCTTCGACATGACGGGGTTCTGGAGCGACTTCTGTGACGAGGACTGGAACGAACCCGCACCCAGCGACGAAACCATCGCGGAGGTGGAGACCGCCCTGGGGTTCCGGCTCCCCGACGCCTGGGTGGAGTTCGCCCGGATGCACAACGGAGGCGACGTGGAGCGCAACTGTTTCCCGACGAACCAGCCGACCACCTGGGCCGAGGACCACATCGCCATCACCAGCATCCGCCCCATCGGCAGGACGGCAGCCGCTTCGCTGCTCGGCAGCTGGGGGCACCGGGCTGTGATCGAGGAGACGGGGTATCCCGAACTGGGCCCGGTGATGGCCGACTGCCCCAGCGGTGGCCACGACCTGGTGATGCTGGACCATTCGGAATGCGGACCCACCGGTGAGCCGCGCGTGGTGCACGTCGACCAGGAGGTGGGATACCGGGTCACGGTCCTGGCCCCGGACTTCGCCACCTTCATCAAGGGGCTCGTCAGCGGGGAGGAGTTCGAGCCCGGGGAAGACGTCTGAACGACGCGGCGGTGATGGGCTACCGGGGCCTGGAAGTTTCGCAGAAACCCTTCAACCGGGCCGTGATCTCCTCCAGGTCGACGTCTCCTCACGCCACCGACATCACCAGGCCGAGTCGGCCCCGGGGCAGGAGTCCTGTCCCCAGATCGAGCTGACGGGGCGATGCGCCGCGGATTCCAGCGGTCCCGGGTCCCGGACTAGACCGACCCCAGGATCCGCGACGAGATCTGGCGGGGACGGGCCCGGAAGCGGTGGGACCGCACCGGAGCCTTGAACGTAAAATTGGGCGACCGCACTCCAGCAATCCACGGGGAAGCCGCCAGTGTCAGGGAAGAAGCATCGCCACGGACTGTTCGAGGCAGCCCCGGAACGGTTCCGGCTCCGTCTCGACCACATCACCTCGGCGTCGCAGCTGTCGCGGGAGATCATCCGTTCCGCCTGGGGCTGGGCGCTGGCGGGTTCCGTCCTGATGGCCCTGGGCGGGTTGGCCACCACCCTGATCCCGGCGTGGCTCGGGCGCACCGTGGACACGGTCGTCGCGCCCGCCGTCGCGGGGGCCGAGGCCTCCGGGGTGTGGCGGGAACTCGTCATCGCCCTGGCCTGTCTGGGTGGCATGTCCCTGGTGATCATCACCGCCCAACGCCTCGAACACCGGTTCAGCTGGTACGGAATCCAACGCGCGGAACACGAACTGAGCCAGCAGCTCCTGGAACTGACCCTGCGCCGCGCCGGCCGGGATCACGTGCCCGGAGCGGGTCTCGCGGCTGACCGCCGACGTGCGGCGCAGTTGCCAGGCGCTCCACGCCCTGGTGGGTCCGCCCGGCGAACTGCTTCAGCTGCTGGTCACCACCGCCCTTCTGTGGTCCTTCCATCCCTGGCTGGGCCTGGCACTGATCATCGGCGCTCCCCTCATGCTCGTCGGAATGTACCTGGTCGCGTTGCCGCTCGATGCCCGCGTCGAGGACGAGTTGGAGGCGCTGGGCGAGACCGCGGGCACCGCCTCCGACACCCTGGGCGGGTACCGGACCCTTCGTGGGCTGCACGCCGAACGGGTGGCCGCCGACCGCTACGCCACCGCCAGCCGCCGCACCCTGTCCGCCGCCGTCAGGTCCCGCTCCGCCGAGGCGTGGTTCGATGGCCTCGCGGAGCTGACCGGTGGCCTGTTCGCCGCGGCCCTGGTGGGCCTGGCGGCTCTTCTCGCCGTCGCGGGGCAGATCAGCGTCGGCCAGCTCAGCGAGAACATCCCCCTCGTGCTGCCCCGATTGTTGAGCATCGCCATGTCCTCCGTGGTGATCGCCCTCGGTCTGGGGGCCCTGGACTGGCGGTTCCTGCTGGTCCTGGTCGTTGTGGCGCCCCTGCTCCTGCTGACGCTGCGGTGGTATCTGCGAACCGTCCCCGACACCTACGCCTCCGAGCGGCGCGCCCAGGCGGAACGCGGAAAACACCTGCTCGACACCTTCCGGGCGGAGGCCACCGTCCGGGCCCACCACCTGGAACGTACCCAGACCGAACGGGTGCGGCGCGCCTCGTGGGAGCACGTCCGTTGGGAGATGCGCACCCGGGTCGTCCAGAACATCCTGCTGGCGCGAACCACCTTCGTGGAGTTCGCGGGGCTGGTCTCGGTGCTGGTCCTGGGCACGTGGGTGGCGCTCAACGGGGAGGCCAGCGCAGGGGCCGTCACGGCCGCGGTCCTGTTGTTCCAGCAGGTGATGGGGCCGCTGACGGAGTTCCTGATGATCACCGACGACCTGCAGAGCGCCTCGGCGTCGCTGGGACGCATCACCGGCGTCATCGAAACCTCCCGGCCGGGGATGGAAGGACCACAGAAGGGCGGTGGTGACCAGCAG
>CAJPNZ010000071.1 GCA_905372155.1 Propionibacteriaceae bacterium
CCACCCCGGCAAACCAGCTCACACGCCCTCCCCCACCGACTTTGCCGATCCCTTGGTGTTGTCGGGAAGGCAGGGGCTTCAAGGTCGTTGGCATGACCTTTGAGCGTCGAAGTTCGGACCCTGAGGAATGTCACACTTCCGTAAGGATTTCTCCCTGTTCCGCGTCATCACGGCGGCGGAAGACTCCCCGGTATGAAGAAATACCTCCTGCCCCTGGCTCTGTCAGCCGTCATCGTGCTCGGCGGCTGCTCCCAAACGAACTCGTCCTCCGATGCCATGTCTTCCGCGAAGTCTCCCTCCTCGGCCACGTCGCACGGTGATTCGGCGTCCCAGTCCTACATCACCTACGACCAGTACCAGGCCTCCAAGGACAAGTACGCCGACTCGAAGGTAGTGCTGTTCTTCAACGCCAAGTGGTGCCCCGACTGCCGGGCCATCAACGAGGCGCTGACCTCTGATCCCGGGAAGATCCCCGCGAAGACCACCGTGGTGAGCGTCGACTACGACCAGCACACCGATCTTCGGCAACGCTACGGGGTGACGACGCAACACACCTTCGTGCAGATAGACACCAACGGCGAGAAGACACGCCAATGGGTCAGCACTTCGGTGGATGCCCTGCTCAAGGAACTTCAGGGCTGACTTCATGATCGTCACCGCTCTGCTCTCCCTGGTCGCAGGTGTCCTGACGGTGCTGGCGCCGTGCGTGTTGCCGTTCCTGCCGGTCATCGTCGGCGGAAGCCTGGGACACGGTTCCAGGCGCCGCCCCTACCTGATCGCGGCCGCGCTCGTCGTGTCGCTGCTGGTTTTCACGCTGCTGCTGAAAGCCAGCACCGCCTTCCTCAGCATCGATCCGCGCGTCTGGGCCATCGGGTCGGGCGTGCTGGTGATCCTGCTGGGGGTCGCGATGCTCTTCCCCGGTTTGTGGGCCCGGGTCGCCCGGTGGACCAAGCTGGAGGCCGCCCACGGCCTCCTCGGGAAGGCCCGCAACCATCGCGGCGAAACCGCGGGGGCACTCCTGACCGGCGCCGCACTCGGGCCGGTGTTCAGCAGCTGCTCACCAACCTACGCGTGGGTCATCGCGACGGTACTGCCCGCCAGTCCCGTCGCAGGCATGATCTACCTGGGTATCTACTGTGCGGGCATGGCGGGGGCGCTGCTGGGCATCTCCCTGGCGGGCCGCAGGCTCGTCGATCGGCTCGGCTGGGCCTCGAACCCGCGCGGCTGGTTCCAGCGTGCCATCGCGGCACTGTTCATCGTCGTGGGTCTGTTCGTTTCCACGGGCCTGGACAAGGCACTCCAGACCTGGGCCGTCGACAAGTTCCCCGCGCTCACGGCCTTCGAACAAGGACTCATCCCCCAGAGCAACGCGGCCCCCGGGGTGGCGGGCAATGCCGAACAACGGCAGCTCGGCCCGGCCCCGGAACTGGCCGGTATCTCCCACTGGGTCAACAGCAACCCCACCACCCTGGCCGACCTCAGGGGCAAGGTCGTGCTGGTTGACTTCTGGACCTACAGCTGTATCAACTGCATGCGCACCCAGCCCTACCTGAACGCCTGGTACGACCGCTACCGTGCCGCCGGACTGGAGATCATCGGCGTGCACGCGCCCGAGTTCACCTTCGAGAAAGTGCCGGAGAACGTCGAGAAGGCGGTGCGTGACGCGGGCATCAAGTACCCGGTGGCCCTGGACAACGACTTTGCCACCTGGCGCGCCTACCACAACCGGTACTGGCCCGCGAAATACCTGATCGACAAGGACGGCAACATCCGCTGGACGCACTTCGGCGAGGGCAACTACGACGAGGCGGAGAAACAGATCCGCGACCTGCTCGGCGAAACCGGGGACAAGGCCGGGGTCACCGGGGAAACCACGCAGCCCACGCGGGGACAGTCACCGGAAACCTACCTCGGTACCCGGCGCGCCTCCGGTAACGAAACCCGGTTGGAGACCGGGGAACGCGACTACGGCCAGAACCCCGCACCCGGTGCCACCAATCGGTGGAGCCTGTCCGGGAGCTGGACGGCCGGCGACGAATCGATCACCGCCGCCCGGGACGGGGCGCAACTGAACTATCGCTTCGCCGGGCGTGAGATGTTCCTGGTGATGGACGGTCCCGCAGGGGCGAAGGTGCGCGTCCAGGTCGAGGGCGGCGGTCCACCCGGTGGGGCCGACGTGCAGGGCGAGGAGGTGACGATCTCCGGTGCCCGCCTGTACCGGCTGGTGCGGCTGCCCGAGGCCACCCGGGGAACCACCGTCACCCTGACCTTCGACAAAGGCGTGAGCGCCAATGCATTCACATTCGGATGAGCAGCCCTACCCTGAGCCCATGGGAAACATCCTGCTCGTCGACGACGATCCGACCGTGCGCGGTGTGGTCTCCGACTACCTGCGTGCGGCCGGGCACAGCATCACCGAGGCATCCGACGGGATCAGCGCCCTGGGACTCGCCGACGGCTGCGACCTGGTGATCCTGGACCTCATGCTGCCCGGTATCGACGGCCTCGAGGTGTTCCGGAGGCTCCGCTCCCGCGGGGTGGTCGCACCGGTGATCATGCTCACCGCCAAGGGCTCGGAGGCCGACCGGGTGCTGGGCCTGGAACTCGGCGCCGACGACTACCTGGCCAAACCGTTCAGCCCCCGCGAACTCGTGTTGAGGGTCAACGCGGTGCTGCGACGACAGCAACCCCGGCCCGAACGGGAGATCATCACCGACGGCGACCTCGCCCTCGACCTAACAGCCCGGAAAGCCACTCTCGCGGGCGAGACGTTGACGCTCACGCTCCGCGAGTTCGACCTGCTCGCCCACCTGGTAACCCATCCCGAGAAGGTCTTCTCCCGTGAGGAACTGATGCGCGTGGTGTGGGGCTGGGACGTCGGCGACGCATCCACGGTGACGGTGCACGTGCGGCGGCTGCGTGGGAAGGTGGAGACCGACCCGCAGCACCCCACCCGGCTGGTGACGGTGTGGGGTCGCGGATACCGGTGGGAGGCCTCGTGACCGGGCAGCTGCTGGTAGTCGCCGCCGTCACCCTGCTGGTGGGTCTGGGCTGCACCGCCATGACCCTGAGCGTGGCGAGGCGTTCCGTTCGCTGGGCCGCCCTGCTGAGCCCCATCACCGTTGTCGTGACCGTCGGGGTCGGGATGCTGGTCGGGGTGCGGCTGATGCTGATCGAATCGGTGGGGGTGCCGCTGCTGCTGCTCGCCGCCACCGTTCCCGCGGCCCTGCTGGCGGGCGTGCTGGTGGCGTTGCGCAGTCAGCGGGTGATCGCGGAGGCCGCGGCGGCGCTGGAACAGGAACGCCGCCGGCGCGAGGTGGAACAGGGCAGGCGGGAACTCATCGCGTGGCTGTCCCACGACCTGCGCACCCCGCTCGCCGGTATCAGGGCGATGGGCGAGGCGCTGGAGGACGGCATCGCCCCGGACCCCGCCAGCTACCACCGCGCCATCGTCGCGGAGGCCGAACGCACCGCCTCCATGGTCGACGACGTCCTGGCGCTGGCCGGACTGCAGTCCGGCACCTTGGAGTTGAACTCCGAGACGGTGACCGTCAGCGACCTGGTCTCCGACCTCGTCGGTAACCTCACCCCGCTCGCCCTGCGCCGCGACGTACGCCTCACGGGTTCCGTCGAGGGGGATTCCAGCGACGTCACGGGAGACGCGGGACTGCTGTCAAGGGCGCTGCAGAACATCATCGGAAACGCCATCGCCTACACCCGTCCCGGAACCGAGGTGACCGTGGTCGTCAGCGGCGACGACGACACCGTGCGGGTGCAGGTCTGCGACGGCTGCGGCGGGTTGAGTCCGGAGGCCCTGGAGAAGTCCTTCACCGCGGGTTGGCGCGGCGACCGGGCCCGCACCCCCGGCGCTGGATCGGGAAACGGCCTCGGCCTGCCGATCGTCCGCACCATAGTCGCGGCCCATTGGGGCACCGTCGACCTGCGGAACCGGCCACCGGGCTGCGAGGTCACGATCGAACTGCCGAGAGCAGCAGGAGGGGTCGAGACCCCTCACCCGGCCAGGTATTCGGCGACGTAGTCGACGTCCTTGTCGCCGCGACCCGACAGGTTCACGATCAGCACCTTCTCGGGACTCAACGTCGGCGCCAACCGGATGGCGTGCGCCAAGGCGTGCGACGACTCCAGGGCGGGAATGATGCCCTCGGTGCGGCACAGCAGCTGGAAAGCGGCGATGGTCTCGTCGTCGGAGGCGGTGACGTACTCGACGCGACCCGTATCCCGCAGGAAGGCGTGCTGCGGACCGACCCCCGGGTAGTCCAGCCCGGAGGCAATGGAGTGCACCTCCGCCGGGTTGCCGTCCTCGTCCTGCAGCAGCAGCGTGCGCATGCCGTGCAGCGTCCCCGAGGTGCCGAGGGTGATCGTCGCGGCGTGCTCGCCGGGCACGTCGAGGTTGCGGCCCGCGGGTTCGACGCCGAACATCTTCACCGGCTCGTCCTCCAGGAAGGCGGTGAACAACCCCAGCGCATTCGAGCCGCCGCCGACGGCGGCCACCAGCGCATCCGGCAGGCGCCCCTCCTTCTCCAGCACCTGGCGGCGGGCCTCGCGGCCGATGATCGACTGGAAGTCCCGCACCATCGACGGGTACGGGTCCGGGCCGACGGCCGAACCGATGGCGAAGAAGGTGTCGGCGTAGTCGGCGGCGAACACCGAGAAGGCCGAGTCGATGGCCTCCTTGAGGGTTTGCCCACCCGAGGTGATCGACACCACCCTCGCGCCCAGCATCTCCATCCGCACCACGTTGGGATGCTGCTTGGCCACGTCGACAGCACCCATGTGGATCTCGCACTCCAGCCCGAGCAGGGCGGCCGCGGTCGCCAGCGCCACGCCGTGCTGCCCCGCGCCGGTTTCCGCGATCAGTTTCTTCTTGCCCATCCGCTTGGCCAGCAGCCCCTCGCCCAGGCAATGGTTGATCTTGTGGGCTCCGGTGTGGTTGAGGTCCTCGCGTTTGAGGTAGATCTTCGCCCCGCCGAGGTGCCTGGTCAGCCCGGCCGCCAGGAACAGCGGCGACGGGCGGCCGACGTAATCGGCCAGCAGCGCCTCGTAGTCGGCCTGGAAACCGGGGTCCTGGCGGGCCTGTGCGTAGGCGGCCGCCACCTCGGC
Organism: Propionibacteriaceae bacterium; assembly: GCA_905372155.1. Lineage (GTDB taxonomy): Bacteria > Actinomycetota > Actinomycetes > Propionibacteriales > Propionibacteriaceae > Arachnia. The sequence goes on from CAJPNZ010000071.1 coordinate 5,122, forward strand.
AATCGGAGCCTCGAGCTGCGGGGGCAGGAAACGACCGCCGTGGTTCCCGAAGAACCCGGCCTCGTCAGCGTGGATCAGCGAAGTCATGTCGCGAATGCTATCGCTGGTCGGAGGGGCGATCGCCGGCGTTTGCAACATCGGGTGCATCGTCGGAGTAAATCCCGGGCGCGTCGTAGATCAGCGACGCCCCGTCGGCGGCCTCCCGGAGTTCGTGCGGGGCGATGGCGTGGGCGATGTGGTAGACGGCCACGGTCACGATGGTGCCGAGCGCGATGCCGCCCAAGGTGAAGCCTTCGGTGATCGGCAGTTTCACGTCGCCGATGCCGATGATGATGCCCGCTGCCGCCGGGATCAGGTTGATGGGGTTGCCGAAGTCGACGTGGTTTTCCTTCCAGATCTTCGCGCCCAGCAGACCGATCATGCCGTACAGGACCACGCAGATCCCGCCCAGCACCGCGCCGGGGGTGGCGGAGATCACTGCCCCGAACTTCGGTGACAGGCCGAAGCAGATCGCCACCAGGGAGGCGACCACGTAGGCGGCCGTCGAGTAGACACGGGTCGCGGCCATCACACCGATGTTCTCCGCATAGGTGGTGGTCGGCCCGGCGCCCACGAGGGTCGCGAGCATCGAACCGCCACCGTCGGCGGCGATCGCACGCCCCATCATCGGGTCCAGGTTCTCGCCCGTCATCTCCGCCACGGCCTTGACGTGACCGGCGTTCTCGGCGATCAGCGCGATCACCACCGGCAGGGCGATGATGATGGCTCCCAGGGAGAACTGCGGAAGGTGGAAACCGACGACGTTGCCCGTGCCGCCGAACCGCCAGGTGGCCAGGTCGGTGACAGGGGGCAGTCCGAACCAGTCGGCGGCCTCGACGGCAGACCAGTCGACACGCATCTTCTCGGTGACGGTGCCGTCGGCGGCGACGCTGCGCATCGGCCCGAACGCCAGGTCGAAAACCCAGCTCAGGACGTAGCCGGCCACCAGCGACAGGAAGATGGCGATGCGCCCGAGGAAGCCGCGCAACCCCACGCTGAGCGCGATCACGATGAGCATGACGATGAACGCCAGCCACGGATCCTGTGGCCAGTACGTGTTCGCGACCACCGGTGCCAGGTTGAAGCCGATCAGCATCACGACCGCGCCGGTCACCACGGGAGGCAGGGTCTTGTGGATAACCCGGGCGCCCGCGAAGTGGATGATCAGACCCACCATGAACAGGGCCAACCCGACCACGAAGAGCGCGCCCGAGAGGGTCGCCGGGTTGCCGCCCGCCGAGTAGATCGCGGTCGCCACACCCACGAAGGAGGCCGACGACCCGAGATAGCTGGGCACCCGGTGTTTCACGACGAACAGGAAGATCAGCGTCGCGATGCCGCTCATCATCACCGCGAGCTGCGGGTTGAGCCCCATCAGAAGCGGGAACACGAACGTGGCGCCGAACATCGCGACGACGTGCTGGGCGCCGAGCCCGATCGTGCGTCCCCAACCGAGCCGTTCGGTCGGGGCCACAACCGCCCCGGGAACGAGGATTCCGTTGTTGTGCAGCTTCCAGCCGAACATGGCCCAGTCCTTTCGTCGCGGGCATGTTACTGCCCTTGCCGGGACGGGGAACAGGTGACGCCACCATTCATGAAAACTTCGGAGGGGTTTCCCGGAAGCTGGCCGTGTCGAAACCATGGCGAGGGTGTCCGGGGAAGGACCCCGGGCCCCGGATAGGGTTGGGTCATGGTGTTGGACGTGGTTGTGATCGGGGCCAGCGTCGCGGGGTTGACCGCGGCCCGGCGCCTGGCTGCGGAGGGTTTTTCCGTGGCGGTTCTCGACCCGAACCGAGAGCACCTGACCGCCGCCATCGGTCACGGGGTTGCGGCCTGCGCACACGCCAGCACCGTGGCGAACATGGCCGGCGCCTACGGTGACGAGGCGGCGCGAGAACACGTCCGACGCAATTTGGCGGGGCTGGAGGAGATCCGGGGGGTCGCGGCCGCGGGAGCGGTGGAACTGGTCGAGACGGAGCTGCACGATCATTCCTTGGGCGTCGCTCTGGACCGGGAACTGGGACGGGTGATGGAGTTGGTCCGCGGTGGCGGGGCCGAGCTCTCGTTGCTGAAAGCCGGGGCGAGCACCCGGGCGGCGGCGGGTCTGCGTTCCCTCGCGCTGCTGATCGATCCCGCCGAGTATGCCGCTGCCCTGGAGGAGCAGGCCGGATCCGCGGGGGCCGAGCTCTTCCACGACGTCACCGTCACCCGGATCAAACGCCTCGACGGGGTGACCCAGGTGGCTTTCCGGCGGAACCTGGCGTGGTCGCGGGACCTGGAAATTCTCACCGCGCACGCCGTTGTCGACACCCTGGCGGTGAGCCCGTGGGGTGCGGTGGCGGGCGTGGGACAACCGCAGTACGTGCCGACCCTGCGGCTGCGGGGCGTCGAGGTGCCCGGGGAGGTGACGCTGCTGGCCGGCCCACCCACCTGGCTGATTCGGCCCATCGGCGACGAGGTGCTGCTGCTCGGCCCGAAATGCGCCCGCAACCAGATGACGGAGGCCGCGGCGGCGCTCACGAACTGGGCCGCGGCCGAGTTCGGGGCCCGCGACGTGACCCCGGGCCAGCTCATCATCGACCCCAGCGACCACGGACGACCCGTCGCCGGGGCCTCCGCGATACCGGGCGGCTTCTACACCCGCGGCAACGGTCGTGGTGAGCTGATGAACGGTACCGCTTCGGGCTGCTACCTGGCGGCCCTGCTGCTCGGTGTCGACGCGGCCCGCCGCGTGTCGTTGCCGTGGGCCTCGAAGATGCGGGCCGGTGTGGGTCGGCTGCTGCAGCGCCGTTGAGAACACCGAATTGCCTCGCCGCGACACCTCAGACCGGTATGTGGCTGGTCGCCGGGGAATTTCATCCACCCCGGTAGTGTCCCCACCGGAATCGAAGCGACCCTAGGAGCCCCATGAGCCGACCCGCACCCGACGAGCAGCCCATGGCCTGGCGGTCGCTGTGGGCGATGGTGGTGGGGTTCTTCATGATCCTCGTCGACAGCACCATCGTCACCGTCGCCACCCCGACGATCATGCGGGAGCTGAACGCGAACGTCACCTCCGTGGTGTGGGTGACGAGCGCCTACCTGCTGGCCTACGCGGTGCCGCTGCTGATCACCGGACGTCTCGGTGACCGGTTCGGGCCGAAACGGGTCTACCTGATCGGGCTGGTGGTCTTCACCCTCGCGTCCCTGGGATGCGGCCTGACCACCACAATCGAGCTGCTCATCGCCGCGCGGGTGGTGCAGGGACTGGGCGCCGCGCTGATGACCCCACAGACCATGACCGTCATCACCCGCGTCTTCCCGCCGCACCAGCGCGGGACGGCGATGGCGGTGTGGGGAGCCACGGCGGGGCTGGCGATGCTCGTAGGCCCGATGCTGGGTGGCCTGCTGATCGGGCTGCTCGGCTGGGAATGGATCTTCTTCATCAACATTCCCATCGGAGCGGCAGGCTACGTCGCGGCGCATCGTCTCGTCCCGGACCTGGAGCAGAACCCGCACCGCTTCGACTGGCTCGGGGTGGCGCTCTCCGGCATCGGGTTGTTCTGCATCGTCTTCGGCCTGCAGGAGGCCAGCACCCACGACTGGGGGGCGATCGCGGGCCCCGTCTCCGTCGGGTCGCTGCTGGTGGCCGGGGTGTGCTTCCTCGCGGCTTTCGTGGTGTGGCAGCGGTTCAATCCCAACGAGCCGCTGATGCCCCTGAAGCTGTTCGGGGACCGCAACTTCTCCGTCGCGAACCTCGCCATCGCCCTGGTTGGGATGACCAGCGTCGCCACCCCGTACCCGCTGATGATCTGGGCCCAACAGGCCCGCGGGCTGAGCCCGCTGCTCGCCGCCCTGGTGAACGCGCCCTCCGCGGTGGTCACGCTGATCGTGGCGAAATGGAGCGGACAACTGGTCAATCGGGTGCATCCCCGCTACCTGACCGTGACCGGAGGGCTGGTGTGGGCCTCCTCGCTGCTGGCGGCCGGGCATTTCCTCGACACGACGACGCCGGTGTGGGTGCCGGTTGTCCTGCTGACCTTCACCGGCGTGGCCAGCAGCCTGGTGTTCGGGCCGCTGTCCACCGCCGCGACGGCGAACCTGCCCATCACCTACGCCGGTGCCGGGTCGGGGGTCTACAACGCCACCCGGCAGGTGGGTTCGGTACTGGGCAGTGCCGTCGTCGCAACCGTGATGAACACCCTGTCGGCCGTCTCGGGGCAAACCCCCGACGGTATCGCCTCGGCCATGTCGGGAACGCTGCTGTTGCCCGCCGCATCGATTCTCGCGGTGGCCGTCATAGCCTGTTTCCTCGAACGCCCGAAGCACCAGCGAAAGAACTGACCCCGAAGCCGGTCGCACCGCCCCGCGCGTCAGATCCAGGTGCCGAACCACATGCGTGACAGCCACTCGGGGCGGGTCAGCAGGCCGTCGGTGAGGATCGGGTAGATGAACGTGAAGTGCAGGATCACCACGCCGACCGCCAGACCCACCAACATGGCGCGGAGCCGGCGTTTCGGGTGATTCGCCGGGCCGAGGATTTTTCCCAATGCCATTGCCAGTCCCGTAGCGTAGAAGGGAAGCAGCACGATGGCGTAGAAGAAGAACAACGGGCGGGCCGCGAACTGGAACCACGGCAACCACACCGCCAGCACGCCCAGGACGGGAACGGCGAACCGCCAGTCGCGGCGACCCAGCCACCACCAGATGCCCGCGACCAGCGCGGCGCAGGCCATCCACCACAGCACCGGGGTGCCGATGCCGGAGATCACCCGAAGACAGGTGGTGCCGACGGCCTCGCAACCCTGATCACCCGGCTGGATGTCGTTCTGTGCGTCGATGCCGATCGGCCGCACCATCACCAACCAACCCAAGGGATGGGCCTCGTAGGGGTGTTCCGCGTTGACCATCATGCCGTCGCCCGTGTGGAACGAGAAAGCGGAGACGTGGTAGTTCCACAACGCCCCGAGGTCGGGGCCGAGCAACTGCACCACGGGATCGTCCGGGTTTTTGTTCCCCCAGTCACGCAGGTAACCACCCGAGGTGGTCAACCAGCCCGTCCACGAGGCTATGTAGACGGGGACCGCCAGCACCACCGTCGACAGGAAGGCCATGGGGGCGTCCCCGAACAGCGACCTCCACAGGCCCAGGACGTGAGCGTAGAGGATCAGACCCCCGACAGCACCGATCAGCAGGGCGGCCTGCACATAGCCGATGCGGGAACCGGCGATGACCGTGGCGCAGAGCATGAAAACCGACGCCACGCACCAGGTGAGCCAGGTGACCTCGCGTCGTTTCCCCGCCCCGGCCAGCCTGCGGGCCCCGATGTCCCAGGCCACGGTCAGGATCCCGAACACCGCCACCGCGTAGACGGAGTTCCACTTCACCGCGCAGGCCGCGCCGAACATCACCCCGGCGACGAGCCGCCAGGGCCGGAACAGGACCAGCGGTCCGTAGTCGCCGTCGAGAGAATCCAGGCCGTTGCTGCGCAGGTAACCCGCCAACCGCAACCGGAACCAGTCGCGATCCACGACCAGCGCGGCGACGGCGGCCAGCACGAAGGTGGCCTGGAAGATGTCCAGCAGCGCGATCCTGCTCATGGTGAAGGCCAGGCCATCGAAGGTGACCAACAACCCGGCGATACCCCCCACCAACGTGGAACGCGACAGGCGGCGCGCCAAACGCACCGTCAGCAACACCAGCAGCGCCCCGAAGACGCAGGCCGAGATCCGCCACCCGAAGGGAGTCATCCCGAAGAAATGCTCCCCGACCGCGATCAACCACTTGCCCAGCGGCGGATGCACCACGTAGGCCGGGTTCTCGGTGAAACCGCTCAGGTCACCGGCCGCGATCTTGGCGTCCGTGCCGAACTGCTTGTTGTCCAGCCACTGCCTCTCGTACCCGGAGTGCAACAGCCCCCAGGCGTCCTTCGCGTAGTAGGTCTCGTCGAAGACGATCTTTCCCGGGAACCCGAGGTTGCGAACGCGCATCAGGAAAGCGAAGACCGCGAGGCTCGTTGCCAGCAGCCAACCGGCCAGCCGATCCTGGAGTTGACCGTCCTCAAGCGCCTCGATAGTCCTCACCACGCGGACAGTCTAGGGGAGGGAAGCGACACCGAACCGCGACCGCTGTCGCTGCTGCTCGTGCCGACGCGAAGCCCCTTAGGCTGACCGGTATGGACCCCACACGAGGAAGACTGGTGCTGGCTGCCACCCCCATCGGTTCCCACACCCACGCCAGCCCGGCGCTGCGGGAGGCCCTGTCGGCTGCCGACGTGATAGCCGCCGAGGACACCCGCCGCCTGGCCACCCTGCTGCGCCGCATCGACGTGGCCACCGCTGCCCGGGTGTTGTCCTATTTCGAGGGCAACGAGGCCGCCCGCACCGCCGAACTGACCGGGGCGGTGGCCGACGGGCAGGACGTGGTGCTGGTCACCGACGCGGGTATGCCGTCGGTCAGCGACCCCGGGTACCGCCTCGTGGTGGCCTGTGTCGAACGCGACCTGCCGGTCACCGCGGTTCCTGGGCCGTCGGCGGTGCTGACTGCGCTGGCGGTCTCCGGGCTGCCCTGCGACCGGTTCTGTTTCGAGGGTTTCCTGCCCCGCAAGGGGGGGGGAGCGGCGCGCCCGGCTGGCAGGGTTGGCGGCAGAGCAACGCACCATGATCTTCTTCGAGGCCCCGCACCGGCTCCACGAATGGCTGCTCGACGCCGCCGATGTGCTCGGCGCGGATCGGCGTGCCGTGGTCTGCCGGGAACTGACCAAACCTCACGAGGAGATCGTCAGGGACGACCTGGCCGGGCTGGCCGGGTGGGCGGCCGACGGGGTGCGTGGCGAGGTCACCGTCGTCGTCGCCGGGGCGGAACCGGTCCGGGCCGGGACAAGCGACGCCCTCGAGTTGGTGGCCTCCCGGATCGCGGATGGTGAGAAACTGTCCCGGGCCGTGCGTGTTGTCGCCGACCTGCTCGGGGTCCCGCGCAAGGAACTCTACGAGGCCGCGCTGGCGGCCAGGAAGAAGGAACAATGACCCTTCCGCAACATCTGCCCGCTGCGCCTGACATGCTTCCTGCGCATGTCATCGACAATCACACCCATCTGGGATCCACCACCGAGTACTCCGGTCTCGGAGTCGCGGATTCGCTCACAGCCGCGGGTTCGGTAGGGGTGACCGGGGTGGTGGACGTCGGCTGCGACCTGCCGTCCTCGCGCGCCGCGGCGCAGCTGGCGGCAACCGACCCCAGGGTCCGGGCCGCCGTTGCCATCCATCCCAACGACGCTGCCCGGCTCTTCCAGCGCGACGGACTGGCGGCCCTCGACGCCGAGCTGGCGGAGCTGCCCGCCCTGGCCGCGCTGCCCGGGGTGGTGGCGGTCGGTGAAACCGGCCTGGACTATTACCGCACCCGCGATGCGGAGGCCCAGCAGGTGCAGGCCCACAGCTTCCGGTTCCACATCGCACTGGCCCGGGAGAACAACCTCACCCTCGTCATCCACGACCGCGACGCCCACGCGGACGTCCTGAAGGTCCTCGACTCCGTGGAATCTCCCGAGCGGGTCGTGATGCACTGCTTCTCCGGGGACGCGGACTTCGCCCGCGAATGCGTGGAACGCGGTTACTGGTTGTCCTACCCGGGGGTGGTGACCTTCGGGTCGGCCGGGTCGTTGCGGGAGGCGGCGAAGGTGACGCCCCTGGAACGCATCCTCGTCGAGACCGACGCCCCCTATCTCACGCCGAAACCGCAGCGCGGCAAACCCAACGCCCCCTACCTGCTGCCCCACACCGTCGCCTTCCTGGCCGACCTGCTCGGCATCGGCCTGGCAGATTTCTGCCGTCGGGTGACGGCCAACACCGAGGCCGCCTACGCGACCCGCTGGGGCGGCGATGACTGATACCGGCCTGCTCGATCCCGCCTCGGTGCGCCGCATCGCCGCCGAACTGGGGCTCCGCCCCACCAAACAGCGCGGCCAGAACTTCGTCATCGACGCCAACACGGTGCGGCGCATCGTCTCGCTGTCCGGGATCGGATCCGACGACGTGGTGTTGGAGATCGGGCCCGGGCTGGGGTCGCTGACCCTCGGCCTGCTGGAGGTGGCGAGCGAGGTGAGCGTCATCGAGATCGACGAACGCCTCGCGGGAAGACTGGTGGACACCGTCGCGCAACGACTGGGCCGGGACGCGGCGGCGCGCCTGAACGTGGTTGCCGCCGACGCCATGACCGTCACGGAACTGCCGGGCCGGCCGCCGACCGCGGTGGTCGCGAACCTGCCCTACAACGTGTCGGTTCCGGTGCTGATGCATCTGCTGGAGAGTTTCCCGTCGTGGCGGCGGGGCCTGGTGATGGTGCAGCTGGAGGTGGCCGACCGGCTCGCGGCGCAACCCGGTTCGAAGGTCTACGGGGCGCCCAGCGCGAAATTGGCGTGGTGGGCCTCGGCGAAGCGGGTCGGCACCGTGCCCCCGAAGGTGTTCTGGCCCGTGCCGAACGTCGACTCGGGGCTGGTGCGGCTGGAACGCCGCGACCCACCCGCGACCACCGCCACCCGGGAACGGACCTTCGCCGTGATCGATGCGGCCTTCGCGTCGCGCCGCAAGATGCTGCGGGCGGCGCTGTCGGGGATGTTCGGTTCCTCGGCGGCGGCCTCCGAGGCCATTGAATCGGCGGGTATCGATCCCCGGGTCCGGGGCGAGGCCCTGGACGTCACGGACTTCGCCGCCATCGCGAGCAGACAGCAGGTAGGTTGAGCCCGTGAAGGAAGTGCGGGTGCGGGTGCCGGCCAAGGTGAACCTGGTGCTGAACGTCGGAGCCAGCGACAACGAGGGCTATCACGCCCTCGGAACCCTGTTCCAGGCGGTGTCGCTGTTCGACGACCTGGTGGCGCGACCCGCCGAGGCCGGGGTGTTCCGGGTGGGTTTCCGGGGCGAGGGTGCCTCCGGTCTGCCCGTCGACGACACCAACCTCGTGATCCGCGCGGCCCGGCTGCTGGCCGAGACCTGCGGGACGGGAAACCTCGGGGCGGAGATCCGGGTCCACAAACGCATCCCCGTCGCGGGAGGCATGGCCGGGGGATCGGCCGACGCCGCCGCCACCCTGGTCGCCTGCAACCAGTTGTGGGGGACGGGCCTGGATACGGGGCAGCTCCACGCTCTCGCGGCCCGGCTCGGCGCCGACGTGCCCTTCCTGCTGCACGGCGGCACCGCCGTCGGCACCGGGCGGGGGGAGAAACTGAGACCCGTGCCGGTGCGTGGCAGCCTCCAGTGGGTGCTGGCGCTGAGCCATCACGGCCTGTCCACCCCGGCGGTGTTCCGGGAGTTCGACCGCATCAGCCCGCCCCGGCCCACCGGAATCGACCCCGGTCTGCTGGCCGCCCTGGCCGGTGGCGATGTTCGCCGTGTGGGTTCGCTGCTCGGAAACGACCTGCAGCAGGCGGCCGTCAACCTCCACCCCGAGCTTGCCGATGTTCTGGCTATGGGACGCGAGGCGGGCGCGGCCGGCGCCCTGGTGAGCGGTTCCGGCCCCACCATCGCCTTCCTGGTCGGCACCCCGGCCGCGGCCGATGCGATCTCCGACCGGCTGGGGTTGTCCTCCCGGGTTCGTGCCGTGCGTCGCGCCCACGGGCCGGTGCCGGGCGCGCGGATCGTGAACTGAAGGAGCAGGGATGGACGAGGTCGACGAGGTGATGGCCGCGTGGCAGCGGGAACGTCCCGATCTCGCCACCTCCCCCATGGGGGTGTGGTCGCGGATCCACCGGTTGGCGGCCCTCCTGAACGGGGAACGCAAACGCTGTTTCGCCGAACGCGGCCTGGAGGTCTGGGAGTTCGACGTCCTGGCGGCCCTGCGGCGCTCCGGACGGCCCTACCGGCTGTCCCCGGGCCAGTTGCTGCAGCAGACCCACGTCACCTCCGGGACCATGACCAACCGGGTCGACCGGCTCCGTGCCCGGGGCCTGGTCACCCGCCGCTCCGACCCGAGCGACGGCCGCGCCGCCCTCGTCGAGCTCACCGCCGCCGGCCGCCGGGCCGTCGACGAGGCCCTCGGGGCGCTGGTCGAGCTGGAGGAGTCGCTGCTGGCCGGGTGGCCGGAGACGGAACGCCGAGCCCTGGCCGGGATGCTGCGGCGGCTCCTCGCGGCCGCGCAGGACTGATGCGACTCCCGCCACCGCCCGTTCCGGATCGCCTGTCACAATTACAGGTGTCCGCTCAACGAAGAGAACATCGGGGCTTCCACCATTGGTCCCGGAGCGGCCGCCCTGCTGAAAGGGGTAAACGATGAGGACGACGAGGACCGCGGTCGCGGTTTCGGGTGCGATGGCCGGGGTCGCCGGTCCGGCGGGGTCCGGGGCGTGAGAAGTGCTGCGGAAGCTCCTGCGGCTCCTGTTGGTCGCGTCGTGGATCATCGCCTTCCTGCTGGCCTACCAGTCGGTTGAGGCTGGTAGCGCCACATCCCCCTTGGCCGCTCGCGCCCACATCCAGGTGACACGATGGGCGGGGGATGCCTCGGTGGATGAGCTGCGGCGCGACCTCGGGGAACTGGCCCGTGAGAAGGGAATCCTGATCGGACAGGTGGTGCCTTCCCTGGAACACAATCGCACGGGCAGGACCATCTATCTGACCGGAGCCGGCGCTGATGAGTTCGTGGCCTCGGATCCTGCCATGGATTTCGGGTACGCCATGCGCACCGAACTCAAGTCGATGCCGGAAATCGGGATGCGCGGCCCGGTCGGGTGGTGGATCGTGCTGGGAGAGGCCGGCGGCGCTGTGGCCGATGCCCTGCGTGAGCACGGCGCCGAGACCCACCAACTCGAACCCGCAGGATATCCCGACATCAGGAAACTGGCTTCCGGGTCCAGTGAGGTCATCTGGGTGACCGCGCTGCTCCTGGCGGGCGCGACGGCCGCCTCCGTCGTGTCACGGACGCGGCGGTACGCCATCAGACGCCTGCACGGCGGGGAGGTGTGGGCCAGCTGGTTGAGTGAGATCGGGCCTCTGTTCCTGGGGTGGCTCCTGGGC
>CAJPNZ010000072.1 GCA_905372155.1 Propionibacteriaceae bacterium
GGGGTTTTGCTGAGGTCCTTTCGCGACCGCCGGTTTGGCCGCGGGCTGCTTGGCGATGGGCCGTTCGCGGGGAGCGTCGTCGCCTCGTTCCTGACGCGGTCTCGGCCCCGGCAGGAAACGAGCCACGACGAGCAACAGGATTCCCAGGCCACCGATGCCGGCGCCCCAGCTCATCGTGTTTGTCCACCCGGTGCGGTTCACCCAGGCGATCAGGCTCTCGATGCCACTCACCAGCAGATCCGACATACCCGTCAGGAGGAGTCCCAGGGGCAGCAGCGCGAAACCGATCCCGGCGAGCAGGGTTCGCGGGCTGCGGCTGCGGGCGAACAACCCGGCCGTGATGGCCACGATGACGGTCATGACTGCGATGGTGACAAACAGCGACGTACCCATGTGCTCAAGCATTCCACACGCTCCGCCGCGGCGGTGACCAGACTTGTGGAACCTGTTTCACGGAGTTTAAGGTTTTCCCGGTGGGACGGGCCCGCCCCACCGGGCTGGCGGCATTCAACGATGCACAGGGGAACCCGGTCGGATCCCGGGACTGACGCGCAACGGTGGGTGGTCGCCTCACGATGAGGCGGAACCACGAGTCCGAGCACCTGGCCAGCCCTCACGAGAGCCTCGCGCCCAGGTTCGACAGGAGTTCCGTGACAACATCCATCGCCCGCCAACGCCGCCACTCCAGCGCCCAGGAATCGATGGCTGGCGAAACCGGGCAGAGAACCGGGGCGGGGGAACCCGGATCTTCCGGGCGAGGCGGCAGACGGCGTGGATCGTTGGCGATGCTGGCGGCCCTGCCGGCACCGCTGCGGCTGGTCATCATCACCCAGTTCGCCTTCAACGTCGGTTTCTACCTGGTGGTTCCCTTCATCGCGGCGCACCTGGCCAAGGACCTCCTGCTCGCCGAGTGGATCATCGGGCTGCTGCTGGGGCTGCGAACGTTCTCCCAGCAGGGCATGTTCTTCCTGGGAGGCGCGCTCGCCGACCGCTTCGGGATCAAGAGTGCCATCCTCGTCGGATGCGCCATCCGCATTTGTGGATTCCTGGCTCTCGCCGTCGCCGACGAGGTCTTCGGGGTGATGGTGGGCGTGATCCTGATCGGGTTCGCGGCGGCGCTGTTCTCGCCCGCGGTGGAATCCGCGATCGTCGCCTGGGCCGGTGAGGCCGAGGCCGGCGACGGGATGGCGCCCCGGGAGGAGATCATCGGGCTCGAGATGATGGCCTCCCAACTGGGATCCGTCGTCGGCCCCGTGCTGGGAGGCGTTCTCCTGCTCATCCCGTTCCGGCTGACGTGCCTGCTGGCCGCGGGAGTTTTCACCCTGATCATGCTGGCCCAGGTCATCTGGCTGCCTCGGGGAAGCCGCATCGGGCAGTCCACCCCGGTCCGGGAATCCGTGGGCCACGTGCTGGCCAATCGCCGGTTCCTGGTTTTCGCGCTGATCCACTGCACCTGCCTGATCGCCTACAACCAGTTCTACCTGGCCATCCCCGTCGAACTGAACCGGATCGGCGTTCCGGGCGCCGACATCACCTGGTTGTTCGGGATGGCCGCCGTGCTCACCGTGGCGCTGCAGTTGCCCGTAACGCGCATGGTCGCCCACTGGCCGACCGCTCGCGTCCTGGGGTGGGGATACGCCCTGATGGCCGCTGGTCTCCTGGGGGTGGCCGCGTTCGCGGCCCTGCCGCCCCTGCCCGGGGTGCTGGCCTTCCTGCCCTCGGTGCTGTTCGTGGTCGGGCTCCACGTCGGGCAGGTCCTCGTCATGCCCGCGGCGCGCGGTGTCGTCGCGGACCTGTCCGGAGGGCAACGGCTGGGCAGCCACCTCGGGATGCTCGCATCCGTCGGCGGTCTGGCCGTGCTGTTGGGCAGCACCGGAATCGGCCTTCTCCTGCCCTTGGCGGAGACCCCGCAGCCGCTCGCACCCGTGCCCTGGGTGGTTCTGGCAGGCCTTCCCGCGATCTCCTGTGTCGCCGTGGTCGTTTTCTGCCGGAGAAGCCAGCGCGATGCCTCGGGGCGATGTGATGAAATCGTCCAGGACCGCCGACCACTGCACGGCCCGCGGTGAGTGCCCGAAAGTTGAACCGACACTGAAACTGTGAACTTCTGGTCACCCCTTGTCGATAAACTGGCGGGATGGGAATCTTGAACGGACTGTTCGGCCGGGAGTCGGCGACTGGCCACAAAACCGAGGCAGGAGCAGAGGACAGCCCCGGCTGGGAAGCCATCACGGAGGCCTGCGAACGGATCTACCCGGATCAGGTCGCTCCCTTTCACGTCAGCACCTTGGTTCCCAGTTTCCTGAGCGATGACGATTCAGACGACCCACTGGACGGCATCTCCGTCTACCGTGCAGCACAACCCCGCCCACACTGGCACTACGTCACCTACGGACTGACCGACCTCTACGGGGAACAGGGAGACTCCGGGGACGGGGTGTCCGGATACGGTTTCGAACTGACCTTCCGGCTCGCCGACGACGAGGTCTTGAAGGCCAAGGAGCCGCCCACCTGGCCGGTGAGCCTGCTCCAGAACCTGGCGCGCTATGTCTTCCGCACCGGAAATGGCTTCGCGCCCAACCATCACATCGATGCCAACGGCCCGATTTCCCTGGAGGAGGAGACCACCCAGACGGCACTCGGTTTCATCGAGGACCCGGATCTGGGCAGCATCGGGACCCCCAGCGGTTCCGTGCAGTTCGTTCAGCTCGTCGGGCTGACGGCCGAGGACCTCGATGACGTCAACAACTGGGACGCGGAGAAATTCTTCGCGCTCTTGACCGGTTCCCGGCCAAAAGGCATCACCGAGCTGCGGGGCGTTTCGCTGCGGGCCGACCCGGAGATCGCGGCACGGATCGCGGAGGGCCGGAAGAAGGACGGATCGCAGATGGGCCAGGTCTTCATCGACGTGCTCAGGATCGCATCCGAGGGTGGCATGCCGATGCTGACCATCGGGGCCCGCGTCGCCGGGGTCCTCGGGGAGAGACTCAACAGCCGTCTGCCCCACGGCCGCGAGTTCCTCCTCCACAGTCCCGACGCGGAACTGCTCTTCCTGCCCGGCGGCCACACCAGGATCCAGCTGGGGGACAAGGAAGCCACCCTGACCCTTGACCCGGCCGACCTCTCCCGGCTGGCCGCCACCCTCAGGGCCCGGGCTGGCCAGTACATGGCGCCCGACGGGGTGATCTGGAACGTGGAACGCACAGAGATCACCGACAGCGACGGCAACGTGATCGAAACCATAGGCTGAGAAACATTTGTTTCCCGGGAGTGGGCGGGGTATTCTTGCTGGCCGTTGACAGCGACGCGGAAGCGTTCGCCCATGAAGTGGAGGCCTGATCTCCCACCCAGGTTGCAGTGGCGGCCGGGTCGGAACACACGCCACGGTGTGTCGTCAGGTCTTCGCGCATACGCGAAGGCCTTTCTCGTCGTTGAGGCCAGATAACGACAATCCTGGAGGAACTCATCAGCACTGAACCGCGGATCAACGAACGCATCCGAGTACCCGAAGTCCGGCTCGTGGGCCCGAAGGGCGAGCAGGTCGGCATCGTGCGTCTCGAGGACGCCCTTCGCCTCGCAGTTGAGAGCGACCTCGACCTCGTCGAGGTGGCGCCCCAGGCGCGCCCCCCGGTTGCAAAGCTGATGGATTACGGCAAGTTCAAGTACGAGGCGGCGCAGAAGGCGCGGGACGCCCGTCGGAACCAGTCGAACACCATCACCAAGGAAATGAAGCTTCGTCTCAAGATCGACAACCACGATTACGAGACCAAGAAGGGCCATGTCGTCCGGTTCCTGAAGGCCGGTGACAAGGTGAAGATCACCATCATGTTCCGTGGGCGCGAGCAGTCCCGTCCGGAACTGGGCATCGACCTGCTGAAGCGGCTCGCCGACGACGTCGCCGAGCACGGTTTCGTCGAGTCCGCACCCAGGCAGGACGGCCGGAACATGCTGATGGTCCTCGGCCCCACTAAGAAGAAGACCGAGGCCAGGGCCGAACAGGCCGAGGAGCGGGACCGTCGCATGGAGCAGCGCAGGGCGAACGCCGAGGCGGAGAAGGCCGAGGAGGCCCGGCTCAGGGCCGCGGCCCGGCCGTCCAGGAAGAAGCGTGGCCCCGCCGACAACATGGACCCCGACATCGACCTGTGACGCGGGCCGGTCACCAATCAGAAAGCGAGCCAACCATGCCGAAGATGAAATCGCATTCGGGAACCAAGAAACGTGTCAAGGTAACCGGATCGGGCAAACTGATGCACCGTCAGGCGAACCTGGGACACCTCAACGCCCACAAGTCCTCCAAGCGGCTGCGTCGCCTCAAGGGCAACACCGAGATGGCCGGCTCCGACCTCAAGCAGGCCAAGGCGCTCCTCGCCGGTCACCCCGGCCGCTGAGCCCCCTCCGATACCCAGTACACACCCGTGGGCCGGGAGCGACCGGCCGAAGAACAAGGAGTAACCATGGCACGCGTCAAGCGTTCTGTGAATGCGAAGAAGAAGCGTCGCGAGGTGCTGGAGCTGGCCTCCGGCTACCGTGGGCAGCGTTCGCGTCTGTACCGCAAGGCGAAGGAGCAGATCCTCCACTCCGCCACCTACGCCTACCGCGACCGCCGGGCCAGGAAGGGTGATTTCCGTGCCCTGTGGATTCAACGCATCAACGCCGCCGCCCGTGCGGAGGGCCTGACCTACAACCGCTTCATCAACGGCCTGAAGAACGCCGGAGTGGAGGTGGATCGCAAGATCCTCGCCGACCTGGCCGTCACCGACGCCGAGGCGTTCAACGCCCTGGTCGCGGTCGCCCGCGAGAACCAGACCCCGGCTGCCGCCTGAGCGTGGCCCCGGAACACAACACGAACGCAGCACGCGAGCTTCCCGGCTCCGTGCTGCGTTCAGTTCGTCGGCTGAGGAACCGGCGCGGCCGCGAACTGGCGGGGGAATTCCTCGCCGAGGGACGCCAGGCGGTGCGGGAAGCGCTCGCCGCGGACGGTCTGGTCACAGGTGTGATCGTCGCCGATCCCGAACGTCATGCCGATCTCTTTGAAGGTCTCGACGTTCCCGTGTGGCTGGGGGCCGAGGCCGCTATGCGGCAGCTGTCCGACACCGTCACCCCGCAGGGCGTCGTCGCGGTGTGCCGGCAGCCGCGATTCGGGTGGGAGGATGTCGACGGCGCACGTCTGCTTGTGATCTGCGCCCAGGTACGTGACCCCGGGAACGCGGGAACCGTGATCCGCTGCGCAGACGCCTTCGGGGCGGACGGTGTCATCCTCACGTCGGGGTCCGTGGAGGTCTGGAACCCCAAGACCGTGCGCTCCTCCGTCGGATCGCTGTTCCACCTGCCGATCCTCACAGGAATCGACCTCGCCGACGCTATTGCTCATGTGCGTTCCCGGGGCATGCAGGTGCTTGCAGCCGACGGCGACGGCGAACCCCTGGACCTCCTCGCCGCCTCCGGTGACCTGGCGAAACCATCGGCCTGGCTGATGGGCAACGAGGCGTGGGGACTGCCCGCCGAGGACGCGGCCCTGGCCGATCGGGTGGTCGCCGTCCCGATGTGGGGCGCCGCGGAGAGCCTCAACCTGTCATCCGCAGCCGCCATCTGTCTCTACCAGACGGCTTCTGCTCAACGTCGCTGAAACTGCCCGTCGCCCCTCACTCCGCTTCCGCTGGCTCCGGCCCGCCGCCCCGACCCGTCCGCAGCTTCACCGGCCTTGTTCGCGTTTGCCGAGTTCGTCCATGGCGCACCTGCGATTCGGGAACAGCAGACCGACGGGATGGCGACGACCTCTTTACACGACATCTGATTTCCCGTTCAAGGATCTCAACGGCGGCGATGCGGTTGTCCCCGCCAGCAGGGGGCTTACTAGACTCAGCTGCTGTAGCTGGAAGGGGAGATCCATGGCAGGCCCGAACGACAACGTTGATCCAAAACAACCGGCGGCTCTCGACACCGCCTCCGTGGAGGGCTACGTGGCCGACGCCCTGGCCGCCGTCGCTGCCGCCTCCTCGACGGCCGAGCTGAAGCAGGTGCGCATCGACCACGCGGGTGATCGCTCGCCGCTGGCCCTGGCGAACCGGGGGATCGGCGCGCTGCCGCCCGCGGAACGCAAGGAGGCCGGGGGCCGTGTGGGCAGGGCGCGCGGTCAGGTGAACCAGGCCGTCGCGGAGCGGCAGGAGGAACTGGCCGCCGAGGAGCTGGCACGGGCCCTCGTCGCCGAGCGCGTTGACATGACCCTGCCCGTGGAACTGGCCCCCCGGGGGGCCCTACACCCGATCACGACCCTGATCGACGACATGTGCGACGTGTTCGTCGCCATGGGCTGGGAGGTGGCCGAGGGCCCCGAGCTGGAGGCCGAGTGGTACAACTTCGACGCCCTCAACCTGGGTGTGGACCATCCCGCCCGCGGTGAGCAGGACACCCTCTGGGTGGAGCCGGTGAGCGCCGGCAAGCTGCTGCGCACCCAGACCTCGCCGGTGCAGGTCCGCGCCATGCTGGAACGCGACCTGCCCCTCTACATCGTCAGCCCCGGCAAGGTGTTCCGCGCCGACGAGTACGACGCCACCCACCTGCCGGTCTTCCACCAGCTCGAGGGGCTGGTGGTGGATGAGGGAATCTCCATGGCCGATCTGCGCGGCGTGCTCGACCACTTCGCCCGGGCCATGTTCGGCGACGTCACCACGAGGATGCGCCCCCACTACTTCCCGTTCACCGAGCCGTCGGCCGAGGTCGACATCCAGTGCGTCGTCTGCCACGGCGAATCCGTCGGCAACCCCGACCGCCCCTGCCGAACCTGCCGCTCCGAGGGATGGATCGAGTGGTGCGGCTGCGGGGTGGTCAACCCGCGCGTGCTGCGGGCCTGCGGGATCGACCCCGAGACCTACTCCGGTTTCGCCTTCGGCATGGGCGTCGACCGCACCGTCATGTTCCGTACCGGGGCCCCCGACCTGCGCGACTTCGTCGAGGGCGACGTCCGTTTCTCCCTTCTCGCCGACGGAGGTGTCCGATGAAAGCCCCGATCTCGTGGCTGCGTGAGCTGGTGAACCTGCCCGATGGGGTCGGAACCAAGGAGATCGCAGACTCCTTCACCCGTCTCGGCCTCACCGTCGAGCACATCGAGTCGACCGGTTCGCAGGTGACGGGCCCGCTCGTGATCGGCCGTGTCCTCAGCCTCACCGAAGAGCCGCAGAAGAACGGCAAGACCATCCGGTACTGCCGCGTCGACGTGGGATCCCACAACGACCCCGCCGACGAGCAGTATCCCGCATCCCGGGGCATCGTGTGCGGCGCCTCGAACTTCGTCGTCGACGACCTCGTGGTCGCGGCGCTTCCCGGGGCGGTGCTGCCGGGCGACTTCCGGATCTCCGCCCGCAAGACCTACGGGCACGTCTCCGACGGCATGATCTGCGCCGAGGACGAGATCGGGCTGGGCGAGGACCACACCGGGATCATCGTGCTCCCCGGGTCGTCGGGGCTGCACCCCGGTGACGACGCCCTGGCCGCGTTGTGGACCTTAGACGAGGTGCTGGACATCGACGTGACCCCGGACCTGTCCCACGGCCTGTCGTTGCGGGGACTGGGCCGCGAACTGGCGGTGGTCAACGGGGTCCCGTTCAGTGACCCCTACGACCTGCCGCTGCCCGCCCCGGTCTCCGACGGATACCCCGTGGTCCTGGAATCGGATCGCTGCAGCGTGTTCGTCGCCTTCACCATCGAGGGCTTCGACCCGGCCGCCCCGACACCCAGGTTCATGGCTGACCGGCTGCGCGCCTGCGGGGTGCGTTCAATCTCCCTTCCCGTGGACGTCACCAACTACGTGATGCTCGAGTCCGGGCAGCCACTGCACGCCTACGACGCGGCCAAACTGCAGGGACCGATCCGGGTGAGGCTCGCCACCGAGGGGGAGGAGATCACCACCCTCGACGGCGTCCGCCGCACGCTCACGGCCGATGACCTGCTGATCACCGACGACTCCGGTCCGATCGGGATCGCCGGCGTCATGGGCGGGGAAACCACCGAGGTCTCCGCCGAGACCGCGGCCATCGTGCTGGAGGCCGCGGCATTCGCCCCGGCCAGCGTCTCCCACACCTTCCGGCGGCACGGGTTGCCGTCGGAGGCCTCCAAACGTTTCGAACGCACCGTCGACCCGGGGCTCGCCTACGCCGCCGCCCGCCGCGCCGCCGGCCTGCTCGTGGAACACGGCGGCGGCCAGGTCCGCGGCGACGTCACGGTCGTCGGGCAGGCCCCGGTGCCGGCCCGGATCGACCTGCGAGCCGGACTGGTCTGCGCGATCCTGGGCGCCGAGGTGGAGCTCGAGGAGATCCTCCGCGTGCTGGAGGCCGGCGGCTGCCGGGTGACTGCGCTCGGCGACTCCTTGACCATCGAGGCCCCGACCTGGCGTCCCGATCTGCGCGACCCCTACGACATCGTCGAGGAGGTCGGGCGCAAGATCGGCTACCACCGCATCGGGAGCCGCCTCCCGACCGCGCCCGCGGGCAGGGGACTGACGAGGGCCCAGCGTGCCCGCCGCGCCGCCATGCGGGCCGCGGCCGCAACCGGCTTCACCGAGGTGCTCAGCCTGCCGTTCGTCTCTGAATCGGACCTGGACCGGATGGGCCTGGTCGCCGAGGATCCGCGGCGGGCCGTGGTGCGGCTGGCCAACCCGCTCGCCGAGACCAGCCCCTACCTGCGCACCACGCTGCTCCCAGGTCTGTTCGCGGCGGTGGCCAGGAACACCTCCCGCTCCCTCACGGACCTGGCGATCTTCGAACGTGGCCTGGTCTACATCGACGGGAACACCCCCGCGGCGCCGCGCCCCGGGGTGGAGGGGCGTCCCGGCGACGAGGAGATCGCCGCCCTGCAATCCGCCCTCCCGGAGCAACCCGAGCTGCTGGCCGGCGTGGTGACCGGGGCGTGGCGACCGGCCGGCTGGGACACCCCGGCAGTGGCCGCCGACTGGCGGCACGTCGTCGCGCTCGCGGAAGCCGTGGTACGCGCCACCGGGCACACGCTCGAACGCCGCAACGCGGAGGTCGCGCCCTGGCATCCGGGACGCTGCGCCGAACTACTGCTCGCGGAACGAACGGTCGGCTACGCCGGCGAGCTGCACCCCGAGGTCATCCGGGCCTTCGGGTTGCCCACCCGGACCTGCGCGGTGGAACTCGACCTCGGGGCCCTGCTGGGGACCGAGGCGGGAATCCCCCGCATCGGGCTGCTCGCGGGATTCCCCCTCGCCAAGGAGGACGTCGCCCTGATCGTCGACGAGAACACGCCCGCGGAGGGCGTGCGGAAGGCCCTCGCCGAGGGGGCTGGTGAGCTGCTGGAGAGCATCAGCCTGTTCGACGTCTACCACGGCGACCAAGTGCCCGAGGGCAGGAAGTCCCTGGCTTTCGGGTTGCGGTTCCGGGCCGATCGCACACTGACCGACGCTGAGGCCGCGGCGGCCCGTGACGCGGCGGTCGCGGTGGCGGCCGAACGGTTCGGCGCCACGCAACGGACCTGACCCGGCACGAAGGAGGAAAGATGACCATCTCGCAATCACCTGGGGGATGCCCGGTCCGGCACGAGGCAGGACACCTGAGGGTGGTGGGGCACCCGGAGGTGGTCGCGGTCGTGACCGACCCCGAGACCTTCTCGAGCGGGGTTTCCCGGTTCCTGCAGGTCCCGAACGGTCTCGACGGTGAGGAGCATGCCGCCTTCCGTACCGTGATCGACCGGTTCTTCACCGCCGAGGCACTCGCGGAGCTGGAACCGCGCCTGCGGGACGTGGCTCGCCGGAGCGTGGCGGGACTTCCCCGCGGGGAGGTGATCGACGTGGTCGGCGGCATGGGTACCCGCTACGCGGTCCAGGCGATGCTCGCCTGGCTCGGCTGGGATCCGGACCTGGAGGAGGAACTCGTCGGATGGGTCGCCGACAACGCCGCCGCGACCCGTTCCGGCGAGATCGAACGCACCCGCGCCGTCGCGAAACACTTCGACGAGATCATCGTCCGCGTGCTCCGGCCCCGCCTGGAGCGTCTCGACGAACCCGCCCGGGACGTCACCGACCAGCTGCTGCGGCAGCGGGTGCAGGGGCGAGGCCTCCAACACCCCGAGCTGGTCTCGATCCTGCGGAACTGGACCGGCGGCGACCTCGGGTCGCTGGCTCTGTGCGTCGGGGTGATCATCCATCAACTGGCGGCACTTCCCACCCTGCTCCGGGAGCTGCGCAGCCGGCTGGGGGACGTCGAGGCGACCAACCGGGCCATCGACGAGCTCCTGCGCATCGACGACCCCTTCGTCTCCAACCGGCGGATCACCACCCGTGAGACCGAACTGGCGGGGGAGAGCATCGGGGCCGGGCAGCGTCTCGTGGTGGACTGGACCCGCGCCAACCGCGACCCCGGGGTGTTCCCGGATCCCGACGCCTTCCGGCCCGAGGAGAACGCCCCCGAGAACCTCGTCTACGGCAGGGGCCCGCACGTCTGCCCGGGACGCGGGTTGGCGACGCTGGAGCTGCGTGTCCTGCTGGAGGAACTGCTCCCCGAGATCTCCGGGATCGAGCTTCCGGAGGAACCACGGGCCGTTCGGGCCGAGTTCCCGCTCGGGGGGTGGGCCAGCCGACCCGTGGTTCTTCGCTGACGGGAATCAACCCTCCGAGGTGACCAGATCGCCCTTCCGGAAATCCGCCACGAGAGCCACCGCCTTGTCGAACTCAGCATCCACCTCCGGATCCACCTTGGTGGCCAGAGAAACCACGACGGCAACAAAGAGGTTCAGAGCGAAACCGGGCAGCAACTCGTAGAGGTCGAAGATGCCTCCTGAGAGGTTCGCCCAGACGGCCGCCACGATGGCACCCGTCGCCATGCCCGCCAGCGCGCCCCAGCGGGTCAGCAGCCGCCAGTAGAGGGCCAGCAGCACGACGGGGCCGAAGGAGGCCCCGAAACCGGCCCAGGCGAACGAGACCAGGTTAAGGATGCTGTTGTTGGCCTGCCAGGCCATGAGGGCCGCGACCACCGAAACGATCATCACCGCAACCCGGCCCAGCAGGACGGAGCTTTTCTCGCCCAGTTCCTTGCGGTTGAACGCGTGGTAGAGATCCTCGACCAGCGCCGAGGAGGACACCAGCAGCTGGGAACTGATCGTGGACATGATCGCGGCGAGAATCGCCGCCAGCATGAAACCGGCGACCAGCGGGTGGAACAGCAGCTGTCCCAGCGCGATGAACACGGTCTCCGGGTCGGCCAGCCGTCCGGTGTCGCGGCGGTAGGTGGCGATTCCGATCAGCGCCGTGGCGGCGGCACCCAGGCAGGCCAGCGCCATCCAGCCGATGCCGATGCGCCGACCGGCCTTCGCCTGCCGCGGGGTCTCCAGGGCCATGAAACGCACGATGATGTGCGGCTGCCCGAAGTACCCGAGTCCCCAAGCGGCCGCCGAGACGATGCCCATCAGCGAGGTGGAGGCACCCCACAGCGCCCACGTTCCCGGGTCGAGTTCGTCGATGGTCGAGATCAGCGGGTCGAGGCCACCGAGATTGAGCAGGCCGGCCACCGGGACCGCAACCAGGGCGGTTACCATCATGAGCCCCTGCACCACGTCGGTGTAAGCGACCGCGAGGAAGCCGCCGACCAGGGTGTAGAGCACCGTGATGCCGGCCACCAGGACCATGCCCAGGCGGTAGTCCACCCCGAAGGAGGCCTCGAAGAACCTGCCCCCCGCCACCATGCCGCTGGAGACGTAGAAGGTGAAGAACACCAGGATGATCACGCCCGCGCCGATCTGGATCAGCCGGGAGCCATCGTGCAACCGGGCGCTCAGGAAGGTGGGGATGGTCAGCGAATTGTCCGCCACCTCCGTGTAGGTGCGTAGCCGCGGTGCGGTGAACCTCCAGTTCAGCCAGGCGCCCACGGTCAACCCTATTGGAAGCCACATCGCGGACATTCCCGACAGGTAGAAGGCTCCGGGGAGGCCCATGAGCAGCCACCCGGACATGTCGGAGGCGCCGGCAGACAGGGCCGTGGAGAGAGGACCGAGGTTTCTCCCGGCCAACATGTAGTCATCCATGTCGTCGGTGCGTTGATAGGCCCAGAGCCCTATCACGATCATCGCGACGAAGTAGATGATCATCGAGATCGCCTGATAGGTCTGCTCGTTCATCGATACCTCCGTTTGAAGAAGCACCCCAACCTAATCGACCCGGAGGTCATCGCGGTGGCGATCCCAAATACCGGCTGTACCATTCACACCGTGCTGACCAGAGGGCAGATAGTCGAAGCGGGGCTGCGGATCCTGGACTCTTGGGGACTCGGCGACCTGTCCATGCGGCGCATCGCTGACGAACTCGGGGTCAAGGCCGGAGCCTTGTACTATCACATGCCGAACAAGCAGTCGCTGCTGGCCGGGATCGCCGACGTGATACTGACCCCCGTCGCCGTTCCCGATTCGGCGGCGACGGGGGAGTGGCTGAGGAGCTGGTCCCACAACCTGCGCGGGGCGCTGCTGGCCCACCGGGACGGCGCCGAGCTGGTCGCCTCGACGACGGCGCTGGGCATGGGCACCGTGGACGCGACCGCGGCGGCCCGCGGCCTGCTTACCGAGCGGAACTGCCCCGAACCGGAGGCCACGGCGAGCGCTTTCCTGCACTTCATCCTGGGCCATGTCATGTCGGAACAGACCCGCACCCAGCTGGTCGCCCTGGGGATCCTCGAAACCTTTGACGCGGAAGCCTCCAGGGCGGATTTCAGCCACGGCGTGGAGCTCCTGGTCCGAGGCGTCACGACCTGAGGGATGACGCGGACAGGCATCCCACCACAACTGGTCGGGAACACCGACGAACGTTTGCCTCGAGGCCGCCCCGGGCAAGCCGGTTGAACCGGGTTGCGACGAGGGAGAAACCCGAGTCGAAACCACCTCCGGTAGCCGATGAGCGGGCCTGACCGAACGCAACGGACACTCTCAACCCGGGTTTGACACGGCTCACCCGCCGGTGTTCACGGGGCGGGCCGACCGGAACCGGGAACCCGCCTGCGGCGTCAGGCCGGGACGACGTTGACCAGCTTGGGGGCCCTGACGATCACCTTCCTGACGCCGTTGGGGATCTCCTTGACGATGCGCGGATGGGCCAGGGCCAGTTCACGCAACTCGTCCTCGGTGATCGAGGCGGAGACCTCCAGCTGGGCGCGCAGCTTGCCCCGGACCTGGACGACGGCGGTGATGGTGTCCTCGGCCACCAGTTCCGGATCCGCGACGGGGAAGGGCTCGTGGGCCAGCGACTGGTCGTGCCCCAGCCGGCGCCACAGCTCCTCCGCGATGTGCGGGGCCAGCGGCGCAACCATCAGCACCAGCGGCTCCACCGCGGCCCTGGGCACCACCTTGAGGGCGGTCAGGACGGTGTTGTACTCCGTGAGCCGCGCGATGGCGGTGTTGAACGACAGATTTTCGTAGTCCTTGTTGACGGCGTCGATGGTTTTGTGGAGGGCGTGGAGGGTGTCGTCGTCGATGTCGGTGTCACGGGCGACCAGGTCGCCGGTCTCCTCGTCGACGACGTTGCGCCACAGCCGCTGCAGGAAACGCTGAGACCCGACCACGGCGCGGGTCTCCCACGGCTTCGACTGGGCCAGCGGGCCCATGCCCATCTCGTAGAGGCGGAAGGTGTCGGCGCCGTAGGCCTCGTACATCTCGTCGGGGGAGACGATGTTCTTCAGCGACTTGCCCATCTTCCCGTACTCGCGTTTGACGAACTGGTCCTGCCAGGTCCAGGTCATCTTCTCGCCCTCCCCGTGGGCCTCCACCTCGGCGGCGGGCACCGTCTGGCCTCGGGAGTCGCGGTAGGCGTAGGCCTGGATGTAACCCTGGTTGAACAGGCGGCGGAACGGTTCCGCGGAGGAGACAAACCCCAGGTCGAACAGCACCTTGTGCCAGAACCGGGCGTAGAGCAGGTGCAGCACGGCGTGCTCGACCCCGCCGACGTACAGGTCCACCCCGCCGACATCACCCTCGCCGCGCGGACCCATCCAGTAGCGTTCCACCTCCTCGCCGACGAAACGGTCGTGGTTGGCGGGGTCCAGGTAGCGCATCTCGTACCAGCAGGAACCGGCCCACTGGGGCATCACGTTCAGTTCGCGACGGTAGACCTTCTTGCCGTCGCCCAGGTCCAGTTCGACGTTCGTCCAGCCGGTGGCGCGGGCCAGTGGCGGCACCGGATCGGAGTTCCGGTCCTCCGGGTCCAGGGCCTTCGGGGAGTAGTCGGTGACCTCCGGCAGTTCGATGGGCAGCATCTCTTCGGGCAGGGCGATGGGCAGGCCCGTCTCGTCGTAGACGATCGGGAACGGCTCGCCCCAGTAGCGCTGGCGGCTGAACAGCCAGTCCCGCAGCCGGTAGTTCACGGTGGCCTCGCCCAGCCCCTTGGCCTCCAGCCACTCGGTGATGGCCGTCTTGGCGTCGGCGACGTTCATGCCGTTCAGGGAGATCTCGGGGTTGGTGGAGTTGATCACCTCACCGTCGCCCGTCCACGCCGAATTGCCGTCGTGCTCCGAGCAGGGGATCACGGTCTCGACGATCGGCAGGTTGTAGGCCTTCGCGAACTCCCAGTCACGCTGGTCACCGGAGGGGACCGCCATGACCGCTCCCGTGCCGTAACCCAGGGTGACGTAGTCGGCGATGAAGATCGGGACGCGCTGGCCGTTGACGGGGTTGATGGCGAAACGCCCGGTGAACAGGCCCGTTTTTTCCTTGTCGTCGCCACTGCGGTCCGCATCGGTTCTGCGTTCCACCTCGGCGCGATAGGCCGCGACCGCCTCGGCGGGGGAGGCGTGGCCTCCGGTCCAGGCGGGGTCGGTGCCCTCGGGCCACTCGGAGGCGGCGCCGTCGGCCAGGTGGTGTTCGGGTGCCAGCACCATGAAGGTGGCGCCGAACAGGGTGTCCGGGCGGGTGGTGAACACCTCGATCCGCTCACCGCTGGCGGCCTCGGTGAAGAACACCCGGACCCCCTCGGAACGACCGATCCAGTTGCGTTGCATGGCCTTGACCTTGTCCGGCCAGTCCAGCTTGTCCAGGTCCGCCAGCAGGCGTTCCGCGTAGGCGGTGATGCGCAGCATCCACTGGCTCATGTTGCGTTTGAACACCGGGAAGTTGCCGATCTCGGAGCGTCCCTCGTTGGTGACCTCCTCGTTGGCCAGCACGGTGCCCAGACCCGGGCACCAGTTCACGGGCGCCTCGGACAGGTAGGCCAGCCGGTGCGAGTCGATGATCCGGCGGCGTTCCTGCGCGGGCAGCTCCCCCCAGGGCCGGCCCGACGGGGTGGGGCGTTTCCCGGAGGTGAACTCCTCGACCAGCTCGTCGATGTGGCGGGCCTTGTTCGCCGCCTCGTCGAACCAGGCGTTGAAGATCTGCAGGAAGATCCACTGGGTCCAGCGGTAGAACTCGACGTCGACGGTCGCCACGCTGCGGCGGGGATCGTGGGCCAGGCCCAGCCGCCGCAGCTGGCGGCGCATGATGGCGATGTTGTGTTCGGTGGTGACCCGGGGATGCTGCCCCGACTGCACGGCGTACTGCTCGGCGGGCAGACCGAAGGCGTCATAGCCCAGGGCGTGCAGCACGTTGCGGCCCTTCATGCGGTTGAAACGCGCGAAGGTGTCGGTGGCGATGTAACCGAGGGGATGCCCGACGTGCAGGCCCGCGCCGCTCGGGTAGGGAAACATGTCAAGGACGAAGAGCTTCTCGCCGCGGGAATCGACCTTCTCGGGCTCGGCCCAGGGCCCGGCAGGATTTGGGGCGTGGAACGTGCCCTCGGTCTCCCAGCGATCCTGCCAGTGCGCCTCGATCTCACCGGCCAGCTTCGCGGTGTACCGGTACGACGGCTCACTCATCAGCGTTTCTCCTTAAAACGTGCAACTGCGGAGTCGAGACTATCCCGCCGTGACCGGCTCGGTCGACCGCGCCCGTGCAGCGGGAGCCGGCAGGGAGATCTGCCTGCGGGCCGGCAGGGCCGACTCTCGACGAACTTCCCCAAGCTGGTTGAGCCAGCTCGTGAGCGCCAGTTGTATTGCCCGCATCTCTTCCCGTGCACGAATCGCGGAGACCCGACGGTTCAACGCCCCGGAGTGTGGTGACGTTGAACCGTTTTTCTTCCGCGATTCG
>CAJPNZ010000073.1 GCA_905372155.1 Propionibacteriaceae bacterium
TGGGGACTTGTGGTCGGGTTTTGGTTGCTGGGTGGG
Source organism: Propionibacteriaceae bacterium (assembly GCA_905372155.1). Taxonomy (GTDB): domain Bacteria; phylum Actinomycetota; class Actinomycetes; order Propionibacteriales; family Propionibacteriaceae; genus Arachnia. The sequence goes on from CAJPNZ010000073.1 coordinate 37, forward strand.
GGTGGTTTCGACTCGGGTCGCTCGTTCCTCGCGACCCAGCTCAACCAGCTTCGGAGGGGAGGGGCGCTCACGTGGTGGCTCAATCGGCTGTGAGATCGGGGCGTCTACTGTGGGGGCATGACCGCACATGCCGTCACCCGTCACGAAATCTTCCAGACCAGCCTCATCTCCGCCCTCGCCCAGGGCGTCTACGAGGACGAGATGACCCTGGCCGAGCTCCTCGGCCACGGTTCCTTCGGCATCGGCACCTTCAACGGGCTCGACGGCGAGATGATCATCCTGGGCGGTGTCTGCTACCGGCTGCGTGGCGACGGGTCCGTGACCGTACCCGAGTTGACGGAACGCACCCCCTACGCCGTCGTGACCAATTTCGTGCCGAGCCTGGGACGCTCCTTCACGGGCCCGATGACCCGGGAGGAGTTCTCCCGGGCCGTCGACGCCTTCGTGCCGAGCTCGAACTACATGTACGCGCTGCGGGTGACCGGCCGATTCGCATGGGCAAGCGCACGCACGGTGACGAAACAGGACCGTCCCTACCGGCCCATGATCGAGGCCACCGACGGCGAGGAGATCGCCCGCCACGAGAACTTCAGCGGGACGATCGCCGGGTTCCGCACGCCCCTGTACGAGTCGGGCATCTCGGTGGCAGGCTGCCACGCCCACATCGTCGACGACGACCGCACCTGGGGCGGGCACCTGGTGGACTTCGTCCTGGAGGAGGGTGAAGCCGAGCTGTGCCTGGGCACCGACTTCCGCATGCGCCTGCCGCTGACCGAGGAGTTCCGCACCGCCGACCTGTCGGAGGACATGACCGAGGAGATCCGCCGGGTCGAACACCACTGAACCGTGGGCATGGTCAGTTCCCCGTCTTCGGGAGTCCCGGTTTCACGGCCGGCCTGGACGAAGGAGGCGGGGCCGGCACCTGAGTGGGTGCTCCGGCGTCGCACTGGTGGGGCCGGAACACTTGGCGGCAGTTGGGACGGATCACCGGTCGGTGCAGATGGACCCGACGGCGTGAGGGTGGGAATCGGTGCCGTGCTGGGGTCGGGGCTGATGCTTGGATCGATGCTGGGCTGTTCCGTGGGGGTCGCGCTCGTCACTGATGCCGTCGCCGTCGTTGGTGAACACCGCGTCGGTGGATGCGGTGTCGGTGAAACCCTGCGGAACGGTGACGCGGAGATGGATGTCGCCGACGTATTCCGATTCCCAGGTGTGGGCGAGCATGGGTCCTGTCGACTCGATCTCGTACTGCCCGTCACCGTCGAGATCCCACTCGTACGTCACCAGGTCACCGCGAGTTGAGTAGGAGCCTCGGGCGTCCAGGGTCAACGGTTTCCCGATCTGGTGGGCGTAAGGGCCCTGGACCCACGCGGAGACGGTCTCAGGGATCTCAGGATACGACACGTTGCTGTTTCCTGAACCGTCCGCATGGAAGGAGCGGTGAATCTGATCGGAGAGGCTTGGGAACAGGCGGTGCATCGACAAGCGAAGCCCCTAGTCAGACCACAGTTGAGGATGGCCGTGGATTGGCCTCAAGGTTGGTGGTGCGATCCGATTCGGTGGCCGCCGCGACGCAGAATATATTTGCTTTCGTTAATTGATTTGCTTCTGGTGACGGCTCTTCCAGCGGCAGGTTGATATGACCCTGCCGCGCGCTAAACTAATTGTCCGGTGTCCTCAGGGGCGCGACCTAATTTAATTTCCTTGCGAAGTGGAGATTCCTGTGCATGTGAACTACGAGCAGATGGGGCTTGCGCGTGCGGTAATTACGCGTCAGGCCGATGACCATCTCCCGGCCATGAAGAATTATTTGGACAAATGGGCGACATTGACTGAGGACGATCTCGGTCTGATTCTCCAGTTTCTCAAGCCGGTGAATGACGCCTTGGTTCAAGGTGGGGACATGGTCCTTGATACCGTCAAAGGTGTTTATTCCAAAGGGGCCGAAAACCTCAGCAGCTCCATTGATCTCTACGCCGAGACCGACCTGCAGGCCCACGCGCTTCTTTCGTCCCATGCAGCGAAGATGGGACACTCCATTTCCTCGAGCGAGGACCCTCGGAGCAACATGCCGACCTTGGGGGCAGCGGGCGCTGGGCAACCCGAGATCAAAGACGTTCAGGCCGCTCTGAGCGAGCCGAGCGCGACCTCCGATGACGCGGAGAACCTGCGCTGGGAGGCCGGCGAGATCCTGGGAAGCGTGGACTGGGTGTGCGAGAAACTCTTCGGGTTCTCGGTGTTGGAAGAGGTGGTGTTCAAGCCCTTCGCCGGTGACTGGAAGCGCGTGGAGTGCGCCGCCGCGGCATGGGAGAACACCGGCAAGGCCTTCACCGAGCTTGCGAAAAACACGCTAGGCCTGTTGCTTCGCATCACCGACTGGGTCAGCAAAAGCGCTGACAATTTCGCCATCGCAATTGGCGCCGTGGCCGGAATCGATGAGCTGATCGCTTTGGCAGCCCAGATGGTTGCAAAGGGAATCAAGTGCTTCGCTGAGCTCGTCAAGGCGCTCGCAAAGCAGATTGCCCACATGCTCAGGCGGATTTCGCACAAACTGGAGAGAATCGCAGTGGAGGCGTCCATACCCGTGGCCGGATGGATCGTGGGATCAGTCGAGATCGGGACTCTGGCCAAAGATGTTTTCCAAGATGTCAAGTGGGCGCAGGAGGCGATCACCAAGGTCTGCAACTTCATCTCGAAGATCCAGGCGAACAGTCAGAAGATCAAGGAAGCCTTCGACAAGGCTCAGAAACTCATCCAGAAAATTCAGGCAAACTACGACAAGATTCAAAAGGCCGTCGACAAAGTGCAGAAGGCCAAGGAGAAGTACGACAAGTACAAGGGTAAGTACGACGAGTACAAGGAGAAGTACGACAAGTACAAGGGCAAGTACGACGAGTACAAAGAGAAGTACGACAAGTACAAGGATCAAGGCGTCGACATCGTTGATTCCGTGCGGCGAGGTGTGGAGGCACGTTCGTGAAGGACAAGGCAAGAGACGAGCAGCTCATCGAAGATGCGCGAAAGTTTCCCGAGCTGGCGTCGATGTTCGAGGAGATGCGTGGGATCCTCGAGGAGTTCGAGCTCCACGAGGAGGAGGCCGAGCGTAGGGACAGGGCCGAGGAGGAGGCCGAGAAGAAGGCCGATGAGGCGCGGGCCGAGAAGGCTCGTGCGGGTGAGCTTGGCCCCAAGTGGCAGGAGATCCAGAAGCGGATCGATCAGGGTAAGACAACCCTGAGTGACGTTTTCAATGGTAATGATGATTCCCCTGAGGCTCGTGCTTTGCGGCAGGAATCGAACAAGACCTTGGGAAGGATCCATGATCAGTGGGCCAAGGAGGCTGAGGAGGAGGATGCAGAGAATCCACTCACCCAGATGCGCGCCGCTTGGGAAGCTCACGAGGAGCGCATTCGTTCCTTGAACAACGATCTCGACGTCTTCCCCAGTTGGCCGGACCGGAACTGAGCGAGTCGACGATGTTCACCGGGCGGCCCAAGGTGGTCGCAATCAAGATGTCGAAGAACAAAGGAAGCAAGGGGCATGAGCAATATCTTGAAGGTTAATGATGGGGTGCTGAGCACTCTCTCAGGGGATCTCAGAGGTCACGTATCGCGGCTGGATTCAGCACTCAACGAGTATCGAGGCAGCATGGGAAACCTTCGGTCTGGCTGGACCGGAGAAGCCTCAGAAAGCGCGTCGACGAGGCACCAGCAATGGGAGACCGACATGAATCAACAGATCGATTATCTCGAGGAGCTGGCCGGGATCATCGACACGATCGATCAAATGTACGTCGATTGCGAGGACAATGTCGCTGCCCTCTGGGTCATCTGAGAAATCCGCGTCGGAACCCGTGAATCCGGCCGAGAACTCTTTGGCGATACGGGTGTAGATGATGCAGGGTGCGCGTCCAACGCTCTCCTTCCTTCGGGTCAGGAGATACGCTTCATTGGGAAACGCACATAGATCCTGATGATGCCACTCAGGTTGAGGCGGGGATAAAGTGTCTGCCTGATTCTCAAACACCAGTGCTGCGGCGCAGGTTGACGAGGATTTGGCAGACGCTTCGTCTCCGTCGGGTGGTTCGTTTCATGATACCTACTTCTGTTGAAGCACGTATGTTCCTTGAACGATTTTCCTCAGGCAGGGTTTCCGTCCTGACTCGGCTCATTCAGTCGGATTTTGAGCTTGGCGATGGGGTCACCGGTTCCTGGTGAGAGGAGTATGGCGGCGTTGTGGTGCTGTTGGCAGAGAGCATTTCGCCATCGGCGACCACTGCAACATCGATCAGGTCGTGGGGCCTGGAGAGGCAAGCAGGGAAACGGCCTTGTGCGGTTCGAGACGAGGTCAGGCCAGGTCGCCGTGCATCTTGTGGACCTTCTCCAGCGTCGTTTCCAGACCGCTGGAGTCCATGTACTCGGTGACGAACCGGGGGTCGTATTTCTTCAGGCCGGTCTCTCGGGCGACGATGTCCTGGTAGAGGGCCTCGCGTTCCTCGTCGGTGTTGTGGTATTCGGTGTGCAGGTAGGAATGGGCCCTGCGGTCCAGGCTGCGGATGGCGCTGGCCACGAGACCCTTCCGGCTGAGCAGGGAGACCACGACGGTGACCGTCAGGATCGTCAGGATCACGATCAGCGACTCGATGTCCCCGATGTCCCACACGTCGACGTGCTTCCCGCCGTTGATGAAGGGCACGTTGTTCTCGTTGAGGGCGTGGAGGATCAGCTTGACGCCGATGAACCCGAGCACCGCGGTGAGCCCGTACTTGAGGTAGATCAGGCGGTCCAGGAGATCGTCGATCAGGAAATACAGCTGCCGCAACCCCATCATCGAGAACGCCGTCGCCGTGAACACCAGGTACACGTTGGTGGTGACGCCGTAGACGGCGGGAACGGAGTCCAGCGCGAACAGCAGGTCGGTGCCGCCGATGGCGATCATCACCAGCAGCATCGGGGTCAGCACCTTGCGGCCGTTCTCGATGGTGAACAGCTTGTCGCCGTCGTAGTGGTCGGTGGTGCGCAGGTACTTCTTCGCGATGCGGATGACGAAGTTGTCGGCGTCACCAGAATCCCCGTCCTCCGGGGCCAGCATCCGCCCGGCCGTGATCATCAGGACCAGACCGAAGATGTAGAAGGTCCAGCTCCACGCCTCCAGCATCGCCTTGCCCAGCGCGATGAACCCCGACCTGGTCAGCAACGCGAAGACGATCCCGAACAGCAACGCCTTCTGCTGATCCTGCCTGGGCACGGCGAAGGACCCCATGATCACCAGGAAGACGAACAGGTTGTCGACGCTCAGCGCCTTCTCCAGCAGCCAGCCGTTGAAGTACTGGGTGCCCATCTCGACGCCGCCGAAGATGGTCACCGCGACCCCGAAGAGGATCGCCAGACCCACGTAGATGATGGACCAGACGGTGGCTTCCTTGAGGGTGGGGGCGTGCGCCCTGCGGACGTGGGCGAAGAAGTCGAAGGCGAGCAGGCCCGCTATGAGCAGCAGGGTCAGGACCCAGATCCAGAGGGGGACGGACAACCGGTTCACTCCTCGATAGAGATTCGAAGGGCAGTCGCGGGTCGATCCGGGAAGCGATCTGGGCGACCTCATCAAGGGTACCCGTCCCGGCCGAGGGCAACAATCATCATCCACTCCGTGCTGTGAACCTCCCGTCGGTTGTGACGGTGGGTCCCGGTAGTCTCATTCCAGGGACGCCGTGGAAGGGAGCCGACGTGACCATGAAGACCCCCCGGAGGGCTGTGCTGGCCGCCATGACGGCCTCGGCGCTGCTGTTCACCGGGTGTTCCCCCGGCGATTCCGGGCAGGAACGCGACACCCCACCCGACGGGGTGCCGGCCGCCGACGACGTGGTGGCGGGGCTCGCCGCGGGAATCCAGAAACTGGATCTCACGGGAGTGGCGCTGTCCACCCCGCCGGCCGACGCCACCACCGAGCTGAAGACCATCTTCGCGGGCATGGACGACATCACGCCGACGGTGGAGCCGGCGGGAATCCGCTACGCGGCCGACGGCAAGACCGCCACCGCGCACCTCAACTACACCTTCCCCATCGGCCAGGAGGGCTGGAAGTACGCCACCACCGTCCCCCTGGAGAACGCGGACGGCAGCTGGCAGGCGACGTGGTCGCCGACGGTGGTGCACGAGAAACTCTCCGCCACGACCCGCCTCAGGCACCAGCGCAGCTGGCCGAAACGCGCCGCCATCAACGACCGCGACGGGGTGGCGCTCGTCGAGGAACGCACCGTCTACCAGGTCGGCATCGACAAGTCGAAGTCCGAGGAGTCCACGTGGCAGGCGGCCGCCACGCAGCTGGCGCAGCTGCTCGGGGTCGACGCCGCCGAATACACCCAGAAGGTCCTGGCGGGCGGCCCCAAACAGTTCGTGGTGGCCAAGACCGTCTCCCAGGACCAGGTTCCCTCCACGGTCTCCAGCATCCCCGGGGCCTTCGTGAAGGAGTCCACCGCCAGCGTCGCGCCGTCGGACACGTTCGCCGTCGGGCTGCTCGGCAGGGTCGGGAACCCGTCGAAGGAACAGGTGGAGAAGTCGGGCGGTGCCCTGATGACCTCGGACATGGTCGGGGTCAGCGGCCTCCAGCAGCGCTACGACGAGCAGTTGCGTGGGGCGCCGAAGATCAACATCGACGTGGTGGGACGTTCGGGCCAGAACGTCGATCCCGTCTCGTTGTTCTCCCAGGAGGCCAGCGTCGGCAGCCCCATCCAGCTCTCGCTGGACCGCGCCATGCAGGAGAAGGCGGAATCGGTGCTGAACAGCCACGTCAGCTCCGGGATCGCGTCCCTGGTGGTGCTGGACGTCAAGGACGGCGGGGTGCTCGCCGCCGCCAACTCGAAGGGCGCGGGCGAATACCCCTACGCCACCTTCGGGAAGTACGCGCCCGGCTCGACGTTCAAGATCGTCTCATCGCTGGCGCTGCTGCGCGCCGGTCTGCGCGCCGACTCGGTGGTGCAGTGCCCCGCCACCATGCAGATCGGCGACCGCACGCTGAAGAACTACGACGGCTACCCGGCCGACAAGACCGGCAGCATCACCCTGACCCAGGCGGTCGCGAACTCCTGCAACACCGCGTTCGGGACCAACGCCGACAAGGTTTCGCAGGAGAAACTGCAACAGGCCGCCGCCACCCTCGGGGTGGGCACCGACTACGACGCCGGATTCGCCTCGAACTTCGGGAAGGTTCAATCCGCCGATGCCCCGTTCGACCTCAGCCTCAGCATGATCGGGCAGGGCGGCATCGAGATGTCGCCGATGGGCATGGCGGCGGTCTCGGCCAGCGTCGCCTCCGGTGAGACGCGCATCCCGTGGCTGGTGAAGGGACACGAGGCGAAATCGACGGCCACGCCACTCAGCTCCGACGAGGCCTCGCAGCTCCAGACGCTGATGAAGGCCGTCGTCGCGGAGGGGTCGGGCAACGTCCTCCAGGGCGTCATGACCGGCGCCAAGACCGGCACCGCCGAGTTCGGCGACGCCGCCGCCGACACCGCCCACGCCTGGATGATCGCCTGGAACGACAAGTACGCGGTGGCGGCCTTCGTCCAGGACGGCCAGTCGGGTTCCGGGACGGCCGGGCCGCTCATCAAGGCCATGTTCAGCTAGGGTCCATTCCCCGCCAAGCTGGTCGCGTCGAAACCATGGTGAGGGTGTCCGGGGTGTGGGGGTCGGGTTTTGACTACCGGTTGCAGGGTGGTTTCGACTCGGGTCGCTCGTTCCTCGCGACCCGGCTCAACCAGCTTTGGGAGGGGGCTCGCGACCCGACTCAACCGGCTTCGTTCGAGGAGGGTCAGCCCGCGATGGTCAACGCCCGCACCACGATGGCGGCGACGGCCAGCACCGCGACCAGACCCACCAGCGGCCACTGCCAGCGCTGCCGCTGTTCGCGGGGAAGCCAGATCAGGGCGGCGGTGACGGCCATGCCACCGAGCAGACCACCCAGGTGGCCCTGCCAGGAGATGAAGCTCGACCCCACGAAGGTGATGGCCACGTTCACGCCCAGCCAGACGAGGATGGTGCGCACGTCGCCGTGGTGTTTCCATGCGATCAGCAGCACCGCGCCCATCATCCCGAAGATCGCCCCGGAAGCACCCATGGTGGTGATGTACGGGTCGGAGAACCACGTCACCACGGCCGAGCCGGTCAATGCCGAGACCAGATAGAGCGCCAGGAACCGGGCGCGTCCCAGCACCGATTCGAGCTGCGGACCGAGCACGTAGAGGGCCACCATGTTGAAGGCGATGTGAATGACGTCGAGGTGGGTGAAAGCGTTGGTCAGCACCTGCCACCAGGCCCCGGAGGTGACACCGTCCGTCCACGTCGCCCCGAGGGCGGCGCACTGGGCCGGGGAATCCACCGCGAGGATGTAACGCTCCGTCGCGCAGAATCCCTGGGTCTGGATCGCCAGCATCCTGAACAAGGGGCTTCGCTGCCCCCCGGTCAGCAGGACGGCCAGCCAGATCACCGCATTGATCCCGACCAGCACCTGCGACGTCAGCGCGGGTCGGGTGCTGCGGGAGCCGCCGTAGGGCAGCTGCCCCTGACGGGTTTGCCTGCGACCCGCCATGACGCAGTCGGGGCACTGAAATCCGACGGAACCCGCCACCATGCACCGCGGGCAGATGGGACGGTGGCAGCGTTGGCAGACGATCCCCGTGGCCTGGTCGGGGTGCCGGTAGCAGGCGCTCTCTAGCATGGCCGCAAGGCTACCCGCCGCGACCATCATTCCGGCGGGAATCCGTTCCATCCGTTGCGGAACGGGGTGCGCCCGGACCTGCCGAGTATCGTGTTTCCCCATGGGCGCAGGGCATTCACATTCTCATTCGACGGAGGAACTGGAACACGTCGGGGTGAACTGGACGGCACGCAACATCCTGATCGGTTTCCTGGCGGTGATCGGGGTCTTGACGGTCGCCGGGTTGATCTGGCTGTGGCCGTCGGGACAGGACCTCTCCTCGATGGTGAAGAAGACCTACGACGCCCAGAACCTGACCCACGAGACCGCGACCATCACCGACATCAAGGACGGCTGCGACACCCAGCAGGTCGGGCAGGCGAAATGCCTGACGGCAACGGCCACCATCGACACCGGCGAGGACGTGGGCAAATCGGTGGAGATCTCGCTGCTCGGCCCGCAGGCGCAGTCCGGGTTGAGGGCCGGGGACGTGATGGAGGTCAACCGCATCGACACCGGCAACGGGATCAGCTGGTCCTACTCGTCGGTCAACCGACTTCCGGTGCTGGGGGTGCTGGCCGTGCTGTTCGTCATCGTGGTGCTGGCGGTGGCGCGGTGGAAGGGGTTGTTCGCGCTGCTGGGGCTCGGGTTCGCCGGGGTGGTGCTCGTCGGATTCATGCTGCCCGCCCTCATCACCGGCAAACCGGGCATCGTCGTGGCGCTGGTCGGGGGCACGGCGATCATGTTCGTGGTGCTCTACGTGGCGCACGGCGTCTCGATCCGGACGTCGACGGCCCTCGCCGGGACGCTGCTCGGGCTGGCGGTCACGGCCGGACTGGGGGCGTTGTCCGCGGAGTTCGCCCGGCTGTCGGGTTTCGCCGAGGAGAACGAGTACGACCTGGCGCAGCTCCTGCCCGGGATGAACTTCCGGGAGCTGTTGATGGTGGGCATCATCGTCGGTGGGCTCGGTGTGCTCAACGACGTGACCATCACGCAGAGCTCCGCGGTGTGGGAGCTGCGCGCCGCGGCCCCGAAGATGGGTCGCGGAAAGTTGTTCGCCGCCGGCATGCGGATCGGTCGCGACCACATCGCGTCCACCATCTACACCATCGTCTTCGCCTACGCGGGCGGTTCCATGGCGGTGCTGCTGCTGCTCTACTTCACCGACCGCCCGGCCACCGCCCTGCTGAACGCGGAAATGTTCGCGGGCGAGATCGTCCGCACCCTCGGCAGCGCCATCGGCCTGGTGCTGAGCGTCCCCATCACGACCGGCATCGCGGCCCTGACCGTCGCATCCCCCGAACCGGAACCGCAGGGACGGCACGCGATGGGTGTCGATGCGGAGTGAGGGAAGGTCGGGTCCCCAACCTTCTATGCCAGCAGCCCGAGGGGAATGACCGCGACCCCGTCGTCGCGACGGTAGGCGTATTCGCCGGTGGTGACGACCACCTTGTCGACGAGGCGCCCGCCGATGCGATCGCCCAGCCAGTGGAGGTGCCGCACATCGGCGTCGTCGGGGTCGCGGGCCAATTTGACCTCGATGGCCACCACCCTGCCCGCGGTGTTCTCGACGATGAGGTCGATCTCGTGGTCCCCGTTGCGGGTTCGCAGGTGCGATGTCCGCAGCCCGGTAGCCGTGGCACGTGCCCTCACGCACAAGGTGACCAGGGACTCGAAGAGCTGCCCCAGGATCTCCCCCGAGCCCGGGGCGCCGCTGAGCAGTTTCTCGGGGGTGACGTCGAGGAGACGGGCTGCCAGCGCCGGGTCGAGCAGCTGATGCTTTGGTCCGATTTTGAGCCTGGCCAGTGGGGCCAGCGACGTGGTCCAGCCCGGGACGGGGTCGAGCACCCAAATCCGGGCGAGGAGATCGCGGTAGGTCTGGGTTGCGGCGCGGCTGGGTTTGTCGGTCTCGCCGGCGGTTGCCGCCCCCAGGATTGCCGTGTAGGAGGCCGGCGTTGATGTTGCGGCGGCGTAGGCGGTGAGCCAGGCCATCAAGGCCTGGGGGCGCCGGACCAGCACCCCCTCCTCGGGAAGGTCGCGGTCGACGATGCGGGCGAGGTAGCTGTCGAGCTGGAGGCCCAGGGCGGCGGGACGGATGCCGCGCAGGCCGGGCAGCCCGGAGGCGCATATTTCCTCGGCGTAGTCGGGCAGTCTGAGCGGGCTGTGTCCCTCGATCGTCGCTTCGCGTGCCAGGAGCTTGGCGACATCGATTCCGCCCGGGGCGACACCGCGTTCGGTGAGCGACATCGGTCGCATGACGAGGGATGCGATGCGTCCCGCGCCGGAATGGCTGGTGGTGCCCGGCCGTGGGGTGGCGCTGCCGGTGAGCAGGACGGCCAGGTCGCGGCGACGGTCCACCGCGCGACGGACACGATCCCACACCGGCGGATAGTGCTGCCATTCGTCGATGAGGACCGCTTCGTCGACGCCGAGCAGGGCATCTGTGTCGGCGCGCAGCGCTGCCAGGGTGTGTGGGTCGTCGAGTTCAAGGACACGCTGCACGCGACGGCGTGCGGTTTCGGTCTTGCCAACTGCCTTGGCCCCCTCGATCGCGATGGCGGGCACGTCGGGGAAGACCTTGTCCAGGAGGTCATCCAAGGCCCTGCGCAAGTACTTCACAAGCCCTACCATACAAAACGCAGGATTCCTACTGGTCAAAACGCATGATTTCTACCAGTCAAAACGCCGAACCGTGGCAGGTCGGGACGAGCGGTGGAGATCCTCGTCCGCCGCGTCGCGCAGGATTCTTCCTTGGGAGGCCGCCCGTTCCTCGGTGCTCCGCAGCAGTCCTTCGTCCAGCGCGATCGTGGCGTGCGTGGTTGCATCAAGGCATTCGGCGTCTACATCAGGACAGGTTTGTGGTCGTTGGCTCTTCCCAAACGCAAAGGACCGGCCCTGGGCTCCCGCCGGAGCGGGCAGCGGAACCGGTCATGCTGATGCCCAAGGTAGCACGGGCCACACCGGGCAATGGGCGGGGTCCGCAACCCCTGTGTCGGGGTGGTGGCTGCGGTTGTCATCGACGCTGGATGCGCCAGCGACTGCGTCCGCGGAGCCAGGCGATCAGCAGGCCGATCCGCTCGACAGCCGTGAAATTGCAGAACACGGTGTTGTCGGGAAAGACCACCGCATGGATCACTCGCCCTCGGTTTTGGTCAGCTGTGCCCGCAGATCGTTGGTGGACATTCCCAGCAGCGCCGCCACGGGCCGCAGCGTGATGTGCCCCTGGCGGTGGGCGGCCAGCAGGTCGCGCAGCAGGAGGGTTGGGATGCGGGGTTGGGAGGCCTCGGCCACGCGGGCGGCATAGTCCTGCTGCCTGCCCAGGGTCGCGACGACGTGACCCATCTCCACCGCCAACAACCGGCCCCGTTCGGTCTCGTCGATCAGCTTCAGGTTTCCCAGCCGGTGGGCCAGCACGGTCGGCGAGACCCGCAGCTCCCAGACGAGCTCCTCGAACCAACGCGAGCCCCGGTGGACGCGATCCGCCAGGGCCGCCTCCGGCATCAGCAACTCCGCGGCGAACGCGTTGGCCCGCATCTCGCCCTCCCCGTCGCGAACGTAGACGTTCTTGTCGGTGTGGAGCTGCTGGTCGTCGCTGGCCGCCAGGTGTCCCAGCTCGTGGGCCAGGGTGAACCGCTGACGGGCGGGGACCGTGGATGTGGCGGCCAGGATCAGCCGGGCCGAACCGGTGGCCGCCGCGAGCCCGTCGAGCTGCCCGAGGGGCTGGATGGCCACGTCGACGCCGAGGTCCGTCTCGATCAGCGCCGCCAGGTTGGCCGCCTGCTCCACAGGGGAGTGGAAACTGCGGCGCAGTCGCTTGGCCAGCCCGATGCCCTGCGAGACCCAGCGGTTGCCCTTCAGGTCCCCGGCCTCGAAGCGGATCTGCTGAGGGAAACCGAAACCCTCCAGGGCGTCGCGCAGGTTCGTCAGCTCGCGGGCGCGGCTGAGCGCGGCACCGGCGCTGACCCCGTCCGTCCCGGTGCGCGCCGCCGCGGCGAAACCGGCCTCGGCGCCCGTCAGCAGCCAGTCGACGGTGACGCCGCCCTGCTCCGCAACGAGCGCCAGCTCCAGAGACGTGAACCTCCTGCGGCCTGCGAGGGATTTGGACAGCTTGGTCTTCTCGATGCCGACGCGGGCCCCGAACTCCGTTTGGGTCGGGCCCGATTCCTCGATCAACTGTCGCACCCGTTCCTCAACACCCACGGGAACGATCCTAAGAGCGAAGTTGCTTAAATCGCAACTAGTTGCGCTATGCTCTACCGGCGGTCCCGCAGCGATGTCCGGGTGAAAGATTTTCGCGACGTCGTGAAAGGTTTTAGAGCGTATACGCCACAAAATCTTTCCGAATGACATAACGACGAAACCGGGGCGGGGTGCCGGCGCAGGCGGGGGTGACCCCGTGAAGACGTAGTGTCGGGACGGTCCAGTACTCAGAAATGAGAGGTGACCACATGCGTCGAGTAATTGCGATGATGTCCGTCCTGGCCTTGGGGTCCATGGTGCCATTGCAGAGCGAGGCGGTCGCAGATGGGGGAACCGTGATCCACGTCTCGGTCAGCGGTGGTTCCGATTCGGGGGATGGCTCAGCGAACAGTCCGTATCAAACGATTTCAACGGCCCTGTCGAAGGCCGCCGACGGTGACACGATCGAGCTCGCCGACGGTGTCTACCAGGAGGGTGAGTTGAACGTCAACAAAACGGTGACCATCACCGCCGCGTCCGGGGCCAAGCCCGTGATCTCGGGCGCGAAGAACCCCACCACGTGGAAGGACGCTGGCGACGGCACCTGGGCGACCGCCCACGACATGGTGCGCTTCTGCGACGTCTGCACCACGAACAAGGACCCGGAGGTCGAGGGCATGGCCGCCCATCCCGAACAGGTGTTCGTGGACGGCCAGCCCCTCACCCAGGTCGCGACCAGGGCCGAGGTGACGTCCTCCAGCTTCTTCGTCGACGACCCCGACCCCGTCACGCTCAAGGAGCCCGGCAACAGCCGGGGCGGGTACAACGTCAAACCGCACACCGGCACCTCCTACGTCATCGGCGTCAACCCGGCCGAGCACACGGTGGAGGTGGTCCAGCACTCGCGAGCCCTGACCATCTCGGCGGCCAGGTCCGCGCTCAAGGGGGTGACGGTCGAGAAGTACTCGCCCGTGCAGGAATGGGATTACCCCGACCCCGAGATCGGTCTTTTGAGCGGCGGCGCCATGGTGTTCGCCTCGGCCACCGACCTCAGGATCGAGAACTCGACCTTCCGCTACTCCTCGGCGGCGTCGGCCCTTGGTGTCGCCAACTCGGAGAACTCGACGATCAGCGGGAACGTCTTCGAGAACAACGGCGCGGGCGGCTTCGGGATCGACAAGTCCAGCAACATCACCGTTGAACACAACCGGTGGACGTCGAACAACACGTCGGGTTTCAACACCACCTCCTGCGGCGCCTACTGCACCCTCGGGGACACCAAGATCACGCACGCCGAGGGCATCCGTTTCGCCTACAACACCGTCGACTACTCGAACTCCGGCAAGGACGCCTCCCTGCCGGAGAACTACAGCACGGATCGTCGGGTGGGCGTCTGGTTCGACGAGGGCGTCATCAACTCCCAGATCGTGGGCAACTACTTCGTCAACGTGCCGGTCGCGATCTTCAACGAGGTCTCCTCGAAGAACATGATCGCCTCCAACATCGTCGAGGGGGCCGGTGCCGGGATCCACGTCTCCGGATCGGACAACACCCAGATCTGGAACAACACCATCTCGCACGCGTTGACGAGCATCTTCATCCAGGAGGACGCCCGTTCCAAGGGATGCAACGAGCGCTACGAGGACGGTTCTTGCAAGAGACCGCAGAAGTGGAGCATCGACCACGGTCTGTCGTGGGACACCACCGACACCACGATCTACAACAACATCCTCTCCTCGGAGCAGACCAACCTGGGAGACGACCCGTGGCGCTACGCGATGACGATGAAGGTCACCGGTGACAAGAACACCGACGGATCCGGCGCCGTCTACGCCAACGAGATGGTCACCGGTATCGACCACAACGCCTACTACCGCGCTCCCGCACAGGCGGGCGTGCCCAGCACCACCGTGCTGTGGAACTGGGGACCGAACAAGCCGGGGGACGCGGTCAATGCGGCGACCCTCTCCGAGTTCACCAACAGCGAACACGTGACGGCCGCCGGTCGCGAGGCCAACGGTCTGGATCTGCGGGGCAGCCGCGAGGAGAATCCCCTCTTCGTGAAGGAAGCCGCGGAACCGACGGCGTGGAAGACCTCAGACTTCCATCCCAAGCCCGGTGGACCCGCGGTCGGTTCGGGCCAGCCGCTGCCCGACGACGTTGCCAAGGCGCTCGGCGTTGAGGCGGGCAAGCCCGTGGATCGCGGTGCCCTGGTCAACGCGGCCTGGCAGGCGTAAAGGTAGCCACCGCATCCGTGCCGGCGGGTGGGGAAGGGAACTCCCTTCCCCACCCGCCGGTTTGTTCACACCGCGCCCGTGGGAGGTGGGCGCTGTGCAGGGCGGCTGTGACGAAAGACGTGGCCGGGGCTCAGCCCTCGTGGAAGAGCTTGCCGCCGAAGCGTTTCGTGATCTCCTTGCCGTCGTGGTTGGCGGACTTCAGCATGCCGACGACCGCCCAGGCGAGGGTGTCCTCGTCGAGGTTGTCGGCCAGGAGGGTGTGGCGGAACATCAGAACGGCGGAACCGTCGAGAGGCTCGAGGTAGATGTGCCCGAAGGTGTAGGAGTTGTCGAGGGCGACGAACTCCAGCAGCTCGGGGGTGAGGGTGAGGTCCTTGACCATGAGGATCTCGATGGTGACGAACGAGTTGGCATCCTCCTCATCGACCCGGATGAACGCCCGAGCCGATTCGTGGCGCAGCGTGAAGGTGTTCTCGTCGGCCTTCTGCAGGTTGCTGCTGATCTTGAGCAGCAGCTTCTGCACCTTGGCGAGGGCGGGGTGGTCGGATTTCATGGCAATCCTTACATCATGGGCCGGGGGACACGTCCGGATCGTTCAGGGGCATGGTCCAACATACTTGCCGATCGGTTGTCGCGACACCCGGACCAGGGAGTTCGTCGGGCACGGTGAAAGAGTTCAGTACCTGTACCCGGACGAGAAATAGGTCAGGAGAAAATCCCAGACCTCCTCCGGCAGAATGACTTGTAGCACGAGCGTCAGTGCCACGATGCCCACGGATATCAGGAAGGTCTTCACCCAATTGGGCATTTCTGATTCCTGCTCCTGATTCTGCCTCCGGGTTGTATCTGCCATGACGGGGGCGGCCGGGTGGGAGCCACGGGACCGAGGGA
>CAJPNZ010000074.1 GCA_905372155.1 Propionibacteriaceae bacterium
GGCGCCGGCCCCCCCGTCCCCACCTGCACCGGGCCGCCGCCCAGTGCCTCAATGACGATCTGTTTGTCGGTTCCACTCATTGTTTCCAGTCCTGGTCCATGTAATGGCACACCTCGTCGATGCTCGGGAGCCCCAGTTCGGCGGCGGCGCGCTCGTACTCGGCGGTCGCGTCCTCATCGCCGCGGACGACCGCCCGGGCGCGCTCCTCGTCGGCGCGCAACCATTCGATGGCGCGCCCGAACAACGCCAGCCGATCGGGTTCCACCGTCCCGCCCACATCCTCCGGCGACGTCTCGTCCTCGTGGCAGCCCGTCAGCCGGTGGAGGTCCCTCCGTTGTTTCTGGCCACTCGGGATGCCGCCGTAGATGGCCTGCTTGACGATTTTCGACGCCTTCGCCTCCGTGACGGGCCTTCCGGCCATGTCCAGCCGGAAGCACTCGTGCCAGGCGCGGCGCATGGCGTCCTGGTGGGCCTCCTCCATCTTCTCGGCCAGTTTCAGGTACTGCCCCTGAAGGGTTCGGCGGGTGAAGGTGGCGATCATCGCCTGGGCCAGCGCCGCCAGCCCGGCGTGGATTCCGTCCCATTCCAGGGCGGGATCGCCCTGCGGGTCGGTCTCCTCCCCGAGCGGCAGGAGGTCGTCGTTCCAGGCGCGTTTCCCGGGTGTGGCGCCCGGGGGTTTCCACCCGGGACCGGAAGGCCCGTTCAACAAGCCGGCGTACAGGCTTCTCAGCGCTATCCGGGCCGATTCGTCGATCAGCCCGAGCCTGGCGCAGGCCCGGGAGACCTCGCGTCGCGCAATCTCATCGGCGCTCCCCTTCACATACGGTTCTCGCGCCGCGAGCGAAAACCGGGAGAAGACCGAGCGTTGCAACCCGAGGAAGACGTTCTCCCTCTCCTCGACCACCAGCGGCGGCCGTTCGTTCTCGCCCAGCCCGTAGCGCCCGTAGGGTTCGGCGTCCAGGCTGGCGCGTCCCTTGTCCTCCCAGAGCCGGTCGTAGAGCCCCTGGTATCCGGCGAACTCGTGCCTGCCCATCCGCCTGCCCAGCGGGACGCTGTTGCGCAGGAAGGTTTCCCACACCGACTCGACCTCCATGTCGGTGAGCACCACGTCCTGTTTCCATTTCGACCCGATGGCGACGGCGAGCGCCTCGGCGATCCGGCTGACGGTCACGTCCAGCTTCTGCTGCCGCGCCCGGGCCATGGCATCGTCGATGCCGGTTCGCAGCAGGCCCAGCAGTTTCTCCACGACCTCGCGTCGCCCGTCGAGCCAGGCCAGCAGTTCCCGGCCGTGCTCGTCGTCGATCCTCTCCCCCCGCCCCACACCAATCCACGCGGGTTCAATGGCGATGCGGGGGTGCAACAGGCGTTTGACAATGAGATTCACGGTCACGCCAAACCCCCTGGGCGCGTATCGTCTCCACTGCGGCAGCCGCTCCAGCCACTGTCCGCACCACTGCACAAAGGACTTGGACATCAGTCTCCTTCCGTCACCATCCTTTGACGGACATTACCCCCGAGATGGCCGTGACAACGGATTCTCCCCCATGAGTTCAGAAGTCAGATGACCAAAGCTAGTATCTCGCCATGGACAGCTCAGAAATGGATGCTGCCTCCACGAAACATCAGGAGGCCTCGATCAGCGAACTGTTCAACGCCATCAAGAAACTACGTTCCGACGGGATCCAGAACCCCGATCTCCACATACCCAAACCCTTGTTGACGGTGTTGGGACTCAACCCGGGCTCCCCCTTCGCCAGACACCAGGTCTCCAAGGCGCTGTTGTCGTGTGCCGCGCGCCTGGAGGAGAACACCCGGAGCGCGTTCCTGTTCGCCGCCGGGTTCTGCAGGGACATCACCGGCTCCCCCGGGGAGCGAGTGAATCGCGCCGCCACCGTTTTGAACATGGGGCGCCGCACCCTGTACCGCCACATCGAGAAGGCCGCCCACGAGATCACCCATCTGCTGCTCGCCGGCGACCACACCCCCGCGTTGGAGAACATCGACTTCATCACGACGAGCACCCACTGCCGCCTGGATCTTCGCGACGACTCGCCCACCGTCCTGATGAACCGCACGGTGATGGCCCTCCGCGACGGTTTCAACGCCCTCGACGAGCACCTGTTCCTGCCCCTGCTGCGCGACCCCGAGCTGAGGTACTACGCCCTCGAGGGATGCAGGCTGGCGGGACTCCAGGAGAACGGCGGCTCGTGGACCGTCCAGCTGCGGCTCCCCCGCTGCCTGAACGTCGGGGAGTCCCACACCTTCTCGGTGTCCGTGCGCCTGCCCGACCACGACTGCCTGGAACCGGTCTTCGGGTTCGCCCCCGTCACGTCCATGCACGCCGCGAGGATCGAGCTGCACTTCGAGGCGCGTCTCCCAAGCCTCGTCGAGCGCATCGACCGCACCTGGCCCGCCCAGATGATGTCCCCCACCGCTTCCGGTCATCCCGTCGAGGTGATGGGCAACAGGGCCGTCGCCAACTTCAGGAACATGCAGCCCGGCTGGAGCTACGGGATCCGCTGGGCCTGGTGAGCACCCGTCCCGCTCTCGGGAAAATCCCTGAGTACTCATACCACCCCGGTGGGTCATCCCTGAGTACCCGACCTCGACCCGCGACTAGGCGTTTCAACCGAAAGTACGACAGGCGATCCGCGCAGACCCCAGTCAGCGCGGGTTTGCGAAAGCAACTTCCCTGAGTACGGATACTCAGCTGCGTGCAAGCCGGATACCCAAGAAAGTCAGGTAGTGCCCCCTACCAAAAGCGCTTATCAGCTTCCGGAAGATCCGCCACTCTGGTGTGACAGGCATCAAGAAGACCCCATACCCCAGGGGCAAGGAGGACCCACACCGTGACCATCGCTCTCGACAACGCCACCCCTTGCGTCAAGTTCGCCTCACTCTTCCAGAACCCTCTCCTGGAGGACGAGACCAGCGTCGAGACCGCCGCCGACATTCGCACCCAGGCGGCTCTCGCCGCCCACGCCGCGAAGCTCTGCGGGGAGTGCCCCCTGCGCGCCCAGTGCCTCACCGACGCCGTGGTCTCCTACGACGTCGCAGGTTTCGTGGCAGGCACCACCGAACCCCAGCGTCGCGAGATCCGCGCCCGCCTCAACGTCACCGTCGAGCCGGAGGAGCTGGACAGCTTCGCCGGGGTCTCCTCGGGCCGCAGCTTCGACCACGAGGAGATCCACCGACTGCGGCAGGCCAACCCCACCCAGCCGCTTTCCGCCATCGCCGCGCGAGTCGGTTGCTCCATCTCGACGGTCAAACGCCACCTCAGGCGGGCCGAGGCGCGGGGCGGGGTCGTGAAGTCCATCGACAAGAAACGCAAACCCAGCAGGCGTGAGGTGATGGAGGCCGCCGCCGAAGTTCTGAGCCCCGTCTCCTCGGTCGCCTGACCCCTTCCCACACGAGCCGCCGCCGAAACGGAATCACAGGACACCGTCCTCTCCCGTCCTGCTCATTCCGATTCGGCGGCGTTCTGGAACCAGCGTTCCAGCTCTTGAACGGCCCCTCCGGAGTCGAAGTCGCCGGTGACGTGATCGGCCGCGGCTCTCACGCCGCGGGGGGCATCACCCATCGCGACCCCCCGCCCGGCCCACCGGATCATCTCGATGTCGTTGTAGCCGTCGCCGAGGACCAGCACGTCGGCGGCGGCGACACCGAGTTCCCCGCACACCCGCTCCAGGCCCTGGGCCTTGTCAACATCCTTGGGGACGATGTCCACCCACGACGACCAGCCCATGTAGTACGACACCTCCCGCAACCCCAGCGCCTCGACCATCCCGTTGAAGACGTCGTCGTCGGTTTCCGGATCGCGCACCACGATGCGGGAAACCGGGCGCGAGGCCAACTCCTCGACGCTCTCCACGACGAAGTCGCCGTTCAGTTCCCCGTCGGGGAAGGGTTTCGAGACCCGCCACAACATGCCGTCGGTGACGGCGATGGCCGCGTTCGGGGCCAGCCTGGCCACCCGGGAGATGGAGTCGGCGGGGTCGAACCGGATCTCGTGGACCACGTCGACGGGCGGGTAGTTCACGATCATCGCTCCGTTCGCGCACACCGACGGGCCGGGCGGCAGGCCGAGGGCGTCGAAGATCTTCTGTGTTCCGGCCCAGGCCCGTCCCGTCGTGAGCACCACCGGCACCCCGGCGGCGATGACGCGCCGCACCGCGTCGCGCACGTCATCGGGAAGGTCGCCGTTGACGCTGACGATGGTGCCGTCGATGTCGAGGGCGACCAGGGCAGGTGTGAAGGTCATCGTTTCTCCTGGGTTCGTGGGATCGCTGACCGGGTCAGCGCAAGGCACCCCCCGGAATAACTGGCCGGGTGGGGATCAGCCCGCCGTGAGCACCTCGAGGCCGCCGAGGTGGGGGCGCAGTGCCTCGGGAACGCGCACCGATCCGTCGGCCCGCTGGTGGTTCTCGAGCAGCATGATGATGATCCGGGTCATGGCGCACAGCGTGCCGTTGAGGGTGGCGACGTGCTCGGTGCCCTTCTCGGTGCGGTACCGGATCCCGAGGCGGCGGGCCTGGAACTGGGTGCAGTTGGAGGTGGAGGTCACCTCGCGGTAGCGCTGCTGGGTGGGCAACCAGGCGTAGCAGTCGTACTTGCGGGCGGCGCTGAGGCCGAGATCCCCGGAGGCGACGTCGAGGACCTGGAAGGGAATCTCCAGCGCCTGGAGGAACTCCTTCTCGAAACCGAGGAGTCTCTGGTGCCAATCCTCGGCGTCCTCGGGCAGGCAGTGGATGAACATCTCGACCTTGTCGAACCAGTGGACGCGGAAGATGCCGCGGGTGTCCTTGCCGTAGGAGCCGGCCTCGCGGCGGAAGCAGGGGCTGAACGCGGCGTAGCGGCGTGGCAGGGAGCCGGCGTCGAGGATCTCGTCGCTGTGGAAGGCCGCCAGGGCCACCTCGGAGGTGCCGACGAGGTAGAGGTCGTCGGTGGGGAGGTGGTAGACGTCCTTGGCGGCCTGGCCGAGGAAACCGGTGCCGGCCATCGCCTCGGGTTTCACCAGCGCCGGGGGGATCATGGCGGTGAATCCCCACTCGACGGCCTTGGTCATGGCCAGGTTCAGCAACGCGAACTCCAGGCGCGCACCGATGCCGGTGAGCACGTAGAACCGCGACCCGGAGATCTTCGTGCCGCGTTCCATGTCGATGGCGCCCAGCGCCTCGCCGAGCTCCAGGTGATCCTTGGGTTCGAAACCCTCGGCGGCGAAGTCGCGGGGGACACCGACGGTCTCGATCACGAGGCCGTCGTCCTCACCACCGCGCGGCACACCGTCGATGACGATGTTGCCGAGCTGCATGATCAGCTCGTTGAAACGTTCCCCGGCGGCCTCCGACTGCTCCTGTGCGGCCTTCACGTCGGCGGCGAGCTGTTTGGTGCGGGCCAGCAGCTCGGTCTTCTCGTCGCCCTGCGCCTTGGGGATGAGCCTGCCGAGTTCCTTCTGCTCGGCACGCAGCCTGTCGTGGGTCGCGATCCCCGAGCGGCGCGCCTCATCGGCCGAGACCAGTTCGTCGACGAGCTCGACGGAGTCCCCGCGGGCCTCCTGCGAACGTCGGACGAGGTCGGGGTCGGTGCGCAGCAGCTTGGGATCGATCATGGGGTGAACTCTACGCGGATGTCGTGCGCAACCGGTCGCAGGACCACGATTCCCGGCCCTGCCCTTCCCGAAGCCGGTTGGGCCGGGGAGCGCTTGCCTTGTGGTCAAACGCTTGCGCCACAGCGCTGGCGTTCGACGAGAAGGCAGGCGTTCCCGTCGGGAAAGCTGGCGGACGACGATTGGGCCGGCGTTGGGTGGCCGGGAGCGAAGCCGGTTGAGCCGGGCCGCGACGAGGGAGCAGCCGTGTCGAAACCACCCATGCGCGTCCGAGGAGCCGTGGTCAGGTCCGCCGTCCAGCCGCCGGATGGTTTCGACACAGCCGTTCGCTAGCGCTCACGAGCTGGCTCAACCAGCTTCGGGGAAGGCCACCCACGAGTCGGCTCAACCAGCTTCGGGGACGACCACCCACGAGTCAGCTCAACCAGCTTCGGGGACGACCACCCACAAGTCTCAACCAGCTTCGGGGACGGCCTCGTCGCGAGCCGGCTCATCCGGTTCTTGTCACCCGCGTCCCTCAGTCCGCGCCGAGCGACCGCAGCCACTCGGATGCCTCCTCAAAAGCCTCGTCGTCGAAGCCTCGGCGCACATCGGCCGGTTGGGCATCGGCGCGTGGGTAGGAGCCGAGGAAGATCACGTCGCGGCAGATCCGCCGCAGCCCGAGGAGGGTCTCGGCGAGGCGGCGGTCGTCGAGGTGGCCCTCCGCGTCGATGGCGAAGCAGTAGCTGCCGAGGATGGTCTTGGTGGGACGCGACTCGATGCGACACAGGTTCACCCCGCGCACCGCGAACTGCTGCAGGATCTCCAGGAGGGCTCCCGGGTGGTCCTGGTGCATGTAGGCCACCAGGGTGGTCTTGTCCGCGCCGGTGCGTTCCGGCACCCGGCCCGGGCGGGAAACCACGATGAACCGGGTCACCGCGCCCGGGTTGTCCTCGATGGAGTGGGCCAGCTCATCGAGCCCGTAGAGTCGGCCCGCGACCCGCGCGCAGATGGCGGCGTCGTAGCGGGACGCCGGGTCCGCGACCTCCTTGGCCGCGCCCGCCGTGGAACCGGCCTCCGTCACCTGCGCGTCGGGGATCATCGTGGCCAGCCAGTCGCGGCACTGCGCGGCAGCGTGTCCGTGGGTGAGCACCGAGGTGACAGCGTCGAGGGTGGTGCCGGGACGCACGTAGATCCCGAACTCGACGGGAATCACCACCTCACCGGTGATCACAAGGGGATCGCCGTCGACGAGCTTGTCGAGGGTGGCGGAGACCCCGCCCTCCACGGAGTTCTCGATCGGCACCACGACGCCGTCGACATGTCCCTGCCTGACAGCGTCCAAGGCCTCACCGACGCTGGCGAAGGGAACTCCGTCGGAATCGTCGATGGTGAGCAAGGCCTGATGAGTGAACGTCCCCGCGGGTCCGAAATATCCGAGCACCCGCACAGGGTATCGCCGCGCGACCTGCCATGGCCGCGGCATCCCCACCGGTGACCCCTCCCGGGCATATGGTCTTTTTTGACAACACCCGACCGGAAGAGAAAACCATGGCCCCCGAGCACGCGGACAACCCCGTGATGGCGCAGGCCGCTGGACAGGTCGAGACGAAACACCAGCAGATCCACGACCTCCAGATCCGGCTGCAGAAACAACTCCCCGCGCTCGCCGCGCACTGGGACGCGCACGAGTTCACCGTGTTCCAGCACGACTACAGCCGGTTCGACTCCGAGTTCGAACGTGTGAAACAGGGCCTCGACATGGTGCACGCCAGTCTGACGGGGCAGGCGGAGGTGCCCATCCCTCCCGCACCCGCCCAGGACCGCCGGGCGCACTCTGAGAGCCCCCGACCTGACCGCCCCGCGGCAATGCCCGAGGGCGTCGCGGGTCTGGTCGACGCCAACGCCGAGCTGAGCGCCCTCCTGGCGGTGCTGCAGGGCGAGTTGATGGGTTCCATGGCGCAGTGGGACGACGCCGCCCGGCACGCCTGGACCGTGGCGCAGTCCTCGTGGGACGAGTCGAACCGCCGCCAGCAGGACATCGTGGCGGGGCTCCCGGAGGCCATGACCCGCGCCCACGGTTCGGAGGTCTGGTTTCCCACCGCCCCGGCCGCCAGCTAGGACGCACCCCAGGGTCACCCCCGGGCGCACCGGGCCGGTGATCGGCGCCTCACCATCCTTTCCGCTGCGACGCGCACCAGGAGCCCCTCACCCCTGGGCCCTCAGCCCGTACCAGCAGCAGACCACCAGGGCCACCAGGACCATCGGAAGCCAGATCACCGGCATATGGGCCAGGAGCAGAAGGGCGAGGAACACTTCCTCGAGTTGCCTCAGTTGAACCATGAACAGGTATCCGAGGAAACCCGGCCAGGTGCTCCCCGTCGCCAACGTGACCAGAGCCGGGGGAATCACCAGCAGGGACCCGAGAAGCATCGATATCACCATCGTCACCGGGTCCCGAGGTTCGTATCCCATCTGCGCCAGCCCGGAGCAGAAGGCGACGATCACCGTCGCCCACACCGGGCCGAACCGTGCGCGCAGCCGGGGCAGGGCATAACCGAGGAACAGCAAATTGACCGCGAACGTGATCCAGACCGGTTCCACCAGGGCCCTGATCATGAACTCGGTGGAAAAGAGATAGAACTCGCCGTCCGGGGCCGGTGTTCTGCTCCTGAGCCAGTCAGCCGCGATCAGCCAGGTCCCGAGGGAGATGGCGGACATCCCGAGCCCCACCACCAATGCCCACCCCAGGTCCTTGACCCTGAACCGTCCCACACAACCCCGAAGGGTCGTGCCCTCGCGCCGCAGCAGCCACCACAACACCACCAGGCCGATCGCCCCGAGAACCGACTTCCCGGTGTCGTACCAGCGGGAGTCGTATCCGCTGGCCTGCAGCCAGAACCCGAATCCTGCGAGCGGAAGCGTGAACGACGACAGAATCATCAACGGCCCCCACAGCGACCCCCGGGGCATCGCTTCATCCACCATGCGAAAAGTGTGCCCGCCGCAGGGATCAACGGATCAGGTGTGGGCCGCCAGCAGCTGCCGAGAATCCCAGCGCTCGGCATTCGACCACGTGTTGCGGTGTTCTCCCTCCAGGGCGACGTCCAACCGGGCCAGGTAGTCGTCGCGGGACAGTTCGATCACACCGAGACTCGCCAGGTGCGGGGTCAGCCACTGCACGTCCAGCAGATCGACGCGGGCCCTGGCGAGTTCCGCCACCAGCCTGAGCAGCGCCACCTTGGACGCGTCGCGGCCCAGTTCGGAGTGGTGAAACATGGATTCCCCCGCGAACATCCCTCCCTGGTGCACCCCGTAGAGTCCCCCGACCAGCCGGCCGTCGGAATCCCAGGTCTCGACGCTGTGCACGTACCCGGCCTGGTGGAGGGCGGTGTAGGCGAAGGCGATGCGGTCGTCGATCCAGCCGTCGGGGCGTTTCGGGTCGGCGCAGGCGGCCAGCACGTCGGGGAAGGCGTGATCGACGGTGGTGGTGTAGCGGGCCGCCGTCTTGCGCAGCGACCGGGTGATGCGCAGCCCGCCCGGTGGCAGCACGGCACGTCGCAGCGGCGACCACCACCCCATCCACTTCTCCACGGGCATGGGGAACACCCCGCAGCGGTAGGCGACCAGCGCCAGGGCGGGGTCGAATTCGTCGCTGTACCCGATCAGGTCGGAGTTCGGCCAGGCATCGGGTGATCCGAAGACGTTGTCGAGCACGGTTCCCAGTCTTGCAGGGTCACGGGGTCTCCCGTCGTCGCGGGTTCCAATTGATCGTTTTCCCGGTCGCGGTGAGGGTTTCGCACGACATCCGCGCCACAACCTTTCCCAGTGACATAATGCGACATAATGCGGGACGGGGTAGAAGGACGGTGAGAGGATGAGCGACGCGAAGGATAGCAACAGCAAGATGGTCGCGACGGCCGAAGGCCTGACGTCGGACGCCTTCCACCGGCTCCTGGACCTCGCCATCAAGGGTCGCGGAAAACTGCTGGGGGCCCGCACCATCGCGAACAATCAGCTGCGCCACCACCAGGACCACGAGGGCGCCATCCGCTGGCTGTCGAACCAGCACATCGCATTGGCCGGGGGCCAGGGATTTGCGACGAACTGGGGCGGTTTCCTGTTGTCGCTGGTGACCATTCCCGCGAACATGGCGGCGGCCGCCTTCATCCAGGCGCGTGCCGTCGCCGCCATCGCGCACCTGCGCGGCTACGAACTGGACGATCCCCGGGTCCGCACCGCGATCCTGGTGGTCATGCTCGGCCCGCGCGGATCCGCGGCTCTCATCGCAGCGGGTGACCTGCCCAGCTCCGCGGCCGCCGTCGCCACCGCACCCGCCTTCGACCCGCGACTCGACGCCCGCGTCTCCCGGGCGCTCCTGGAACAGTCGATGAACCACGTCGGGGGCAAACGGCTTGGTGTGTTCCTGGCCAAGAAGATCCCCCTGGTCGGCGGCGGGGTGGGCGCGGTGGTGGACGGCTGGTCGACGCGCTCCATCATCCAGTACGCCCAGGAGCAGTTCATCTCCCGACGCCCCCGAGCCACGGGCTACGTTGTCATCGTGGAGAACTGACCGTTCCCCACACCTGTACGCCTCATCACAGACCGTCCCGGGCCCGAACCCCGCAGCGGAAGCTGCGGGGGCACGCGGTGACGTGTCTCCGTGAAGAGTGCGGATCCCGTCTCTGACGAGCACAATTGGGTCCGTGACTGTGCTTTCCGACTTGGCTGCCCTCGTTCCCGACGCCCGCGACCGGCTGAGGGGAGTGGCCCGCA
Source organism: Propionibacteriaceae bacterium (assembly GCA_905372155.1). Taxonomy (GTDB): domain Bacteria; phylum Actinomycetota; class Actinomycetes; order Propionibacteriales; family Propionibacteriaceae; genus Arachnia. Next base: position 10,361 of record CAJPNZ010000074.1, read on the forward strand.
TCACCCCCGTCGAGCTGAACCAGCGACTCACGGAGGACACCGGCTCCGAGGTGTGGTTGAAACGCGAGGATCTCCAGCCCGTGCGTTCCTACAAGCTGCGGGGCGCCTACAACCTGATCTCGCAGCTCCCTCCCGAGGCGCGGGACGCCGGTGTGGTGTGCGCGTCGGCCGGCAACCACGGGCAGGGGGTCGCGTTCGCGGCGGCGACGCTGGGTATCGGCGCGGTCGTCTACGTGCCCACCACCACGCCCCGGCAGAAACGCGACCGCATCCAGGCGCTGGGGCGCGGTCACGTCGAGCTCGTCATGGAGGGCGCCACCTACGACCAGGCCTCCCGGGCCGCGGCTCGGTTCGCGGAGACCAACGACCGCATCCTCGTGCCCGCCTTCAACGACCCGCGCACCGCCGCCGGGCAGGGCACCGCCATCGCGGAGGCCGTCGAACAGCTCGGGTTCGTGCCGGACGTCGTGATCCTGCCCGTCGGTGGCGGGGGTTTGATGTCGGGTGCCGCGGCCTGGTTGCGCACCCACCACCCGCAGGTGCGGATCATCGGGGTGGAACCGGACGGGGCGCCGTGCGTGGCGGCCGCGATCTCCGCGGGGCGCCCGTTCCCGCTGACCAACATCGACACCTTCGTCGACGGTGCCGCGGTCAGCCTCGTGGGTGACTACACCTTCGACGTCATCAACGAGGCGAAGATCGAACTGACCCGCATCCCCGAGGGACAGGTGTGCTCCGAGATGCTCGCCATGTACCAGACCGACGGCATCATCGCCGAACCCGCCGGGGCCCTCGCGGCCGCCGCCCTGCCCACCGGCGGGGTGGGCTTGCGCGTCCACGTCCCCGCCGGGTCGCGGGTGCTGAGCATCGTCTCGGGCGGCAACAACGACGTCGCCCGCTACGCCGACATCGTGGAACGGTCGCTGCTGCACGAGGGTCGCAAGCACTACTTCCTGGTCAACTTCCCGCAGCAGCCGGGCGCGTTGCGGCGTTTCCTCGACGAGGTGCTCGGCCCCGACGACGACATCACCTACTTCGAGTACGTGAAACGCTCCAGCCGGGAGGTCGGCCCGGCCCTGGTCGGCGTCGAGCTCAGCAACCCCGGGGACTACCGCTTCCTCCTGGCCCGCATCACCGAATGCGGCATGGAGGTCAACGAGGTCGATTCCACCAGCCCCTATTTCCGTTTCCTGGTGTAGAGGCTGATTGCGGCAGCAAACGGCTGGGGGCCTGCGCTCAGCAGACAAACCAAACCCCACGGGCGCGAACATCGACAGAGCTTCCTCACGGAAAACGGAGTTAGGCTGGACACACGGGAAGACCCGACGGCCCCGAACCGTTCCCTGGCAAGCAGGCAGACGCGCAGAAAGGAGTCGATGTGATTGCCAGCTTGAAGACAACAGGGAAATCAGCCGAGGAGATCCTCTCTCTCCTGCAAGAAACACTGGCCCAGTGGCTGCCGCCCCAGGGCGCCACTCGCATCGCCCTGGAGACAAGCGGACCGGGGTACGCGGATGGCTCGACCCCGTCCTGACCGCCCAGGACGGCACGCGCACCCGCATCCGGGACCCCTTCGCGATCGGCTCGGCGACGATGGATCTGCGTCGGGCAATGGCTGAGCCGGAGCGCGGGGCGTGGACGTGGGCTCGTCTGTGGATGAGCGCCGACGAACTCCGACTCCACCCCCGCGATGCCCAGCACACCCCCGACTGGCTAGCCCAAGGCGCCGAACGCGCCCGCACCGCCCCGCCTCCGCATCCTGATGAGAACGAAGGCGTGTACCAGGCCATCACCGAGCAAGAACGCGACGCCCGCCGCAACAGCTGACACAGGACAACCGCACATCATCAGAACCGGAGAACACCCGGCAACCCAGTCATCGCCACCCGATTGGAGGAGCACGTCCGTGAGCACGCAGAAGTTCACCGAGTTCATCAAGGATTCCGGAGGCTGCCTGGTCTCCCGCAACATCATCGACGGCAGGGTCCACATCAAATGGGTCCGACGGGAAAGGTCCGCCAACCCCGTCGACACCGGGTGGCGGATCCTGTCCGACATCGACACCGACGATTTCCTGAACGAACCGGGCAACCTCATCGTTGCCAGCTTCAATTCCATCGCCAACCTCGAGCCCGCCCTGATCGGCATCTACAACCTACCCGTGGGCGCCGATCTCCAGCTCGTCGTCCAGGACGGACGCCGCCGCTGGCACGACAACACCACCGGCCAGGACATCACCGACCAACTCCTGTAGAAACACCCGGAGCGCAACCCCCGTCGCAGGCCGGCCCGGCGCCCGGGAAGGTCAATCGGCGCCCACGTCAAGGGGTTCGTGTTTCTTCGCCGCCTCGTCACCTCGCCGGCCGGGGTGGCGGCGGGATCGTCGCTGATCTTCCCCGCCCAGGTCGCGGCGCAGCTCCGGGGGCAGGGCGAAGGTCAGGTTCTCCTCGATGAGGCGTTCCTCGTCGGCCTTCGGGAAGCCCCGTTCCCTCAGCAGCGCCAGCGCCCCCTGCACCAGTTCGTCGGGCACGGAGGCCCCCGAGGTGAGCCCGATGGTGGAGATACCGTCGAGCCATTCGTCTCGGATCTCGTGGGGGTAGTCGATGCGTTCGGAGCGTTTCGCCCCGGCCTCGAGCGCTACCTCCACCAGGCGCATCGAGTTCGACGAGTTCCGCGACCCGACCACGATCATCAGGTCGCAGTGGGGTGCGATCTGCTTGACCGCCTGCTGCCGGTTCTGGGTGGCGTAGCAGATGTCGTCGGTGGGTGGGCTCACCAGCAGCGGGAACCTCTGCCGCAGCCGGGTGACGGTCTCCATGGTCTCGTCGACGCTGAGGGTGGTCTGCGACAACCAGACGAGGGGTTTGTCGGTGGGCAGGTCGAGGCGGTCGACGTCGTCGGGGCTCTCCAGGAGGGTGGTGCGGTCCGGGGCCTCCCCCATGGTGCCCTCCACCTCCTCGTGCCCGGCGTGCCCGATCAGGAGGATGTCGGTGTCCTTGGCGGCGAACCGTTTCGCCTCGCGGTGCACCTTCGTCACGAGCGGGCAGGTGGCGTCGATTGTGCGCAGCTCGCGGCGGACCGCCTCCTCACGGACGGCCGGGGAGACACCGTGCGCGGAGAACACCACCAGGGCGTCGGCGGGCACCTCGTCCAGTTCGTCGACGAAGATCGCGCCCCGTTTCTCGAGGGTCGAGACGACGTGTTTGTTGTGCACGATCTGTTTGCGCACGTAGACGGGCGGGCCGTAGGTCTCGAGGGCCTTCTCCACGGTGGTGACGGCACGGTCCACGCCCGCGCAGTATCCGCGTGGCGCAGCGACGATGACCCGCTTGCTGGTGCTCATGCGGGCCAGTGTACGGGGCACGCACCGTCCCTCGGCGTTTCCGACCGGCCGCCGGTCAGGCGATCAGCACCCCGGGAATCAGGATCGCCAGCAGCGCCGCGGTGGCGATCATCTCCGTGTAGCCGAGCTGTTTGGTGGTCACCTTGCGGCCCTTCATCACCCCCAGCGAGGGCACCAGCCACGCCCGCAGCGTGCAGGCGACGAAGAACGCCACCAGCCACCAGCGGGGCAGGTGGAAGTCGACGACGGCGAACAGCACCGCACAGGCCGCGTGCCAGGTGACGGAGTAGACGATGTAGCTCGCCCGGCCGCGTTCCCGCACGTTGGTCTTGACGTAGAACACGGTGCCGAAGAAGTAACCGAAGCAGGCCAGCGACAACCCCGCCAGTACCGGCAGGCCACCGAGGTTGAGCGGCCCCTCCGAGCCGAGCACCAGGGGCAGTCCCGCGGCGGCCAGTACCGTCACGAAACCCGACAGCAGCGATCGTTCGCGGCGTTTCCACGCCAGCCACAACCCGATCCCGGTCAACGGCCCGAACACCAGCGCCCACGCCCACCACGCGGGTTTCAGCGCCAGCAGCAGGATGCCGAGGACGACGGTGACCGCGCCGTAGGTGATCGCGGCGCGGCGATACCTGGGTTTGAAGTTCGACTTCAGCCACGTCGCCGTGGCGAAGAAGGCGAAGTAGCCGATCACCCACACCGGGGCCAGCAACGCCAGCGGCCACGAGAACCGTCCGGCCCCGATGGCCCAGATCAACCCCATGACGTAGGGCATGATCAGCATCGCCCATGCCCCGTGATGGTTCGGCACCCAGCCCTGCGAATGTCCCCCGGGTTTCCGGGTTCCCTTCCTGCTGCTCACAGCACCGAATATTAAGCGGGCCACACCGGATGTGTTTTCCGGGGACGGGAGTCGCGATGTGTCCGGGGGTCAACCACTCGACGAACGTCAGCGCGACGACGGATCGTTGAACTTGAAATTTCCCAGGGCGGCGGCGAAATTGATACCGATGATCCCCGCCCACACCACCAGTCCCATAAAGATTCCGCCGAGCGAGAGTGAAATCGCGGTCAACGGGACGGCGAGGACCATCGACACCACCGCCAGCACCATCGGGTTGTAAGGACGATTGCGGCGCTGCATGTACGCCATCTGGGCCGGGGTGAGAGTCGGTGCGGGAAACCCTGGCCTCGGGGTCGTCGCCTGTTGGCGCCTGATCTCGGCGACCACTTTTTCGGCGAACGAATCGACGAGCGCAGGTTCCATCTCCGGACCGAGGTCTTTCCGGGCCGAGAGCGCGGCTTCAAATTCGGATCTGTCGAGGGGCTGCTGACTCATGTTCCTAGCCTAGTCCGAATAAATGTCAGGATGCATGGGTAGGCTCCCTGACATGGCCCTGACCAGTTCTCCCGAGCATCCGCAGCCGCTGGCGCGAGTCGTCGGTGCGGTCGCGGACTGGGTGGGCAGGCTCGGCGAGATCTGGGTGGAGGCGCAGGTCATCGAGATCAAACGCCGCGCCGCACCCACCCAGTTCCTCACCCTGAGGGATCGGTTCGCCGATGTCTCCTGCTCGGTGACGGCCACGGCCTTCGTGTTGGATGCGGCGGGCCCGCTGCCGGAGGGGTCGCAGGTGGCGGTGCGCCTGAAACCGCGGGTGTGGGAACCCACCTCGTCGCTCAGCTTCGAGTGCCTGGAACTGCGGGTGGCGGGGGTCGGCAGGTTACTGGCCGAGTTGGACGCGCGGCGCCGCAAACTCCAGGCCGAGGGTCTGTTCGATCCCCACCGCAAACGCCCGCTGCCGTTGCTGCCCCGCCGCATCGGGTTGATCACCGGCAAGGATTCCGACGCCGAACACGACGTGTTGCGCAACGTGACCCGTCGCTGGCCGGCGCGTTTCACCGTCGCGCATTCACTGGTTCAGGGACCGAACGCCGCCGCGTCGGTGATGCAGGCCCTCCAGGATCTCGACGAGGACCCGGAGGTCGATGTCATCGTCATCGCCCGCGGCGGCGGGGCCCTGGAGGACCTGCTGCCGTTCTCCGACGAGGGCCTGGTGCGGGCGGTTTCCGCCTGCCGCACCCCGGTGGTCTCCGCCATCGGACACGAGTCCGACACCCCGTTGCTGGATTTCGTCGCCGACCTGCGGGCCTCCACCCCCACCGACGCGGCCTCCCGTATCGTCCCGGAGTTCGCGGCCGAACAGGACCTCGTCGCCCTGGCCCGCGCCAGGCTCAGGCAGGCCATCGAGGCGCGGATCGGGCAGGCCGGGCAGGAACTCGCGGAGCTGCGACGCCGCCCCGTCCTCGCCAGCCCCGCCGCCGC